>JAUMZC010000019.1 GCA_030528295.1 Corynebacterium sp.
CCAGCCAGTTCCGGACAAACCCCAGGTCACGCAACCGGATCACGTAACCCAGGCCTCGCAACTAGCAATCGCCTAGAAGCTAGCAGTCGTCGGTGCCGAGCATGACTTCCCAGGCGACTCCGAAGCGGTCGATGCATCGGCCGTTGTAGCCCCACGGATAATCGGTGAGTGGCAGCACGATGGTGCCGTTTTGCGCGAGGGCGGTGAATACGCGTTCTGCATCTTCGCGGGATTCGGGCGTGTAGTGCAGAAATACGTTGGTCGCGGCGCCGGGTTGGGCGGCTTCGAGGTTGTCGGTGCTCATGAGGAGCATGTTGGGGAGTTGGATGCCGGCGTGTGCGATGAGGTGTTCGCGTCCTTGCATGTTTGGCGGCGTTTCGACGCCCATCGCCGCCATGTCTGCGTACGTGTATTTGCCTAAGCACTCGGCGTTAAACAATGTGCCGTAGAACTTGAGTGCGTCTTCGGTTGTGCCGGGGAGGTCTAGGTAGATGTGAAAGCTTGACATCGGGGGATCCTTTCCAGTGGTGAGGGGACTGGTGTTGATCATATTGCTCCCTAGACAAGCGGGTTTATTACGAATTGCGGTGGTTGTGTTTTTGTTTGATTCGGGCTTGGATGGTGCGGCTAATCAGTGCGGGGAAGTTCATGGTGATGGGTGGGTCTTCGGGAATTGGGGGCCGCATGTGGAGGGTGAAGTGTTGCCCGGAGGTGGCAGGGAACTGCAGAGGCTGGTCTACTTTTTGCCGGAAGTTTTCTCGAACAACTTGGCTGTAGGGCGTGGTGAATTGAAGGTCGCAGGCGAGGAGGTAGTAGTTGCCAGCTGGGATGCGGGGCAGTGTGACTTGGGTGTGGCGGAATAAGGCGGCGCCAACGATCGGCGGTCCTTTCGGTATGCCGGTGGGGAAGAGGCCGATGCAGGTGATGTGGGGTTGGTAGTCGTTGGGGTAGATGGCGGAGATGGTGATAGTGCTTTCGGCGACAGCGTCATGCGGGACTGGTTCGTGGTGGTACAACGTGCCTTTTCGATCAAGTATTCGTGTGAGTAGGTGAAGGGCACTGCGGGATTCGGTGTTGTAAGAACTGGCTTTCAGTCCGGTGTGTTGGTGGAAGGTATTGGAGAATGTGCCGAGGCTGGCATAGCCGCTGGCGGCGGCGCTGTCGCTGACGTTCATACCGTGTTCGTCTAGATTTTCTACACCGCATTGGATTTTGAGTGCCTCGATATATTCGCGGATGCTGTATCCAGTGTGGCGCCTGAATTCGCGCGAGAGGTGCCATTTGCTGTAGCCGTGGTGTTGCGCGAGCGTCGATAAGCTTATGGGGACACCGCCGCGAACAGCGTTGGTGAGGTCGGCTGTGATTTTGGCGATGTCCATGGTGCCTTATTGTAGGGGCGGTTAGGGCACCTGTGCTTGGTGGTTGCGGCGCGCGGCGGGGTTTCTCCATTAGATTGAGAAGCATGAATAGCCAACAGGAATTTGTGCTCCGGACGATTGAGGAACGGGATATTCGTTTTGTACGCCTGTGGTTTACGGATATTTTGGGGTATTTGAAATCAGTTTCGGTTGTGCCAGCCGAGTTGGAAAGTGCATTCGAAGAGGGGATTGGTTTCGACGGCTCGGCCATCGAGGGGTTTTCGCGGGTTTCGGAGGCTGACACCATTGCGCGTCCAGATCCTTCTACCTTTCAATTGATGCCATTTGAGCATCCGGAAGGAACTGGAATCGCTCGTATGTTCTGCGATATCACGATGCCGGATGGGCAGCCTTCGTTTGCGGATCCGCGGCAGGTGTTGCGTCGGCAATTGAAAGCCGCAGCTGATGAGGGCTTTACGTGTTTTGCGCACCCGGAAATCGAGTTCTTTTTGGTGGAGTCGTTTAATACTGATGGTCGACCGCCTGTTCCCACCGATAATGGTGGGTACTTTGATCAGGCAGTCACGGATAAAGCGCCGCATTTCAGGTTCGATGCGATCAATGCCTTGGAATCGATGGGCATTTCGGTGGAGTTTTCGCATCATGAAACCGCGCCTGGCCAGCAGGAAATTGATTTGCGCTATGCGGATGCGCTCACCATGGCGGATAGTGTGATGACCTTCCGCTATCTTGTGAAAAAGATAGCCCTTAGAAATGGCGTTCGGTCTACGTTTATGCCGAAGCCGTTTACCGAACATGCGGGCAGTGCGATGCACACGCACTTTTCATTGTTCGAAGGCGACAATAATGCCTTCCATGACCCCGATGATGAGTACTCGCTTTCGGTTACCGCGCGCCAGTTTATTGCGGGTATTTTGCGGCATGCGCCGGAGTTTACGGCGGTCACAAACCAATGGGTCAATTCGTATAAGCGTTTGATGTTCGGCAATGAGGCGCCGACGGCGGCCACGTGGGGCGTTTCGAACAGTTCGGCGTTGGTGCGCGTGCCTACGTATCGGCTGGGCAAAGTCTCGTCGCGTCGAATCGAGGTTCGAAGTTTAGATTCTGCGTGCAACCCATATTTGGCGTATTCGGTGGTCCTGGCGGCCGGGTTGCAGGGAATTCGGAATGGGTACGAACTTTCGGAACCGGCGGAGGATGATATTTCACGCTTGACGCGGCGTGAGCGACGCGCGCTGGGTTATGAGGATCTACCAGGCAGTTTGGACCAGGCGCTGCGCCTAATGGAGCAATCCGAACTGGTGGCCGAAACCCTGGGTGAACACGTATTTGAATACTTCTTGCGAAATAAGTGGCGCGAGTGGCAGGACTACCAGGCGCAGATTACGTCGTGGGAGTTGCGTACTAATTTGGATTACTAATGTAAAGGAGCATGCATGGCCGCACCGCGTTCGACTCGTCGTTCGGTGCCTACTCCGGGCGGGCTGAGTTTGGAGGGCCCGCACGCGAAGGAGGATTTAGAGTGGTTGGGCTGGTTAAATCCGGAATCGGTTGATCTGTTGTGGAGCCTTACCGGTGCGGCAAACCCGGATTTAGCGTTAAATACACTTGTTCGATTAATGCATGCGTTGGGCGATGAGCGTGCCGAATTGGATCAGGCGTTGCGTGACGACGTCGCGTTGCGTGTGCGGTTGATTGCAATGCTCGGCGCGTCCACGGCCTTGGGAGACCATGTGGTGGCGAACCCGCAGCTGTGGCGACAATTGCAAAAAGGTTTGCCAACGCCGGTGGAAATGATGCAGGAGATGCTTGGTTGTGTCGCGGCTGTACCTGCGGAATTAGTAAATACGAGCGATCCGAACCTTGCTGTTGCGGATGCTGATGCCGATACTGCGAATTCGCATTTGAGTTCGGCTGGAACGTATCGTGCGGAGTTACAAGGCGCTGAGGCAGAGCAGGCACTCAAGCGAACATATCGAACATTATTGATGCGGATTGCTGCGCATGACTTGGCGGGAACGTATCCGGAATCGCCGCGCCGACCTGGTCAACCGCTTGTTCCATTTACTGTTATTTCGGGAGCCCTGACGAATCTTGCTGATGCGGCGCTCACAGCAGCATTGGCCGTGGCAGTGACAGGTGTCTACGGTTCGGAACCGGTTCCGGCACGGCTAGCGGTGCTGGCAATGGGTAAATGTGGCGCGCGAGAATTGAACTACATTTCGGATGTTGACGTTATTTTTGTCGCGGAACCAGCCGATACGCGCACGACTCGATTAGCTGGTGAATTAATACGATTAGGGTGCCGTTGTTTCTTCGAGGTCGATGCTGCGCTCAGGCCGGAAGGTAAGCAGGGCGCACTCGTTCGTACGTTGGAAAGCCATGTGACCTATTACAAACGTTGGGCACATACGTGGGAATTCCAGGCGTTGCTCAAGGCGCGACCAATGACCGGGGCCATTGAGTTGGGTCGACAATATGTTGCAGCGCTCGAACCTTTGGTCTGGACTGCCAGCCAGCGTAAAAGCTTTGTGGATGACGTGCAGGCAATGCGGCGTCGAGTAGTGGATAATGTGCCGGTTGAACTTCGGGAGCGGGAGCTCAAACTCGGCAAGGGGAGTCTGCGCGATGTTGAGTTTGCTGTGCAGTTGCTGCAGCTTGTGCATGGTCGGGTTGACGAAAGTTTGCGCGAACTCGGTACGGTGGATGCGCTGACGGCGTTGATGCACGGTGGTTATGTTGGTCGGGAAGATGCGAGTGCGCTGATCTCAGCCTATGAGTTTCTTCGATTGCTCGAACATCGGTTGCAATTGCAACGGTTGCGTCGGACCCACACGATGCCAGCCAAAGATGATGCGAAAGCGTTGCGGTTTTTGGCGCGTGCAGCTGGGATTACGGCGCAGGGGAATCAGGAAACCGCGGCGGATGCGCTGGCTGAGCGATTCCGAAAAGTGGCGTTGCAGATCTCTTCGATGCACGCCAAGTTGTTCTATCGTCCGCTACTAAATTCGGTTGCGAATTTGCCGGTGGAAACCTTGAGGCTGTCCGCTGAATCCGCGAAATTGCAATTGGCGGCGTTGCGGTACACCTTTCCTGATCGTGCGTACGAGCATTTGATTGCCTTGGCGTCGGGAAGGTCGCGGAAGGCAAAGATCCAGGCGATGTTATTGCCCACGTTAATGGAGTGGTTATCGCATACGGCGGATCCGGATGCGGGGTTGTTGAATTATCGGAAACTTTCGGAGGCGGCGGAGGATCGGCAATGGTTTTTGCGGATGTTGCGCGATGAAGGAGTGGTTGGTCAGCGGCTGATGCGGATTCTGGGGAATTCGCCGTATGTGTCCGAACTGATTGTCACTACGCCGGATACGGTCAAACTCTTGGGCGATGGCGCGACAGGGCCGAAACTGCTGGATGCTTCACCTGATACGGTGTCGCGTTCCCTTGAGGCGGCGGCTGGTCGTTATAACGATCCGGACAAGGCGATTCGGGCCGCACGATCACTTCGTAGAGCTGAGCTTGCGCGCGTTGCGGCGGCGGATCTGCTGGACATGATGGATGTCAAGGAAGTTTGCCGGAGTTTATCGCTGGTGTGGGATGCGGTGTTGAATGCCGCGCTTGCTGCGGAAATTCGTGCGGTGGAAACGGCCGGGGAGCAAGTGCTGGCCCGGATTGCTGTGATTGGAATGGGACGCCTCGGTGGGGCCGAACTGGGGTACGGATCCGACGCGGATGTGATGTTTGTGTGCGAACCGATGCCAGGGGTGTCCGATACGGACGCCGTGCAGTGGTCCGCAAAGGTGTGCGATCGGATGCGGCGTCGATTAGCCAAACCAAGTGATGATCCACCACTGGAAGTTGACCTGGGGCTTCGACCAGAAGGTCGATCAGGGCCCGTTGTGCGTACGCTCGAATCATACGAACGCTATTACGAGCGATGGGGTGAAACATGGGAGTTGCAGGCATTGCTGAGGGCTGCGGTTGTTGCAGGTGACGCTGAGGTTGGTCGGGAATTTCTGCTTCGGATTGATCCTTTGCGATATCCGAAAGCTGGGGTGTCGGCCGAAACTGTGCGCGAAGTTCGCCGTATGAAAGCGCGTGTGGATAATGAGCGGTTGCCACGTGGCGCCGATCGGAATACGCACACCAAACTTGGGCGCGGCGCGCTGACTGATATCGAATGGACGGTTCAACTGTTGATAATGTTGCACGCCCATGAAGAGCCGGAATTGCACAATACATCGACGTTGGAATGTCTTGATGTGATCGAACAGCGTGGCCTACTACCGAAAACACAGGCGGAAACACTGCGGGCAGCGTGGTTGGCGGCAACCCGCGCGCGGAATGCACTGGTGCTTGTTCGAGGCAAACGTACGGACCAGCTTCCGCAACCCGGGGCGCAACTCGCACAAGTGGCCGGAGCGGCTGGTTGGGATCCCACGGAATATCAAGAGTTTTTGGAGAATTATTTGCGGCTCACTCGCCGGGCCAGACAGGTCGTTGACGAGGTATTTTGGGGTGAAACTACGTTCGAACCGTAACCCAGTGATTCGCTGCTAGCGTAACCCCTGTGAGCGCCGAAGGTTTCGCCTCGGTTGTGGTCCGCGACGTCGATACGCGTAACTAAGGTTGAACTTCGGTGGATGCAGGAGTTACGCCGAAGGTGGTGGCCGGTGGACTTCCTAAGATAGGGATTTTTCAACCTAATGGTTGATGTTGAGGTGTGGCTACCCTTAGTTAAATAGAGGGGAGGGCAAAGCCGCAGTTCTTTACATTTCGCGCAATTGCCCTGTTTTTTAGCTAGACCCCTGAACGCAAAGGAATTGCTTCGAGATGACCCTCGCCATGGAAGCCCGCCCCGGTGCTCTACTTTCTGCTGATCTGAAGACTTCAACTGCTGAAGCTCACGAGCGCGCCGAGCATTCCACCTTTATGGAGCAACTGCTCAACGGTGACCGTGGTGTCGCCGACTTCATCGCGTTGCAAGAACAGTCGTGGTTTGTATACGCCGCGCTGGAGCATGCTGCCCGTGTTGTTTCCACCGACCCAATCGCCGCCGGGATTTTCGATCCTGTGTTGGAACGCGTTCCTGCCCTGGAGGCTGACCTCGATCACCTGCACGGCAACACCGAATGGCGTGACAACGTTGTGGCATTGCCAGCAACCCAAGCGTACGTTGACCGCCTGCAGGAGATTGCAGACACCAAAGATGCTGCTCGTCTGGTGGCTCACCACTATGTTCGCTACCTCGGCGATCTTTCCGGTGGTCAGGTCATCGGCCGCATGATGCAGCGCCACTACGGCGTCGCAGAAGAAGGCGTTTCGTTCTATAACTTTGAGGGCATTGAGAAGGTAAAGCCTTACAAGGACAACTACCGCACCGCCCTCGACGCGATCGAACTGGATGCCGAAGACCGCGCTCGTCTGTTGGATGAAGCAGGAGAGGCATTCCTGCTGAACCTCAACATGTTCCAGGGTATCGACGCCCGCTAATCTGACCTCACGCCCATAGTGCTCGTGCGCTCGGCGTCTTCAAGAACCTTCCCAGCAACCCCCGCTTGCCAGCCCAATAAGCGGGGGTTGTTGGCGTTTTTGCATACCTCGGTTACCCCCGCCATTTGTGTTTTAATTTCTTAGCTTATATGTCCGAGTATCAAAGTTGCGTACAACCTAAAATGCGCGCCTTGAGGGTCGTGGCGTCTCCAGCATTTGCGCGTATCGACGCCCTGTGAGTGCTGCTTGTTGGCCAGCTCGGCGCTGCAGGACGGCCGTGGTACGGCACTGGGGGTTTACCTTGGGGCGTGGATTGGTGTTGCTGCCTTGGGCGGTAAGCTTAGGTATCTGCATTGAAAATTTGTGCGAGATCTTCGGGGTGATCGGGGGTGGGTGGGGGTAGCGTTTGGGGGTATACACTTTCCTTGTAAGTGTAACGCGTGTATGTCCGAGAACTGCTGAACGATGTTCGAGTGGCCGGTGGGGATATCGCATTGTTGCCGTCTCTACGGTTGTAAGCCCCATATAATGGGGGCAGATTAGTGAGCGTTCACATCCTGTGCGGTGTAATGTGCACAAGGCGTTTATGGGGGTTGCGGTGCAGGTGGAGGCTGAAAACGAAAATTGTATCGAGGTTCAGAACAATGCATTGTGGGCAATGGCGAACTTGATAAATCAGGTGACACATATTCTTTTTCTATAGAACATCAGCTATGTGCTGTATGTTTTCCGGGAAATAATACGATGAAGTGTGCGAAAGGGATGTTGTATTGAAGCGTCAGCTGACTCTCAAAAATTGCAGGAATTCGATGTTGTTTTCGGTGACTTATAAGCTGGGGTTTGATGATCTATATGCGGAAGAAGTGGGATCTATGGCAACGCCAAGCAGGCGCTAGGGTAATATGTCACCGGTGTGTACACACGCTTACCGGCCGGCTACCAAAGCCGAATTGGGAAACGGCTTGTTCACACTCTAGTTTGGTCGGTTTTTGAGCATGAGAGTAGGGATCCTCTCTCTGAGTCGCACATCTCCGCGAATATTTGCGGAATATGCTAGAAACCCGACGTCGAGGGCTAGTCGGCGTCGGGTTTTTGGTTTGTAGTTCGTAGCTCAACAAATTGGGAGACGATTTGAGCTATGAACCTTGGGAAGAAGCAAGGTGCAAGAGTTTGGGAGGCTCATGAACCTTGTTGCGAGGTCGGGCAACCTCGGATTTAGTTTTGAACTTTAGGGTTACGGCGTACCCCGGAAAATGCACGTCCATCCATTGGAGCACGGCGATTATTCAGGGATTCAACAACGCGACCAGTGAGTTGGTGCAACTCAGCAAGCTCAAAGCGGGTCAGGTCCACACTTGCTGCTACGCAGCGCTGCAATGGGCCAGCTTCCACTTCCAGGTCACGTCCACGCTGGGTGAGAGACAGGATTCGACGGCGGGTATCGGTTGGGTCAATGAGACGAACCAAAAGGTCTGCGGCCTCCATGCGCTTCAGCAGCGGGGAAAGCGTACCGCTGTCCAGGTGAAGGCGTTCGCCGAGCTCGTTGACGCTCAGGCCGTCTTCCTCCCACAAGCACACGAGGACAAGATACTGCGGGTATGTAATACCCCAGCGATCCAAGTGTCCGCGATAGACTTGTTGGACTGCGCGGGCGGCTGAATACAAAGAGAAACAGACAAGGTCGTCGAGATTCAAATGGGTCTTGGGCTTGTTCACATCGTTGAGTATGTCGTGCAAAGCGAACGCGCGCAATTCGGGGGTAGCTTTAATTGCGCACTATCAAATTGTTGAGCAGTTAGAAATGGTGGCCCGGAACTCGTGCCTCTTTACCAGCCGAAATGTGAGGTATTGGACCTAGCACTGAAAAAGCTGTAGATTTGCTATGGGGGTGACATTTAAATAGTGCGAAATGTGCTAATGCGGGAAATTGCATGACTAATAAAAAGGTAATTCAATGAAGCATGATTCCGAAATGCATAGTCCACTTGTGCATTACATGAAAATGCATTTATGTGCGAAGGATTCTTTAGCAAAATCGTTTTTAGTGTGTGAATAGCGGGAGTGCTTGCATTGAGGGGTAACTGATTTTGTGTTACGGAATCGGTCGAAAAGTAACGATGTTTGATGCTTACATTCGTGTGATTTAGAAAGCGGTTCCTGATGGGAAAAACACCCTCTGGGCAATCGCACACTAGCTTGGATGCTCGGCCAGCGCAATCGGTGTTCCACCGGCAATAACAGGTATAGGCAAGTGTTATAGTGTGCCGTGACTAGCGATTTTTATCGTCGGTTGTGTGCGGCTGTTCGGGACGATGCCCACGTCATTGGAACGTTCTATCGTTGCAGCATGTAACGAAAGTCTACGGCTGCTCCGAAGTGAATTTTATCCATTTGACCACTTGATAACATTTCGGGTTACATGAGGTTAAGGAAGTGTAAATTGACAATCCGGTTGTCAGTTGGCCGCCCATTTGAAAATTCATTTTGCGAGTAGTGGTGAAGCTGTATTGCGCTCAAGGCTGTGCGATTTGGACGTTTCCAATTAAGTTATTTTTAAGGTTCTTGGCAGCTTTTGTTTTAGGGATACTCGTAGAGTACACGGGGTTTTCTGCGCGTTACATGCGATATATCTCCGGGGGTAGCAGGACAGGATATCGCAAGATTTTAAATCACTTTTAAAGCAAGATCGGACGTTGTGCAGCACTTCTGATTTGCGAATCTTGAGCTGGGTCGGGGCGCCGTGGAGGCCGATTTTTTGGCATAAAATTTGGTGCTGCACGATTCGTCAATGGGGGTAGTAGAGCAAGTGCTACTTAGATTGGAGGCGTCTTTGGGTGTCGCGATCGCTGGAGTTCAATCTTTGTGTCAAGCCATGTATTTTGATCAGATTTGCCCCCGTTTCTGGGGGAGTGTTGTGGACAATGTGAGGCGGCCCTTCAGCCCCCTTAGTTGTATCTACTGTTGTTAAAGTACTGGTCACGGCGTTAACCTTGGAATATTTTTGACCATATCACTTCGATAGGAAGAATCAATTAAGCTATTGGCTTTGAAATTTGGGGGTGGATAAGCGGTGGCGCCCAACCAAGAAGTGAAGCTTCCTACTCTTTAGGGCACGGCTTTCAATGTTGTGGGCAATTAGTTATCTATTTTGCTTTCTTAAAGTTCGCTTTGAGGTTTCATTAAGCTATTTCATGGTTAAAAAACGGCAGGTAAATCCGGATGCAACGCTTCTACGTGCATTGTTGATCCATTCCTGTCTATAGCGGCTCATATGGAACGGGTCAAGAGCTTTCCACTGTATCGTTTTTGTAGCACACAATATAAAAAGATCCCACCCGATGGGGTGAAAGCTTTGCCTAAAGAATTTAATGTTAAATAATAGGGAAACGGTTATAAGCGGGTTGCGTTGATCGCGACATAGCGAGTATGTCCTAGGGCGAATTGTTCACAAGTGTTCGGTTTGTACTTGTAGAGGCGTTTGTTTACACACATTTTTCCACGTTGAATTACCAATCTCTGGGCGGTGGCCATAGGGCGCCGCAGCGTTCGTTGGGTTGGCGGTGCGCGGCGTCGATACGTGCCAGCACCCATCGCCTCAGCAAAGCAAAAACCCGCACCTCGCCGCGTGGTGAGTCACGGAGGTACGGGTTTGCGAAACTGCGTTACGGGTTAGCAGTCAAAGTACAGCTCAAACTCCTGTGGAGTGGGGCGGAGGCGCACAGGATCGATCTCATGGTCGTACTTCATCTTGATGTAGGTATCAATGAGATCTTCCGTGAACACGTCGCCTTCGGTGAGGAAGTCGTGGTCTTCGGTCAGTGCCTTCAGCGACGCTTCCAGCGAGGTAGGTGCCTGCGGAATGGATGCTGCTTCCTCCGGCGGGAGCTCGTAGAGGTCCTTGTCCACTGGTGCGTGCGGTTCGATGCGGTTTTTAATGCCGTCAAGACCTGCCAGCATCATGGCTGCGAATCCGAGGTATGGGTTGCCAGATGGGTCCGGTGCGCGGAACTCAATGCGCTTTGCCTTCGGGTTGGAGCCAGTGATAGGAATGCGGACTGCGGCGGAGCGGTTGCGCTGCGAGTACACCAGATTGATCGGGGCTTCGAAACCGGGAACAAGCCGGTGGTAGGAGTTGAGCGTCGGGTTGGTAAACGCGAGCACTGCGCCAGCGTGGTGGAGGATGCCGCCAATATAGTAACGAGCCATATCGGAAAGCCCTGCGTATCCCGATTCATCGTGGAACAGCGGCGTGCCGACTTTCCATAATGATTGGTGCGCGTGCATGCCGGAGCCATTGTCACCAGCAAGTGGCTTTGGCATAAAGGTTGCGGTGCGGCCGGCACGGAACGCGGAGTTCTTCACAATGTATTTAAAGGTCTGCAGGTCATCGGCGGCGTGCAGTAGGGTATTGAACCGGTAATTGATCTCCTGCTGGGTTCCGGTGCCCACCTCAGGATGTTGGCGTTCCACAACAAAACCCGCGTTTTCCAGGAGTAATGTCATGTCGTCGCGGAGTTCTTCGTACACATCGTGTGGACCCGTTTGCCCGTAGCCGCCCTTAAGCCGGGTTTTATATGCGCGGTTGGGCGCGCCGTCGAGAAGCGTATCGACGCCGCGGTTCCACCACGCAGCGTCGGCGTCAATGGAGTAGTAGCCCTCATGCGCATCAGTTGCGAACGTGACCTTATCGAACAAATAAAATTCGGCCTCCGCACCGAAATAGCACGTATCTGCGATTCCTGTGGAGGCCAGGTATTCCTCTGCCTTACGGGCCACATTGCGCGGATCCCGGGAAAACGGCTCACGTGTAAAGGGATCGTGGACAAAGAACTTCATGTTGATGGTCTTTGCCTTGCGGAATGGGTCGACGATCGCGGTAGAAACGTCCGGGAGGAGATTCATATCGGATTCGTCAATAGTTGTGAATCCGCGGATCGAGGAGCCGTCAAAAGCGAAACCTTCTTCGGCAGCTTCCTGGGTGAATGTATTTGCGGGAATTGTAATTCGCTGTTCAGTACCGGGGACGTCGGTGAACCTCATGTCCACAAATTTCACGTCTTCGTCGCGGATGTATTGAATTACGTCTTCGATGGTGTTGAACGCCACGGGGCACTCCTAGCGAATGGCGGGACCGGTTGTTTCAAGTTGGGCTGTCGGATGCAGAGGTGTCCGGGGAGTACCTTGCACGGCAGGCGCAGCGCAACGGGTGCGACAATGTGCCTGGTGTAGCTCATTCTTTGCACGCGTTACGGTTTGCACGAAGGAGATTCTACCTATATCTATCGGTCGACCGTAATCATTGTTCCGATCGGGGTTGCGCACCTTGTGTGCGATTCGCCGTTCGAGGTGGATATGGTGATAGCTATGGCAGACAAAAAGCACAGTTGGCTCGACGGTCCGCAAATTCCGGCGGAAAACGATGATCCGTTCGCACCGGGATTATGGCCAGGGGAGAAGCTTGGGTTACCGGAACGTGGTCCGGGGGCACTGGCCAGTGTGATGCGCCGCGTTGGCGGACTGACGTTCGACTGGTTTTTGTGCATGTTCGTGGCGATCATCATTACGAACTTCACGCCGTTCTTCGGTGGTGTTTCCACCGTCACGCTGTTCGTATTCTTTATCGTCGGCGTGGTGTCCGTAGCGCTCTTTGCTCGAACACCTGGTCAGGCGGTATTTCGTATGGGCGTTGCGCGTATCGACGCCGCGGAACGCGTCGGCGTGGTTCGCGCGTTTATTCGCACCTTCTTAACACTGTTCGTCTTTCCCCCGATTTTGGTCGATGCCGACGGCCGCGGACTGCATGATCGCGCCACCGGCACCGCAGTGATTCTTGGCTAGAGGAATAATAAGAACAAGAGAATCTGTGCGCTAACGATTTTGGCCACCATTGCCATGGGGTAGACGGTGGTGTAGCCAATGCTCGGCAGCTCATTCTTCGTCTGGTCCGACACATAGCTCAATACCGCGGGGTGTGTTTGCAGACCAGATAGAATACCGGCCACCTGGCCAAATGGAATCTTGAGCACTTTATAGCCAATAATGAGCGTGAGCAGGCTGATGGCAAAGGTGATTGCCGCACCAATGCCCAGAACGGTCAACGACCGGGGGTCCGAAAGTGCTTTCCCAAACCCGGCGCCTGCTGTGGTGCCGATGCCAGCAAGAAACAGCGTGATACCAAGTTGCCGCAGCGCCAGGTTTGCACCATACGGAACCTGCCATACAACCGGACCAGTACGGCCAATGGCGCCAAGAATCAACGCAACAATGAGCGGCCCACCAGCGCTACCAAGCTTCAGTGCAGTGCCGCCTGGTAGTGGAACCGGAATCATGCCCACAAGCACGCCAAGTGTGAGGCCAATGAGCATGGGCAGCAGATTAATATCCGAAATGCGCTTGTATGAGTCACCGAACAGGCGTGTGGCGCGGTCGATACGGTCGTGAGGTGCAACCACGCGCACTCGGTCGCCAAGTTGCAGAATCGTGTCCGGAGTTGCCACCACGTCGGCGTCGCCGCGGCGGACCCGAGTGACGAGCATGTCTTGCAGCCGGGGACGTAGTTTACGCAGTGGAATCCCTACCATTTCGGTGGTAGATACGAAGATACGACGATAGTCAAGGCGTTCGTCATGGGTGGGGTCGCCGGGTAAGAATTCGCCAATATGTTTTTCTGCTTCGAGGAGTACTTCCTCGGTGCCAACCACAGACACAATATCGCCGGGATCAACGTGATCGCCAGCTTCCGGCAGGAACAATTTGCCGTTGTGTTCGATGCGGGAAATGATAATTTCCAGATCAAAATGGTGCGGCATCGTGGTCACTGATGGAAGTCCCTCTTTGGTCACCAGGATCCGTCGGGTGAACAACTCCTGGATGGCAACGCCGGCATCTTGTGCCTCCTGATCGTGGTTAATGCGAAATACTTTCGACATAATCGCCACCGACAGAATCACGCCTAACACGCCAATTGGGTAGGCGAGCGAATATGCAACAACAGGCAGTTCTAGCTGCGATTTTGTATCAGTATCTTCACCAATGAGTGCAGGTAGCGTATCGACGACCGCGGCCATCGCCGGTGTGTTTGTCAGCGCACCGGTGAACATGCCCGCACCGGACGGGGAATCGATATGAAAAATCTTGATGAGTGCGAACGCAATACCAGTGACGGCAACGATAACGGCAATACCGAACACGTTATGCCGCACACCGGTGGTTCGCATGGATTCAAAGAACCCTGGACCCGCTTCAAGACCAATCGTATATACGAATAACGAAAGCCCGACAATAAAGATGATTGGCGGAAGTGTGATTTGTGGTTCCAAGGTGGCGAACCCCAACCCCACAAACAGTACGGCTGCAACCCCCAACCGGAAACCAGCAATTTTAATGCGCCCCGCCAAGAGGCCGAGGCACATGATTACCAATAACGCCAATAACTTGTTTTCCACTAACAACTGCACGCTTCTATGGTGGCACGGGGTATGTGCCCCCTCAAGCTCGGGAAGCGTCAGATGAATTATGTGGCTCAAAGTATAGGCACGTGAATCTCACAATTTGACCAAAGAAACATGATCGTACTGACCCCCGAACAGGGGCAATGTGTTTGTGCTATTCGAGGCGGAGAAACAAATGCTAAGGGCACACATTCAAAGCGCCTCCACCCTAAGGGGACAAATGTGAAATTTAACTCAAAACAGAAAAACACAACACCCGATAATGTACGCGTTGTAGGCGAACATCACCGGGTGTGGCGAGGCGTCGATAAGCGACTCAGTGCTTTTTACGTTCAGCGGCCCGGCGGGCACGCCGATTCATTCCTGAAACCCGAGCGCCCTTCGGCAGCGGGCCCTTCGGCAAACCTGCTTGTTGGCCAGAATGGCTATCAATTGATTCAACCCGAGCGGCCAGCGCGTACACCTCGTCCTTCTTCATATTACGAGGCAATTTCATAAGCTCGCGCTGCAGATTTCGAATACGTACTTGCCCTTCGCCTTCTCCAACATACATTTCATAGACGGGAGCATTGCCGGCTACTCGGGCGAGCCGCTTTTTCTGTTGTGCCATCAACGGACGAACACGATGAGGCTCACCTTCGCCAACAAGTACGATTCCGCAGACACCAACCACGCGGTGAACAGCATCCATTTGTGTGGTCGCGGCAACCCCGGTTTTGGTCTTCCAGACCATACCGACACCATTGCGCAAGTTTTCTAATGCCCAACCTGCGGCCCCTGGTTCGTCGGCGATCTTATCGTACGCGGAATTCTCGACCCTTCGTGTGAACACATACAGCGCAGCCGTCAGGCCAACCATGATGCCGAGCACCAGCATGTACCACTCGCCACCCCACAGCAGGCCGAGCAGGAAGAATGCAAAAGCAATACCAATACTGGTCAACAACAGCAGCGGGATAAGTTTTTTATCCTGCTTGCGTTGAATCTGGAACGCACGCCACATTTGCGCCCAGTTTTGCTTAAACCGGCTGAACTTTGCCGCGCGTTCCTGCTTCTTTGCAGCCTTTTGGTTCTGCTTACTTGCGTCTGCCATGGTTTCCACAATAGGTGATCGAACAAAAACCAGCGAAAACGAGGGCTGGTTTAGCGGCTTACCACAGGTGTGTCCTGGCTCGCACCATACTTCGCCAACAACGACGTCGCTTCCTGCGCTGTGGAACCTTCCGTGGTTTCTGCAAGATGGCGCAGGTTTTCGGGAAGTTCCTCTCCACGGGCAGCGATAGTTTGTGCGTATAGACGCCCCGCCCGGTACGAGGAGCGCACGAGCGGCCCGGCCATCACACCGGTGAAGCCCATTTCCTTCGCGGCGTCGGAATGCTCAACGAACTCTTCGGGCTTTACCCAACGTTCGATCGGATGATACATCGGGCCGGGTCGGAGGTACTGCGTAATGGTGAGAATATCGCAGCCAGCATCACGTAAATCCCGCATTGACTGAGTCACCTCATCGAACGTTTCACCCATGCCAAGGATGAGGTTTGATTTTGTAACCAGCCCATAATCGCGGGCTTGACGGATCACGTCGAGCGAACGGTCATAGCGGAACGCCGGGCGAATACGCTTGAAAATTCGCGGAACTGTTTCAATATTGTGGGCAAAGACCTCGGGCCGAGCTTCGAATACCTCTTCCAGAAGGTCTGGTTTGCCGGAGAAATCAGGAACCAGGTTTTCCACACCTGTGTGCGGATTCAGCGCATGGATCTGGCGGACAACTTCCGCGTATAACCAAGCACCCTCGTCTTCGAGGTCGTCGCGAGTAACACCCGTAATAGTCGCGTAATTCAGTCCCATTTCGCGCACAGATTCGGCTACGCGGCGAGGCTCATCGCGGTCGAGTGGTTCGGGTTTGCCGGAGGAAATCTGACAAAAGTCGCACCTTCGGGAACACTGCGAACCGCCAATTAGGAATGTTGCTTCGCGGGATTCCCAGCATTCATGAACGTTTGGGCAACCGGCTTCCTGGCACACGGTATGAAGCGAAGCGCCAGCAACGCGCTTCTTCATATCCTTAAATTCAGGGCCCGTTTTCGCGGTGGTGCGAATCCAACGTGGTTTCGATTCGATTGGGGTCTCGGCATTGCGAGCCTCAATGCGAAGCATCTTTCGGCCTTCGGGTGCAACAGTCACGTCGATAACCCTACCGTGTCTCCAAAATTTGTGATAAGACAGTGCCGTTTCAGTGCGCAAGTGATTGAATAGGTGCATGACTCAGGTACTTCCTCCATGCCCCGAATGCGATAGCGAATACACATATGAAATGGACGCCTTGATCGTGTGTCCGGAATGCGCACATGAATGGGTGCCTGCAACTGCCGAAGAAACGTTTGAACGAGAGATTCGGGATTCGGTGGGTAACGTGCTGAGCGACGGCGACACCGTTTCGGTGGTGAAGACACTCAAGGTGAAAGGTGCGTCACAGCCGATCAAGGCGGGAACGAAGGTTCGCAATATTCGGCTTGTCGATGGTGTGGGCGATCACGATATCGAATGCAAGATTGATGGTTTTGGTGCGATGCAACTCAAGTCGAGTGTGGTGAAAAAGATCTAACCCGGGGCTGGATTCGCGCGTATCGACGTCGCTAGTACGTTCCGTATGCTACGGTGAACATGTTCATTGAATGTGTTCACCTTGGAAGGTCTGGAATCGTGACGCGTCAGCAACAACGGGAAGAAACACTTTATAACGTGTTGAAAGCCGCCGAGCGACTGTTTGTTACTCGTGGGTTTTCTGCAACAACAATTCGAGACATCGCAGCCGACGCGGGGGTGAGCGTTGGGACCGTCATGTCCGTGGGGGATAAACATGCACTGCTTGTAAAAGTGTTTGAAAAATACATCGCTGATGAACATCAACAAGCAACCAGAATCAGCGGCATTCCTGCTGGCGGTACCGCGCAGCAGCAAGTCGATGCATTAGTGGAGTTAGTGACGCCTTTTGTCGAGCTGTTTTTGGCGCGGTATGAGCTTGCGCAGCACTATGCCTCAATGTTGGTCGGTGGAGGGCAACCTTCGAATCTTTTTCAGGAATTAGGCGACACGTTGGTCCAAGAGTTTTCGCAGGTGATTGGAGCTTCCCAGGGCGAATTGAAAGGTCGTGCGTTGTATTGCGCATACGTCGGTGTGCTGTTCATGGCGTCCGCACAAGGTACTTCGGATTCGACAGTGATCTTCAGTGAACTACGCCAGGTGTTCAGCAGCATCGTGGATAGCTAAGGAGTGTGCAATATGAACATTGAGTTCGCAACCACATGGCCATTGCTCGTGATGGCCGTCCTGTTGATCGGTGACGTAATCCTATCGATCAAACCTGCGGATTTTATCGATGAGTGCCTCACAGGAGTCCGGTTCCCAGAAGAGTACAGATGGACGCTTCTGGTAGTGAAGTCGCTCGCTGGACTGGGATTTCTTGTGGGGGTGTGGGTGCCGCTCATCGGCATCGTAACTGCCGTATGCACAGTCATGTACTTTTTGTGCGGGATCATCGCGCATGTTCGCTCGGGTTATTTGCCCAATATTGCATGGTATAGCTGCTTGACTATGTTTGCCTGTGCAGCATTCACACTAGTGTTTGTTGGCTATGTGAGGTGGCCGGAGATAATGACGTTATAGTCCAAATCTTGATTGTCTTTCACTGCGCACGCGATCAAAATAACGCGCCCAGGAATTGTGGTGTTCACCAGTTCGGCATCTTCGATAGCGTCTTGCTTGTTCACAAGCCAGGCATTATCAACGACCCATTCGCGAGACGCCCCGTGCTCATCAGTGACACGAAGTTTCGAACCATTGAGAATATCCGAAGAGAAACGCGGAACAGTGCCGCCGCTCACTGCGGGGACCTGTTCGGGCGCGGCGTCGAGACGCACCGCAGCAGAAACCTGTTCCGAAATTGGATTGAACACTAGTTTTTGTTGCGCCCAGGCATGGCCAAGAATGTAGACGGTGCCATCATGTGCCTTCGACGGCGGCTGACCCCAACCTTCCACCCAACGCACCATCGTGTCCTGAGGGCCGGCAGGATCGAGCGGTAACACATACGGCATCGAATCGTAAGTCGCACCTGTGAGCGGAACCGCACCCTCGATGCTAAACGAACCTACGTCCAAAGGGGCCGGGCCACTATTCACGCTTGGCGGGGGTGGTGGGGTTTGCTGAGTTGTCGATGTTGGTGTCGGCTGGGCTTGTTGTTGCGTATCGACGTCGCGCGGCAACGCGAACACCAAAACCGTGCCGATGCAGGTAGTTGCGGCGACACCGGCAAGTGCAGACACCACTATCGATTTCTTCATATCAATATTTTAACCACGAATCGTCTGAGCCTTTGGGGTGGGTTCAAGTAGTTCCAAAAGATGCTCGCGAAGTACTGGTGGATCGGGGGAATCGGTGACCGTGATATCCGCAATTACTGTCGAACTAGGGCCATGAGACATGACGAAAATACGATCGGAAAGCAAGATCGCTTCATCAACGTCATGGGTCACCATAATGACCGTGCGGCGGTTTGCTTCCCACACGTGCTGAAGTTGAATCTGAAGTTCGCGGCGCGTAAGCGCATCGAGTGCTCCGAACGGTTCGTCGAGGAGCAAAATTTCCGGATTCACTGCGAATGCGCGAGCGATCCCGACGCGTTGCTGCATGCCGCCAGAAAGCCGAGCGGGGCGTCGTGACGCGGCATGTGAAAGGCCAACTTGATCGAGGAAATGATCGGCAATGTGAGAACGCTCAGTCGAAGAAAGACCCGGACGCGCGGATTTGAGCCCGAATTCGATATTGCCTTTTGCCGTCATCCATGGCAGCAACGCATGATGTTGAAACACCATGCCGCGGTCAGGGCCTGGTGTAGTAACAATGTGACCAGCGGCGAACACAGTTCCGGAACTTGGGAAGGCTAACCCCGCGATCATCGAAAGGATGGTTGACTTGCCGCAGCCGGAGGGGCCGAGGATGGATACGAATTCGCCTTCGCTGATCTGTAGTGAAGTAGGGGCGATAATTTCCGTGTGGCCGTAGGATTTTGTGATGTCGCGGAGTTCTACATGGGGGCGATTAGTCATATCGAACAACTTTCTGGATTGCGGCGATGAGATGATCAAGAATGAGACCGGTGATGCCGATGAGCACAATGCACACAACGATGGCGTCGATATCTAACCGATTCCATTGATTCCATACGAAGAAACCAATACCGCGTCCCCCGACCAACATTTCGGCGGCGATAATTACTAGCCATGACGTAGAGAGGGAAACCCGCAGGCCAGTAATGATTCCTGGAAGTGATGCGGGAAGCCATACATAGATAATTTGTGCCCATTGTGGTGTGCCTAATGTGGCCGCTAGATTGAGGTACGTCGGGTTGACGTCCCGCACAGCGTCGATCGTGTTGATCAGGGTGGGCCACAGTGCGGACAATACGATCACGAAAATTGCGGTGCGTTCCGAATCGCTAAGCAGTGCGAGCCCAAGGGGGAGCCATGCAAGTGGCGATACCGGACGTAACACCTGAAGGATCGGGTCGATCGCCCATCGGAGTGTGGTGCTGCGGCCAAGGATAAAACCCAATGGAATCGCGATGCTTGTGGCGATCAGGAAACCGGTAAGAACGCGACGTAGTGATGTGAGTAGATGCCAGAAAATTCCTACGCTATTGGGTCCTTCATAGTAGAAGGGATTCGAAAGTATTTCTAATGCTCGAGTGGCGGTACGGCTCGGTGTTGGGGCTAGGTCGCTGATCCATCCGAATATGGCGGCCACTTGCCAAAGGCTGAGCGTCGCGGCGAGAAACACGATGCCAATGCCTATTGCGCGCGTGGTTGTAGGTGCGTAATCAGTTCGCATGTTCGGATTCCTAATAATTGAAAGTGGGAATATTCGGGTCGAATGCACGTCCGTTAACGGTGGTGGGGACGCCGTTGACTGAGACGTCGTCAGGCAACACAGCGTCGGTGGCGCGAATGAGCGTGGGATCATCCATAGTGAGGGCGGTGCCACCGAGGTTCCAACGTGCGATCTGTGTGGCCATCCATGTGATTGCGGTCGAATCAATGTGGCCGCCAAACGAAATCCGTTGTGGATCTAAGGCTGGGAGCAACAATTCAGCGGGCTGATGAAGGTATTGCTCTTCCGAAAGGATATTTGCCACAGTCCGGTGGTTCGATTGATTGTTCGCAAATTCAGAGGCATGAGTGAGCGCTGTGGTAAGCACCTGCTGAAGGTGGGGATGCGCGGCGCTGCGGTCTTTGGCCATCGCGATACTGCAGCACGGATGGTTTGGCCACAGCTCTTTGGTGAGTGTAAATACCTTGCCAGCGCCTGAAACAACAGCGCGTTGATTGAAAGGTTCCGGGCCGACGAAAGCATCGATGCCGCCGACGTGCAATTGAGCGATCATATCTGCAGGTCGTAGTAAACGCAGCTCCACATCTTTTTCGGGATCGACTCCGCCAGCGCTGAGGTAATCGCGAAATAACAAGGCGTGAACGGAGAATTCGAATGGGATGCCGATAGTTTTTCCGCGGAAATCTGTGGCGGAGGAAATGGTGTCGACATGTTTGCTCGCAATGGTGATGGCTTGGCCATTGGTGTTTTGTGTGAAAACTAGTTCGGTTGCGCGGTGGCTCTGAGTGACTCCAGCATTCATCGCTATGGGCATCGGGGAGAGCATGTGGGCAACATCAAGTTCGCCAGTGGCATACGCGCTCCATAAGTCCGCCCAACCAGCAAACTTTTTCAACGAAACAGACAGGCCAAGCTCTTCGAAGGTGCCTTGGGCATGAGCCAAAATAAGTGGGGCGGTACAGGCGATTGGGATGTAACCGATCGTAAGTTCATGTTCCGTTGGCGCAGAATGGGCGGTGTGAGTTGTGCACGCTGCCGACATTCCTAGGAGTGGAAGTCCAATTGCGCTGAGTGCTGCATGCTGGAATAGGGCCCTGCGGCTAATGCTGTGGGATGTTGGAGTCACACACCTAACCTCATTTCGGGGAGTAGTTGTCTATTAGAAGTAGACAACTCAGTCTTGTTTTATATTGGACGAGGTTAGCGCTTTCATGTGCTGTTGTCTAACGTTTCTACAAAATGCCATGTTGGATGGTGAATATTTTTCGCCGCAGCGCAGCGGCCACGGAGATAAAAAATAGACTAAGTTGTTCACATCGCGGTTCATTTTGTGTTAGGGTCTGTGTTCAAGTTCCAAAACTTCGTAACTGATGCAGTGGAACGCAGGTTAATGAAGTCCAACGTTCGGCGCTTGAGACCTACGTGTAGCGGGTTGCTGACACTCAGAGAAAGACACGAATCCATGAGCGAACTCACTCCTAATCACCGTCCGGGCCAGCCATTGCAACCGATTAATGTTGAAGCGCTCCGCGCATTGGCACAGAAGAACATTGACAACCCGGAAGGTGCTCGCAAAACAGTGCGCACCCACACAGAAGCTGACGGTTTATTCCGTAACGTCACCAAAATCCGTGATCTCGAGCCAGTGTTGGTATCAGAACCACCCGCGCTGTTGGGCGATGACTCAGCACCGAATCCAACGGAAGTGGCACAAGCAGCATTGGCCGCATGCATTTCCGTTGGTATTCAGGCGATTGCGACCCATCGCGGCGTTACCTTGACGAACATTGAAATTGATATTGAAGGTGACATTGATATCTCGCCCACCTGGGGTGTTGGTGACCTGAATGACAACAAGCGTCCTGGTGTTTCGGACGTGCGTGTGAAAGTAAAGCTTGATGGCGATGCTGATCGTGAAACACTCGACCAGATTCATCAGGATGCGATCAAGTGGTCTCCAGTGGTGAATACGTACACTCGCCCCGCTGTTCTCACATCAGAACTCGTTGTCGAAGGGGATTAATCATGACCACCGCAACCATTCATCGTATTGATCTCGAGGCGTTGGGCGTTCATCCAGAATTGCTGCAAACCATTTCTTCGAACGCGTCAGCGGTTGATAAAGGAGAGCTCGATGCTCGATATATTCTGCCGCTGTTAGGCAAAAGTACATTCGGAGTGGCGGGTTTTCGGCAAGGGTTACTGGATACGGCGCGTATGATTCGGGAAATTTCGCGGTGCGACCTCTCTGTCGGCTTTACAGTTTGGGCACATCGAATGACCCTTGAGTATTTGCGTCAGCTCGATACTTCGAGTGCACATACGATTATTCAACAACTTGAGCGAGGTGAACGCCCAGGCGTGACTGGCATGGCTGGGGCGTTTAAAGAGTTTGCTGGTTGCGGTGAAATCCAATTACACGCTGTTAAAGTTCAGGGTGGTTATCGGGTGTCCGGCAAGTTGCATTGGGCATCAAACCTGTATAACGACGCTGTTTTAGTCACCGCAGCGCGAACTGATTTTGGCGAGCGCTTTGTTTTTCATGTTGATGGCACGGCAGAAGGTGTGGAGTTCGGGACCCCATTTGGATTGCTTGGCTTGAATGCAACGGCGTCTGCATGGGTCACGCTCACCAACGTTTTTATCGATGATTCGCAAGTAATTTCTCATGATTTTGAGGGCTTTATTGCGCAGGTTCGTCCAACCTTTGTGTTGCTTCAGGTTGCTGAATGTTTGGGGGTTGCGGAGGCTGCGCTCGCCGCGGCGTCGTCACGACTTTCCGGTGTGAACGAAATGTTTACCCCCGACGTAGCCGCACTTAGCGATCGAATTTTTGAGCTAGTGCGACGTCAAGAAGCAATCATTGATCGGTTGCCGCATGAAACCCCAGTTGAACTGCTGGAATTGCGTCTCGACGCCGCGTCCGCCGCTGTTGCTGCGTCAGGCATAGAAGTTCGAGTCGCGGGCGGTGCTGGCTATGCCAAAAACTCTCCAGCCTCGCGACGTTTTCGTGAAGCCGCATTTATTCCCGTGCAGTCCCCATCAGAATCACAGTTGCGGTGGGAATTAGCAAAGGCGCGTGAAGACGTATGAATGCCGCAATCACACAACCAAGCGTGACTCATTATCGGCAAACAGTTGCGAATTTCCCATCGGGCGTTACGGTGGTGACCACGCATGCTGATGGCGAAGATATCGGTTTGACGGTGAGCGCATTTGCGTCGCTTTCCTTGGAGCCGCCGATGGTGCTGGTCAGCATTGATCAGAAATCCCGTTCGCACGGATTCCTGCAATCTGGTTCGCCAATTGGGATTTCAGTGCTCGGGGCGAATCACACAGATATTGCGGTGCGCTTTGCGCGCCACGGGCATGATCGATTCGCCGACGTGGATATATTCCGACGCGACAGTGTGCCATTTATCAACGATGCTACGGCCTGGTTCCTAGGTGAGGTCACTGACCGCTACCAGGGAGGAGATCATATAATTCTCACGGTTCGTGTCAAAGACTGCGACTTTCAGGAAGGCTCTGCTCCGCTGCTGTACCAGAATGGTCGCTTGCACTCATACCCGACGCCTGGCGGCGGCGAGTAGGCCACCACCAGTTGGCCCGGCCCATAAGCTTCATGCTTGAGGGCAGCAAAATGAGTCGAATAATTGTGGCATCGACGCACACGACCAGCGCCATCCCAACACCTAACATTTTGAGATAGCTGATCGAGGACGAAAGATACACCATGAATGATGCCGCAAGCACAGCGGCAGCGGCGCTCACTAGCGGGGCGGTGTGTGCAATACCTGTGCGAATCGCGGCGTCGATACTCTTACCTTGGTGATGCTGTTCCAGAATGCGCAGCACAATGAGCACTTCATAGTCCATGGACAATCCAAATGCGATGCAAAACATCAGGATTGGAATCGATAAATCAAGCGAACCAGTTGCGGTGATGCCAATGAGGTCGCCGAAGTGGCCTTGTTGGAACACCCACACGAGTACGCCACCGAGAACTGACAGTGAAAGTAAGTTCAGAAATGCAGCTTTGAGCGGTAACACTATGGTTCGCGTTGCTGCAATAAGAACACCAGTGCTGATTATGAGCATGGTGGCAATGACGTAGGGCAACCGCTGGGTAAGAAGGTCGCGATAGTCTGATAATTCCGCAGGGTAACCACCGATGAACACGTGATCAGGCGGTGTGACGTTGCGCAGATTTTCCACGAATCCATACGGGTTTTCGGCGAGGATTTCGCCGGTGGGAATGACCGCCAATGGGGTCGAAAGATCGATCCCTTGTTTGGTAGGTTGGATGACTTCGGCGACACCATGCACTTGTTGCAGCTTTGTGGCGTATGTGGCGGTTTCGTCGGCCGTCCATGGAGGGGTATTTGGCGCGGGAACGATCGTGATGATGTCTCCAATTTCCGAACTGAAATTCGTACGTAGTTGATCTTGTATCATGCGGCTGGATGCTGTTGGTGGTAACGTACGATCGTCGGGTGGACCGACATTGAGTGATGTGCTTGGCGCGCCGAGCAGAACCACGATGATCAACCCACCGATGAGCGAGATCCAAGGATGCCTGAGGACCATCGAAATAACGTTGGAATATCGGAACGTATTTGCTGTTCGGGCAGGGGCATCAATATATCGGCCCCATGTGGCCAGTGCTGCTGGAAGCACGATAAGCGCTACGAACGCCGCGCAACCAACGACGGCGAGACCCGCGTATGTAAACGATTGCAGGAAATCAAACGGGAACAGCAGTAGAACGATCATCGCTGCGCAGACTGCTGCTGCGCTCACCAGGACGGTGCTTCCCGCATGTAGTGCGCCTGAGATTGCGGCTTGTTCGATGCTTTGTCCGTTCTGTCTTGCTTCGCGGAAGCGTGCGATTACAAACAGCCCATAGTCCACTCCGAGGGCGATGCCCATGATCAGAACGAGATTTGCTGCAAAGACCGATACATCGGTGAGGCTTGCTGCTCCGCGCAGGATGGCCATCGCCCCTACAACTGAAATGATTCCAAGCGAAAGGGTGACTAACGCCGCAACCACCCGCCTCAGAATCAGAAGCAGGAGCAGAAACACCCCGGGAATAATAATGAGTTCTGCCAGCGCAAAATCGGATCGGGCCTGTTCAGCGGCTTGCCGGAAGATTTCATCACGGCCGCCAACTGAAACTTCAATCGGCCCGTGGTTACCTGCAAGTTGCGGGGCAAGTTTCCCAAGTTCGTTGCGTGCGGTGGTGGCGTCGCCGAGCAATCGCGCCATGATCAGCCCCTGTGTTTCGTCATGCGAACGGAGGTGAGGGGACCGCTGGGCAGACCAATAAGAGAACACATTGTCGGTGGCAGAATGATCGATTAATTGTTCTTCTATCTTGGTTGCTGCAGCGGCGACTTCAGAGTCGTCCACGCCAGCCGGGGCGTCGATAAGCAACGTGAGGTTCGGGGTGCCACTGTTGTTGTCTTCGAGGATTTCGGCGGCGCGTATCGACGTCGAGTTGGGGGCGGCGAACCGGGCCAGTTGCAGGTGAGCAAGTGTTTGGGAAGCGATTACGGCTGCAAACACAGTGGCGATAACGGTTACACCAAGTATCCATTTTCGGTGTTGGACGGCCCATGTGACGGCAGATTGCATGACGTCGAATCGCATAAGCACTCCTTAATCCATAACCATATATCGCATATATTATAAAAGCGTTTTATGGAATTTGGGTATGGGTGGATGTCACACAAGGGCTATAGGAAAGTGTTTTTGCAGGTTAGGATGGTCCTGGGGTGCTGTAAAAAACAGTGCAAGAAGGAGTGATGAGTTGTCGGCAGAACCTGTATCCCCGTTTTCTTCGGGCGTTGGATACCGATTGGTCAAATTGGGTGAACGTGCGATGGCGCGTGCTGAAGCGGCATTGGTTGATATCGGAATTAAGCCGAGGCATTTGAACGTGCTTGCGGTTATTGCAAATAATCCTGGCCTTTCGCAGCGGGAAATTAGTGCGTTGGTCGGCCTGGATCCGAACATTATGGTGGGCGTAATCGACGATTTGGAACGCGATGGTTTTGCGGTTCGGCAACGTAGTACTTCGGATCGGCGCCGGTATGTTGTGGCGATGACGGGGAAGGGGAGCGACGTTCTTGAACGGGGAATGCGTGCTTTAGCAGCTGGTGAGGAGGAATTTTTAACGCCGTTATCGCCAGAGCAACGCAAGGTACTGCTGGATTTGTGCGGGTTATTGCTGGAGGGGGATGGTTCGGGGGCTTAATATTTGTCTTCTCCGGGGGTGGGTCTTGTGTTGTTTCTGGGTTCTTGTTATGGTCAAGATAAATAAACCGACCGTCGGTCGATAGCAAATTATGAAGGAGTTCGAATGCCTGGATTGCGTAGTGCGGAAAGGAAAACCTTCATTCTCGACGTCGCTCATCAGCTATTCGCACAAAAAGGCTATGAGGCTACCACCATCGAGGACATTCTGGCGTTAACTGGTATTGCGAAAGGTACGCTCTACTACCACTTTCGGAACAAAGAGGCGATATTGAATGCAATTATCGCCCGCACAACCGAAGACATCGTCGCTCGTGCGACAAGGGTTGTTCACAGTGACGCACTTCCGGTTGAGAAGTTCCTTGGAGTAATCCACGCGGCAATGGTTGATGAAGTAGACCAAGCTCTCGTCGAAGACTTCCATAAGTCCGATAATTTGATCTTCCACGTGCGTTCCTTGGTGTATACCGTTCACCAATTGGCGCCGATACTTGCGGAAGTTATCGAAGAGGGAGTTGCGGCGAGAGTCTTTGATTCCGAACAACCACTCGAAGACTCAGAAATACTATTGACCTCCGGTTTTATATTGACAGACGAAGGTTTCTTTCCGGGAGACTTTGAGCAGGTACAGCGCCGAAGTCTTGGTGTAATTCATGCGGCTGAACGGCTCTTGGGATGTGCTCCGGGAACGCTTTCGGCGGCGGTGAGGACATAAACATGTTAAAACGAATTCTTGTCGGGGATTTCAAACGCAGTATCGGAATATCGATAACGTTGACGGTATTGATCGCACTCGCGGCCGCGCTGATTGTCATGTCGGCGTCATTGACTGCGCAGACGATGAGTGCCGTCGATGCATTGTGGAGGAAATCTTCACCACCTGATGTGGTGCAAATGCACACCGGCGAAATTGATGCTCAAGCTGTGGATTCTTGGGTTTCTGATCGTGCGGAAGTTGAGGATTATCACTTGCTTCGGACGTTGCCGCTGCCGGGTTCACAATTATGGCTTGCAGGCAAAAACCAAGCTGATAGCGTCCTCGAACCAGCATTCGTTCTATCACCAGAGCGTTTTGACGTGTTGCTTGATGAACACGGTGAGCGAGTGAACCCTGCGCAGGGAGAAATCGCGATGCCAGTGCATTATCTTGCGATTGGCGAGCTCAAACTTGGAGATACCGTCAAGATCAAGATTGACGACTTCGAACGGGAGTTTACAGTCACGTCATTTGTTCGGGATGTGCAGATGAATCCATCGATGGTCACCTCAAAGCGCATGGTGGTCAATCCTGCTGATTTTGAAGCAATCAATGCCCACCTGGAACCCGAGTACATTATCGAATTCAAGCTTGCTCCCGGTGCTAATACCCAAGAATTCCTTGACGCGTACTCCGCCGCAGATATGCCCAAACGCGGCATCAGTGTTGATGCCTCGATTTTCCGCCTCATGAATGGTTTCACCACACTGTTGGTTGTTGTACTTGCGCTGATTATTGCCGCGTTTCTGGTGTGTATTTCGGCGCTAGCACTTCGTTTCGCATTCCTCACCGCCATGGAAAACGATATGGCTGAAATTGGCACATTGAAAGCTATTGGCGCTTCGAACCGAGACTTAAAGCGTCTTTACCTGGTGAAATACGCAGCCTTAGCGATTGTGGGCACAGTTGTGGGCGCGGTCGTCGCAATCCCCATGACCAATGCTGCGATGAAACTAGTGCTCGTATACCTTGGCGAAGTACATCACAGTGCCTGGACAATATTGCCGCCGATTATTGCTGCGCTGATTGTGCCCGCGACGATTGTGCTGTTTTGTTGGGTGCT
Source organism: Corynebacterium sp. (assembly GCA_030528295.1). GTDB lineage: Bacteria > Actinomycetota > Actinomycetes > Mycobacteriales > Mycobacteriaceae > Corynebacterium. Next base: position 28,297 of record JAUMZC010000019.1, read on the forward strand.
ACTGCGCCGCTTAACCACTGTGTCGGCCACGGAGGTACTGCGCCAAGGCGGTGCAAGTAATCAACATCGTGTTCGATGGATGAAGCTGTCGCGAAGTACGTTCCTTCCAGTCCATCAATGGATTGGATGTTCGGAAGCGTTGCGCCCCGCGAATCTGTTACTGGTTGGTGTGATGGTCGTGAGTGCGTTCCTGATGATCCTGCCCTCCGCGGTGGTATCCACGATTGAAGATCCAAGGTTTGCCACGTATCTTGGCATCGGCAACACCGATATTCGTGTCGATGTCCGGGAAGGGGGAGTTGATGTCAAAACAATCGAACGGGCACTCGCAGGGAATTCGGATATTTCGAAGAGTGTGACGCTTGTATCAAATCGCTACGATATCGAAGGCAGCGACGGATGGGACCAGATTGTTGTTGAACGGGGCGATCACTCAGTATTCCCATTGACGTACCAAGAAGGCACGGCACCGTCCCAGGATGATGAAATTGCGCTTTCGACCAATCAGGCGAAACAGCTCAATGCTGCGGTGGGCGACACCGTGAAACTCCGGGCGTCAGACGAGGTGCTGCAGCTTCGTGTCACTGGCACCTACCAGGACATTACAAATGGTGGATTAACTGCCAAAGCTACGTTCGACGACGCGACTCCAGTGGTGTGGCAAGTCATGTACCTCGACGTAGACGACGAGGCAAAAATAGATGCGATTGTAAAAGAACTCGCAGCGGAATTCCCCACTGCGAAAGTCAGTTCAATCCGAGACTTCAGCCGCCAAACCCTTGGTGCCACTTCGGCGCAGCTGCAGGTAGTTGCGGTGCTTGCTGCCTGCGTTGCCGCGGGGTTGGTCTTCCTCGTGACCACACTGTTTTTGATCCTGGTGATCAATCAGGAACGCCAAGAGATTCGAACCCTGCGCGCAATTGGTGCAACCCACCGCGGACTTGTCCTGCAATACTTGACTCGCTTCGGAGTGATCGGGGTAGTGGGGACTGTGCTGGGAACCATTGCGGTGCCATTTATTGGCGGCGGGGCACTCCGAGGAGTCTTGGGATTACTCGGTGCGCCAGGTGTGCAATTGCTGCCGAATCCACTGGTTTCCTGGGTACTAATGCCATTGATATTGGTGTGCGTGGTGCTAGTTGCAGCCGCAGCCGCCACCCGAATGATCCGGAAGGTGTAAACACATGCTTATTGCAACCAATGTTGTTAAGGAATACCAAACTCGCGTACTCGACGGGATCGATTTCACCGTTGATGAACATGAGTTCGTGGCCCTCATGGGACCTTCGGGTTCCGGCAAATCCACATTCTTGCACGCACTGAGCGGGCTGGACAGACCAACGTCAGGCGATGTTCTGTTCGACGGTACGTCGTTCGCAACTCTATCTGAAGCTGAGTTATCTCATCTGAGACTCACGAATTTCGGATTTGTGTTCCAGCAACCCCATCTACTGCAGTCGCTGAATATTTTGGACAATATCGTGCTGCCAGGATTTCTTGCCGGTGAAACATCCCGTCCGGAGATTGTGCAGCGGGCGAAAGATCTCATGGAGCGGGCAGGAATTGCAGACCTCCACGATCGCACAGTTACTGAAGTATCCGGCGGTCAGCTGCAACGAGCAGGTATTTGCCGCGCCTTGATTAATAATCCCAAGGTACTGTTTGGCGACGAACCCACCGGTGCGCTGAATTCTGCCACCTCAGCACAGATTCTTGATGTGTTGCAGGAAATCAATCACAGCGGTACCACGATTGTGTTGGTCACCCATGACCCGATGGTTGCAGTGCGTGCGCATCGCCTCGTTGTTCTTATCGATGGGAACATTGGTGAGGAACTTCACTTAGGTCCATACGATCCTATCGATGCCCAGGCCAGGCATAAGAAAGTAATGGAACTTATGATTGCGCAGGGTGTGTAGGTAATGCATGGTCGGCAACGGTGAGTTCGCCAGAAAACGCGGCTCCGAGGGCTTCGGCAAGAGGTTCGATCACTTCGGTGGGGGCGATATCGCGGCCGAGCTCTGCACTCAGCGTGGTGACCCCGGCGTCGTCAATGCCGCAGGGGACAATGTGTTCGTAAAATTCCAGGGTGTTGTTGCAGTTGATCGCTAAGCCATGCATGGTTACGCCGCGGGTGACGCGGATGCCGATTGCGGCAATTTTCCTATCGGGGGTGGGCAACCAGACGCCCGAGCGGCCGTCGATACGCCCAGCGTCGCTGAGTCCGAATTTACGTACGACCTGGATGATGGCCTCTTCGACACGACGCACATAATCCACTACGTCTACAGGTTCGGTGAGTTTAATAATCGGGTAACACACTAATTGCCCAGGTCCGTGCCAGGTTATACGTCCGCCACGGTCTACATCGATGCACGGAAGTCCGTTCGTGGGGCGGTCTTCTGGCTGGGTACGTTTCCCTGCGGTGTAGGTGCTTGGGTGTTCTAAAAACAGGAGCTGGTCGGCGAGCTCACCACGCGCACGTTGGGCCGCCAAATCAGCCTGCCGATGCCACATCTTCAGGTAATCGACCTGTCCAAGATCATGGATTTCCAGCGGTGTTCCCATGTCGCGGATTGGCTGGTCAGGGGCTGTAAATGGAGGGCGGGGTGCAGTCATAGTGGCACCTTACCACCCAAACAAGTGGAGCCCCGCAACGAGGCGGAGCTCCTACAACTTGCAGTTGATTAGGGCCTAAAGGTCCAGATCAGCGGCGAAGTTTGCGGTTTCGAGACGGTCGCGAACCGTGGTGAGGAAGCGGCCAGCATCTGCACCGTCGATGACCTGGTGGTCATAGGTCATTGGGAGGAAGACCATCTGGCGTACAGCAATAGCATCAACACCATCTTCGGTAATGACCACCGGGCGCTTCACAATAGCACCAGTGCCGATCATTGCGGCCTGTGGTGGAACCAAAATTGGGGTATCAGCAAGCGCACCTTCGGAACCAATATTGGTGATGGTGAAGGTTCCGCCCATGAGATCGGCTGGCTTGAGCTTGTTATTGCGTGCCCGATCAGCAATATCCACAATGGCCTGTGCAAGCTCAGGCAATGTCATATCTTGCGCGTTGTGGATCACTGGGGAGAGCAAACCAGCCGGGGTGTCAACGGCAATACCGAGGTTGACCTGCGGATGGTAGGTCATTTCCTTCGTTTCCGCATTGTAGGAAGCATTAACGTTCGGATGCGATACCAATGCCTCAACAATGGCCTTGGCAAAGAACGGCAGGTATGTGAGGTTCACGCCATACTTCGCCTGGAAGGCGGCCTTGGAGGACTTGCGCAGGTCCGCAACCCTGGTCATATCCACTTCGTGGAGTTGTGTGAGTTGCGCCGCGGAATGCAATGACTCCAGTGTCTTCTTGGCGGTAATCTCCCGAATGCGGTTGACGCGCTGGGTGGTACCACGGAGCGCAGCCTTCGCCGGATCCACACCCTTCGTGGAGGCAGCGGACACCGGTGCTGCAGGAGCTGCAGCTTCTTCCTTTTCGACGCCCTGCTGCGCCGCTGCAAGCACGTCCTGCTTACGGATGCGGCCACCAACGCCAGTGCCGGTCACCGTATTGAGATCGACGCCGTGCTTATCAGCGAGCTTGCGAACCAGCGGCGTCACATATGGCACATTGTCATTCTTGGAAGCCTTCTCAGCAGGGGCTTCAACCTTCGGAGCAACTTCCTGCTTCGGAGCCTCGACCTTTGGTGCGACCTCTTCCGTTGGTGCTTCGACCTTTG
>JAUMZC010000020.1:0-8476 GCA_030528295.1 Corynebacterium sp.
ATACTCTGTTCTGGATTCCGGCAGGCATCTCCATGGAACTCGGAATCTTCGACCTACTTACCGCAATTTCTGGCTAATACAATTCACACCCACCATGTGTGATATTCAATAAATCTTCAATGTGGGGCGCCAAAGTAGTTGGTGCCCCACATTTTTATTCCAAAAATCAGGGACTTGCACTTCCAGTTCTATTAACCACACAGTTAGCAGAATTTCTGAATAAAATACTCTTGAAATCCTGTAATGCTTTTCCTTGTCGCACCGATATGAGAATTGAACAGCCAAAAATACAGTCGTATTTCAAGGTTGCCGGCACCTTACTTTCGGGCTGTTTCGCCACATTCACCGACCCCCTATTGGAGGAATTCCATGTTTACTCATATTGGGCGCCGCGCCCTCACTGCTGGTATGACTGCGATTACCGCAGGGGCTATTCTGATCCCCAACGCTGCAGCCGCCGACCTCAGCACCAGTATCGGTGACGCGATTTCCAACTTCTTCTACACCGTAATGAGCTACCTGTTTTGGATCCCAGCAGGCATCTCGATGGAACTCGGAATCTTCGAGCTATTCAATAAGCCTATTGCTCCCCTCTGAAATTAATAGCAGCCTAAGCTGAAAAGTGGGGGCATCGATTATGTTGGTGCCCCACTTTTCAGCTGTTTCGCCACATTCACCAACCCCTTATTGAAGGAATTCCATGTTTACTCATATTGGGCGCCGCGCCCTCACTGTCGGCGTGACTGCAACTACCGCAGGGGCTATTCTGATCCCCAACGCTACAGCCGCCGACCTCAGCACCAAACTCGACGAAATCTACTCACACGTCACCTGGCGGCTTCTCAACTTCCTATTCTGGGACCTCGGCGGCTTCCTCGACGATCTGGGCCTACTTGGATCCCTAGGCAACCTGTCAATGTAATCAACCACATGACTAAACAATAATAGAAACAATATTATCGCACCGCTGCTACCATGTATGTATATAACGTCGCAGCGGGCACTAACATCGCCGTAAGCGACGTCGATACGTAACATCGAAACCAGGGCCCGGAGGGCACCACTGGAAAATACGAAACACGATCGTTCAGCGATGCGAAGCCTCAAATATTTAATTGCATCTTTTGCAATGTTCGCACTGGGATTCGCCTGGATTGTGGTCATTTTATACCGCAGCATCGTGAGGAATATAGGCGGTGAGCTGGGAAATTCAATAATGGCCGGGGTGAGCATTGGCCTAGGATTTACCTTTGCATATATCTGGTCGTCCAAAATTTATGAGTCCAAAAACCGGATTGCCGCCCAGGCAGCACCTGCCATATTGAGCACTATTATTCTCACTATTGCATTTCAATCTCTCAGCATGAATCTAGCGACATAAACGTGACGCTAAATTAATCTCTCCAATTCCCGACGGCGCGCGGGGTCAGGTCGACGCACAGCTTCAAGCGATGCGGGGGTGCGGCTTCGAGGCAGGTCTCGCCGGCACGGGACCAGAGCGGGCAACGTACGATAATGTTTTCATGCCTAATGTCGCTTTTTACACCATGTTGTGTCCAATTGGTGTATTTGGCGACAAAATTTTAGCTCCAGAAGGGGTTCGGTGTCGCTTTTTACACCAATTGTCCACAAGATGGTGTATTTGGCGACAAAACCCAGGTAACCAATTGTACGTAATTCAATGCGGCGAGACGGTACACACTCCAGCAACGCCGAAACGCCAGGCAGCGGCGGGTGAAGATGCCAAAAACGCACCGAACCCCAAAAAATCAGTCGCCCAACTGGGTCCGCAGCGACTCCAGCCCCAGCAGAATGCTTCGTTCGTAGAAGCTTTCTACGTCGTCAACCACGCCTACGAAATGGCCGAAAAGCTCGAAACTGATCATGCCGTACATCGCTGCCCAAAACGCGGCGACCGGTTCCGGAATGTTGCCAGACTTCGCAGTAGTGGGATGCTCCAACCATCCCAAGGCAATTGCCCCCACCCCGGCAGCGGGGACGATTGTCGTCTCAGGGGCTTGATAGCCTGGCACTGGCGAACCGTACACGAGGGAATAGAAATGCGGATTTTTCAGCGCCCATTCTCGCACCGCCCGGGCCAGCACCACCATGTTGGCTATGCGGTCGTCCCAGGTGCGCGGCGTCGATAAGCCATCAACTGCCGCACGTACCGCCGCATTTTGATCTTCGAACGCCCGCACGATGAGCGCTGTGTAAAGCTCGTCTATCCCGTTGAAGTAGCGGTAGATCGCCGACGGAACCATGCCGACGTCGCGCGCCACCTGTCGCAAACTCAGCGCCGCCGCACCATGCTCCGCCAAATGACGCTCAGCCGTTTGCAAAATTGCCCGCTCAATAGCCTCACGTTTTTGCGCACGCACGCCCACAGGTTTCTCTTCAGCCATGCCCTGATTATCGCACGCAAAAAATGAGAACACTGTTCTTGATTTTCTGGACAGTGCCTCGTAGCATCAAAAGTGAGAACACTGTTCATACTAGCGAAAGGCTCATCATGTCTACCTTCCTCATCCTCGGAGCTGGCCCAATCGGCCGGGCAGCCACCAAATCCCTGTTCAACCGGCGTCACCAAATCACCGTCGGCACCCGTTCCGGCACGCAAGTCCCCGGCACCACAAGCCTCACCCTTGACGCCACCGACGTCGAAGCCCTGACCCAAGCAGCCCACGGCAAGGAGGCATTAATCATCTGCACCAATCCGCCGTACCATCGCTGGCCAACCGAATGGCTCCCGGTGGTTGAATCCGCAATCGCCGCCGCCAAAGCAACCGGCGCACGCATCGTCCTCATGGGCAACCTGTACGCCTACGGCAAACCAGATGGACGCATCACCGCCGAAAGCCCAATCAATCCCACGGAAGCCAAAGGTCAAACACGCGCCGAACTCTGGAACCGCCTTCTGGCAGCCCATCAAGAACACGGAATCAGCGTTGCGGAGCTCCGCGCCAGCGACTACTTTGGGCCAAACGCTGGACCCACAACACATCTCGGTTCCCGCTTCTTGGACGCCATTCAAGAAGGCAAAACAACCCGCGTTATTGGCAACCCAGACGTTCCGCATTCCTGGTCCTACCTTCCCGACATCGGCGAATGCCTAGCAATCCTGGCCACCCACCCAGAACTTTCCAACCGCGCCTGGATTGGCCCCAGCTCCGGCGACGCCAGTTTCCGCGAAGTGGCCCAAGCAATCAGGCCGAACGCGAAGGTTGGCGCCCTACCGAACATATTCCTTCGTTTCGCAGGGTTGTTCACACCAATGGTGCGCGAGGTGCTTGCCATCAGATACCAGTTCACAGACCGCTTCCTTCTCGACGATTCGGAGCTGCGCAATGCATTTAATTTCACCCCCACCCCCCTCAAAAAAGCCCTACAGGAGACCATAGCCGCTTGAATCCCACCCCCAGAAAATCCATGTCTCCCAATTAGATAGCGCGCTTGCTATTCTAGTTGCAGCATTTCTACTGCCTTCTCGTTTGACCTTTCTGGGGGTTACCGTGACATTCCGCGCAGTTTTCACCATGTACTCGACTGTGTTGATTCTTGCTGGCTGTTCCTATTTTCAGCCCGAACCCCCAACAGTGTTAGTGTTCGACGCCTCGTCGAGCATGCTCATCAATGACGCCAATGGACTACGCATCAACGCCGCAAAAGGCGCCGCCCGAACATTGATTGACACCCTGCCGACCAAGACCGAATTAGGGATCGTTGCGTACGGACAAAGCGTTGGGGATAGCCCCGAGGAACGCGGCTTGAGCTGCGACGATGTGACGTTAGTGCGCACGTTGCAGCCCATCAAGGACCCCGCGAACGCTTATAACTCCATTGGCAGCATCACCCCACGCGGCTGGACTCCGCTCGCGAAGGCGATTGAGAAGGCCGTCAATCAGTTGCCGCCCGATGTGCCATCCAACGTCATTGTGCTTTCCGACGGCGTGGACACCTGCGATGGCGACTTCGACGCACTCATCAATACCGTTACGGCTTCCCATCCCCAGGTGCGTATCGACGCCGTGACATTCAAGGAGGACGCGCAGCACCTGGAGGCAATCACCGCCGCCACGAATGGAATTTCGGTAACCGCTGATAACCAGGAACAGCTCACAAACCGGATCAACGCGCTCCGAGACGAAAGCCTCCATGAAGCCCTCAACGGTAGTGGCCTGAACACCATTTATATTGGGGATACCTTGGATGAAATCCAAAAAAATAACCCCGGTTTCCCAGACCTTCATTGCGACGAAACAACCTGCACCGTCACCTTCCGGAAGAGCGACTACATTTTCGAAAACGGCACGCTCCACGCCATCGAACCATCCGACCCCACCACAATTGACGGCGTAGTCATCGGCGACTCCCTCGACAAAGCCAAGGAAGCCTGGGGCGAACCCGCTGAACAGCGACAACTCGATGACGGAACCACCGAATACTATTTCCCCGTTGGCTCCTCCAACGCCTGGAAAATCGTGGTGGATTCCGACGAAATCATCAGCATCACACTTTGCCGATACGAACACGACGGCAGCTTTCACGCACAGGAAACACTCAACGACATCTCCGTAGGAACCACGCTGCAAGACCTCCCCGCAGGACTCAATACCGATAACATTGCAACCATGGGACATTTTTACGGCCTCAAACATTCCAACGGGGTGTATATCCTTGCCGAAAACACCGACAACAACCCCTTAAAAACCAAGGTCACCCACGTCCTGCCCTTCAACAAAGACGGCGAACTCAAGTTCAATAATCGCCAAGAAGCCGACGATTACTTCGGGCAACCCGAAAAATACGGCGTACAAGAAGACCACGAGTTCGCCATCTACCCCACCAACAACCCCGAATTGTTTTACGCAGTCCACTGGATCCCCGGCAAAGAGGGCCACACCGAGTTGCTTCCCCTGAAATCTGCTTCGAACTACTAAACCTGGGGCCGTTGCGCAGGTAGCACCGAAACCTGGACGCGACGTCGAAAAGCATCGCAGTAGTGTAGAGCACATGAAGATTGTGCTTGCCTCAGGTTCCGCATCTCGCCAAGCTGTGTTGCGCGCGGCCGGTGTGGAGCCCCTGATGCACCCCGCCGATGTCGACGAAGACCGCCTCCTCGCCGAGCTTATCGACGCCCCGCCCCACACGCAGGTCCTCACGCTCAGCCAAGCAAAAGCTGAGGACGTAGCGCCCCACTACCCCAATGATGTGGTGATTGGGTGCGACTCGATGCTGCTCCTCGATGGCCAACTCCAGGGCAAACCACTCACGGTGGAAAACACGATCGCCCGATGGAAGCAGCAGCGCGGCAAGACCGGTGAACTCATTACCGGACATTGCATTATCGCTCCCGGCGATGGCGAACGTGTGCTCAAAGCAGTCCATTCGAAAGTGACGTTCGGGCAGGTCAGCGATTCTGATATTGAGGCGTACGCACGTACTGGCGAACCATTGCAGTGCGCCGGGGCGTTTACGTTGGAAGCACGTGGCGGCTGGTTTATCGACGATATCGAAGGTGACCCGTCTAATGTGCTCGGCATCAGCCTGCCGCTCGTCCGCAAAGCGCTCTATCAATTTGGACACGACGTCTCAAACTATTGGATCTACTAACATGACTTCCATGAAGTATTTGCCCCATCTCGCCACTGTCGCGCTGATTCTCACCGCGTCCGCAGGGTGCACAGCACAAGAGCAAAAACCCGAAATCCCAGCCGATAACACATGCGGATTTAAGGAGTCCGGGTCTGCGGCACGCGAGGTAAGTATTCCGTCAGGACCCAACGACGGGATGCCAACTGTTACGCTCGCCACCAACCAGGGCGAACTTGAGATGAAACTCGACGGCTCCAAAGCCCCCTGCGGCGTCGGGGCGATCGAACACCTTGCCAAATCTGGGTTCTATGACAATACTCTCTGCCACCGCATTACTACCGAAAACATTTTCGTCCTGCAGTGTGGTGACCCAACCGCCACCGGATCCGGCGGCCCCGGCTTCACCTTCAAAGACGAATACCCCGTAAACACTAGTGAACAAGGCCTCTACCAGGCGGGCGTGATCGCCATGGCCAATGCCGGACCGGACACCAACGGTTCGCAATTCTTTTTGGTTTACCAGGATTCCCCGCTGCCACCGAACTACACAATCCTCGGACGCATATCCGAACAAAGCATGCCCGTGCTGCACGCCATCGCAGAAAAAGGTGCAGCTGGAGGCGCCCGCGATGCCACCCCCGCCGAAGAAGTACGCATAGATAAGGCCACCGCACTATGACCATCAACGACTTTTTAGCCCCACCCCCGGTATTGCTCCCCGACACCCTCATGCATATCGACGCCCGCGAGCACCCCGAAAGCCCGCTCGCTTGGGCAATGCTCGCCGAACAATGCGACGACGACCTCGTGCGTTACGCCTATTCCCGAACCGGATACCACCGCGGACTCGATGCCTTGCGCGCCAACGGATGGAAAGGTTTCGGCCCTGTACCTTGGTCCCACGAACCAAACCAAGGGGTCCTGCGCGCCATCGCCCAATTGGCGTTATCCGCAAAGGCTATCGGAGAAGACCACGAATACGATCGCTGCCGCGCTTTGCTCTCCGATTGCGACCCTGACAGCGTGTCCAAACTCCTCGACTAGAATCCCGACTAGAATCCCGGCGGACCCCCGTGAACCCCAACGCCCAACCCGCTGACCTGGCCATTCCTCAGAAATACCTCCCCGATGGTGTTGGCCGCGAACAACAGCAAGAACTCCTAGATATCCTCTGGATGAAACTCCTCTTCGGAGGCGACCCTGACTTTGATCACCTAGTAGACTACATTTGCGATTACCCCTTCTTTAGCGAGGATGGCACTGGCCGCGAGCTCCCCGCCATCAGTCAGGCCGACGCCGAAGAACTCGCAGAGTTCCTTATTAATACCCGAATTGCGCAGCAGGCTACGTTCGCCGGAGGTGGTGAGGGTGGTGAGGTTAGCGCGCCCGGCGTGCCCAGCTTCAGGAATCCCCTGAGCAGCGCATTCGAGGAAATTCGTCGCCATGGGATTGTGGCCGCCGAGAACTTCACATGCTGCAATACCTGTGGCCACGAGGAGATTTACACCCAGGTTCCGCGCGAGGGTGATTGGCGGGCCTATGTGTTTTTCCACCAACAAGATGTGGAAAATATCTTCGAATACGGCGAGGGAGGACTTAGCTTTGGCGCACTTCAGGACATTTCAGACAAAGAACTGACCGAACTTATTTCCGAAGTCGTTTTGCCTATACTGCACAAGCACAATATCCACGCTGAATGGAACAACTCCCTTGACTCCCGCATTCAGTTGCGCGATATTACGCTGTACTACCCCCTCAAATGGAAATCCTGAAAGCTAGGCGCACAATCAGCTAGTTGCGGCAGGAAATTAAATCGTGCCCAATGGTTGACCAGGGATCTGTCACAAATTCCATAAAAAACGTGAATTTTATGGAATCTGCGACGAAAAACGGCCTTTTTTGTCACAAATTCCATTTTTTTGGCCAAATTTATGGAATCTGTGACAGATCGCAGGTCAGCAGTTGTGCGCAATGTAATTTTGTGTCGCAAATTCCATAAAAATTGCGTTTCCGATGGAATTTGTGACACCCACAGGCAAACGAGGGGCGAACCACACCACCACTGCACAATACTTTTATATAAAATAGCGATTATGGACATTGATTTTAACCGCCAGCCGAAAAATACAAAGATCTTCGAGTTTCACCTCCCACGAAACACATCTGGGGAAAACGAAGAAATCATTCGGAACGCCATCTGGCGGCAAATTGTCATGGGCCAAGTCGACGGCGAACGGTTTCGCGTGGCAGTCGTAGATGCGTTCGAAGAAAGGGAGATCTTTTTCCCATTCGATTTAGACAACGCGGCACAAGCCGGGGCAGACCTGCTCGGTGAACGACGCTATCAACAATCAGCCCTCCCCGAGCAACCTAAAACGTATCTGCAAAAAGCGTTTGTCGATCTGAACAAAAACCATCAAGTCATCGCTGTTCAGAATTTCACGTGCTGCGATCACTGTGGCCATGCTGAAATCCGCAACCTTATCGATGAATACGTAGCCAAGTTCGGCGCAAAACCAATCGGATATGTGTTCTTTCACCAACAAGATGTGGAAAACATCATCGACAACAAAACAACTCACTTGAGCTATGGTGCCTTCACGCCAATCCCAGGCCACGAGGAGCTTTCACAAGAAGAAGCGAATCTTTGGATCCTCAACGAAGTAGTCCTGCCCGTACTACAGCAGTACGGAATTTCTGCGACCTGGGACGGAAGTCCTCTTTCCCGCCCCGAACTCCATAATGTGAATTACGTATATTACGTTCCAACCGGCGTTTCCTCGGACGATCTCCGCCAGCCCGGCACGTTGAGTCCCCAAATCTGGCCCTGAGTACTCGTCAACTCAAGCCAGCCGCCCCAGCACCTAGCCCAGCCCCGGCA
>JAUMZC010000020.1:8486-31933 GCA_030528295.1 Corynebacterium sp.
GCCCGGCACGAAAAAGCTGGCCGAAGAGAAGGAAACCCCAGGCCAGCTCAAGCACACCTAGAAATTAGGCGTTCTTCTTCTCCACGCGGGAGATGGCTTCTTCGGCAACCATTTCTTGGATGCCCATGTCCAGTTCGGAGGTGAAGCCAACGCAGGAGCAGTTGATTTCGCCAAGGACGTAGGTGTCGCCGCCGTCCTCGGCGTCGTCAAGCATGAAGTCGGCGGTCCAGATCAATGGGATATTGTCGCCACCGAGCTTTTCTGCGATCACGGGGCGGACTTCGGCGAACATATCCACCAGGTCCTGCCACTTGTCGGGAGAATCGTAGGTGTACTTTGCGCCGGAGAAGAGGGTAGCGGAGAAATTGTCGCCACCTTCAGCTGGCTTCTTGTGCACTACGAATACTGGGTGCGGGCCGACGAGGAGGATACGGATTTCACCTTCAACGATGCGCGGCATGAAGCGCATGTCTACGAGCATGCCGTTGTCGCCAATGATGTACTGGTCGCAGAAGTCCATGAATTCGCCGAGTTCGCGGACTTCGGTGTGGTTGTCCACGGCCTCGGTGCAGCGAAGTTTGGTGTCCAGCGGCAATTCGGTGCCAGGCTCGACGGATGCTGCAAGTTCTTTGTCTTCCAGCTGAACGCGCCAGATACCTTCACCGGTGGATCCGCGGTTTTGCTTGAGTACGCGCTCACCATAGGAGAGGGAGGATGGGAACGTCTTGTGGAAGGTTTCTACGTCGTAGTAGGCGTAGGTGTCGGATGGGACGAGGTCTGTGTCAGCGAGTTTCACCAGCGCGTCCTTGGCACCATAGGACATCATTTCGTCCGGGCGGGACATGCCTACGAGGCCAGCTTCATCGGAAAGGCGGGTCAGAAGCTCGAAGTAGCCCTTTTCACCACCTGGGATGTTGCCTGGGTTCACACGGGAGATATAAGCGTCGAAGTTCTTGGAGATGTACTCGAACAATGCTTCGGACCACTCGGGACGGTAGTACACCACTTCGGCGTGCCAGCCCTTGGCTTTGATGGCATCCACGATCGGCATGGTGTCTTTCCGGTGACCATTGAATTGCTTGTCGCTGCCGCCTTCAACTTCGAAAACGACGATGGCCTTATGCATAAACTCTCCTTTGTGTGAGGATTAGATATCCATCGACAGAATAAGACATCAGGCCACATCACCGCTGCAGACGTAACCGACGCCACACCCGAGCCCGCGCTTGCGGGGCGTCGAAAGCTTAAGCTGGAGTGAGCATCACTGGAGAGAGGAAATTTCATGAATGTACCGTTCGACCCAAATCCGCAGTTTGCTGAATATGCTCACCCCGAACGTTTAGTATCTGCTTCTTGGTTGAGCGCCCGTCTTGGCACACCGGGATTACGGGTTGTGGAATCCGATGAAGACACCTTGTTATATGACATCGGACATATCCCTGGTGCGGTGCGAATTGACTGGCGCAAAGACCTCAATGATGCAACTATGCGGGATTACATTTCTGGTGAAGCCTTTGCCGAACTGATGAGATCCAAGGGGATATCCCGCGACGATACGGTGGTCATCTACGGCGATAAATCGAACTGGTGGGCGTCTTTTACGTTGTGGGTTTTTGAGCTCTTTGGCCACAAAGATGTTCGACTGCTCAACGGTGGCCGCGACGCATGGATGGCGGAGGAACGCGACACCTCTTTTGTGGTGCCCGAGTACCCGCGTACAGATTACCCCGTCGTTGAGCGTGTCGACGTCCCGTTCCGCGCGTTTGCTGCCGAGGTCAAGGAAGGGCTGGGCACAACGCCTCTGCTGGATGTTCGGACATTAGAGGAGTACACAGGCGAACGCTCGAATGTTGAGGGCTACCCCGAAGAAGGGGTGATGCGTGGCGGGCATATCCCAACCGCAATTCATATTCCGTGGCATCTATCTGTGCACCCAAACTCCCGCTTCCGTTCCCTGGCAGAACTTGAAGATATTTATGCCGAAGTTCCCGACAATACAATTATTTATTGTCGGGTCGGAGACCGGAGCGCCCACACGTGGTTTGTACTGAAGTACCTCTTAGGTCGTGACGGGGTGCGTAATTACGATGGTTCATGGGTGGAATGGGGCAATATGGTACGCATGCCCATAGCCGTTGGACCCACCCCCGGCGACTTTTCGAGCGATTAAACATTATTCAGGCACGCAGGTAGAGCCACTGTCACCCCTATTAAGGGGATTATGATTACCCCCTAGCGTGCATTTTCGCCGCAATACCGCCGTGGTTTCACAAGTTTGTGTGTAAGAATGAGTGGTGTCTTACTGCTCCTCATCCCCCATGTGAGGAGCGGCATATTCGTTTTCAGAGGCGGCGCGTCGCGTCGCGGTGCAAATCTTCAGGAGGGGTTCTCGTGACAGTCGAGACCAAGAAAATCACTAAGGTACTTGTCGCCAACCGCGGCGAAATTGCCATTCGCGTTATTCGCGCAGCTCGTGACGCAGGCATCGCAAGCGTTGCTGTCTATGCAGAACCAGATGCTGATGCACCTTTCGTGTCCATGGCTGATGAGGCATTCGCTCTTGGCGGCCAGAACTCAGCTGAATCCTACTTGGTGTTTGACAAGATTCTCGACGCCGCGCGTAAGTCCGGCGCTGATGCCATCCACCCAGGCTATGGCTTCCTTTCCGAAAATGGTGACTTTGCTGAGGCAGTAATTAACGCTGGCTTTATCTGGATTGGCCCATCACCACAATCCATTCGTGACCTTGGTGATAAGGTCACCGCACGCCACATCGCATTGCGCGCGAACGCTCCGATGGCTCCTGGAACCAAAGAGCCAGTCAAGGATGCTGACGAAGTTGTGGCGTTCGCTGAGGAGCATGGCCTGCCAATCGCTATTAAGGCTGCCTTCGGCGGCGGTGGCCGTGGCATGAAGGTTGCTTACAAGATGGAAGAGGTTAAAGACCTCTACGAATCCGCAACCCGTGAGGCCCTCGCAGCATTCGGCCGTGGTGAGTGCTTCGTGGAGCGCTACCTTGATAAGGCCCGCCACGTAGAGTGCCAGGTTCTCGCTGATCAGCACGGCAACGTTGTTGTTGCTGGCACCCGTGACTGCTCCTTGCAGCGTCGTTTCCAGAAGCTGGTTGAAGAGGCTCCTGCCCCATTCTTGACCGACGATCAGCGCAAGCGCCTGCACGAGTCCGCAAAGGCTATCTGCAAAGAAGCTCACTACTACGGCGCTGGCACCGTCGAATACCTGGTCGGTTCCGATGGGCTGATCTCCTTCCTTGAGGTCAACACCCGCCTCCAGGTGGAGCACCCCGTCACCGAGGCAACCACCGGTCTCGACCTGGTCCGCGAGCAGTTCCGTATCGCCGAAGGCCGCGAGCTGCACATCAAGGAGGACCCAACCCCACGCGGTCACGCCATTGAGTTCCGTATCAATGGTGAGGATGCTGGCAGCAACTTCATGCCTGCTCCTGGCAAGATCACCAAGTATGTTGAGCCTGCTGGCCCAGGTATCCGCATGGACTCCGGCATTGTTGAAGGCTCCGTCATTGGCGGCCAGTTCGACTCCATGCTTGCCAAGCTCATCGTGTACGGAGAGACCCGTGACGAAGCCCTGCAGCGCGCACGTCGTGCACTCGACGAGTATGTTGTTGAAGGCATGCCAACCGTGATCCCATTCCACCGCCACATCGTGGACAACCCAGCATACGTTGGTGACGGCACCAAGTTTGACGTATACACCAAGTGGATTGAGGAAGAGTGGGATAACCCAATTCCTGCCTATGTGGATCCTGCCGATGGCGAAGAAGCTGAGGAAGCCACCCCTGCACAGAAGGTCATCGTTGAGATTGATGGACGTCGTGTAGAGGTTGCACTCCCCGGTGACCTTGCACTCGGCGGTGGCAGCGGTGCAGCGAAGAAGAAGGCAAAGAAGCGTCGTGGCGGCGCTGGTAAGAAGGCCGTATCCGGCGACGCCGTTGCAGCACCAATGCAGGGCACCGTGATCAAGGTCAACGTTGAAGAAGGACAGGAAGTTGAAGAGGGTGAGACTGTCGTTGTGCTTGAGGCGATGAAGATGGAGAACCCTGTGAAGGCTCACAAGTCTGGTGTTGTTACCGGTCTGGCATGTGCTGCGGGTGAAGGCGTCTCCAAGGGCGCTGTTCTCATGGAACTGAAGTAAACCTTCTAGCATGAAAGGGTCCGAGTATCTCGGACCCTTTTTTTAAACCCCGTTTAATCCGTAGCACCTTACGATAAAATTTCCACTATGGAAGCCATGGAACTCAACGGTGGCCGCTTTTATCTGCGCCCTCTCCACGATGATGACCGTATCGACGACCGACCCGCACTCAGTCAGCTTTCCGACACCCCAGATGCACTGGTCGCTGCTGCTCGCGCAGGATGGGCGTCAGAAAGCAAGTTCACCTGGGCAGTATGCGAACAAACAAACGTTGAGATGCTGGCGCTTGCAGTCTACGAAAATTGCACAATCACTGTCACCCCCGTCGGTGACACGCAGCGTATCTTACCAAATGATCCTGTGCTGCCACAGAAGACCGTAGAGGACGCCGTGATTGCTGGTGAGAAAACCGTAGCACGTTGGGTTGAGGGATTCCTTAATCAATAGAGGCAGAAACTTTTCCGCCGTTCAGAGCTATTGTAACCAAATAGCGGTCGAATAAATGAGTTATTCTCATTCCGCTCAATAATGTGCGCTGTCCAACCCGTGATCCGCAAACAATGGGATGAAGAATTCAACATCGAAACCGAGGAGATGATACGCCGGACCGGAAGGGAAATCTAAGTTCGGTTTAATATCTGTACGCTCATCCATCGCGACAACCATTTCCTCATACATTTTCACCCACTTGGCACCATCATGCCTTGCCGAGAGTTCACAGAAAGCCGCTTCCATCGAGGGGACGCGGGAATCACCACACTTTTACAAACGGTGCCCAAAACCCATAATGAGCTGCTTGTCATCCAGCGCTGCATTGACCCATTCGAGAGCCTTGTCTGGATCCCCAATCTCCAACATCGTATGCATCACAGCTTCAGTCGCACCACCGTGAACTGGACCCTTTAACGCACCAATCGCAGCGGTCACTGCCGAATACGTATCCGACATAGTAGAAGTAACCACACGGGCCGTGAAGGTAGAAGCATTAAACGAATGCTCCACATAGAAAATCATCGACCGATCAAAGGCTTCCACATCGGCGCGATCGCACACGCCTTCGCCAAACACCATATCGAGGAAGTTTTCGGAAAATCCCTTCTTTGTCGAAGGCTCCACAAAATCCTGACCGCGGCGTCGACGAAAGTCTAACGCAACGACCGTAGACAGTTTTGCCATCAACTCCTGGAAGGACCTGCGAATGTGATCCGAATTCTTTGTATACGCCTCCGGATCCCGCGCACCAATGTAGGAAATTGCGGAACGCAAAACGTCCATGGGGTGACAAGACAGCGGCATTGAACGAACCATGTCAATCAAACCGCGATCAATTCGACGCAGTGCCTTTTCCCGAATTGAGAACCTACGGAGCTCGTCAGGGCTTGGAAGCTCGCCGTTCCACAGAAGGTAAGCGACTTCTTCAAACGTGCAGAAACGTGCCAATTCTTGCACGGGATAGCCCGATACGTCAATGAATTCGTATCTGGGACATCCTTGGAGATCGCCGTATAGTCAACAACACCATTGAGTCCCTTACGGATTTCAGTCATTTATTTGTCCTTTCGGTAGGTAAAAATTTCTTGGTCAAAATCATTAAATTCTGCGTAACGCAATAGCTCATACAGACGAGACCTGTGTTGCATACGGCCTAACCAGCCAGTTTGCGTACCGGTTTCGGCTATTTCTTCGAGCGCTGCTTCTACTTGCCCCATGGCAATCCGTAGTGTGGTCACCGGGAAAATCACGGCGTTGTACCCGAGATCCTGAAGAGCCTTCGCACCTAACAGTTCGGACTTGCCAAACTCGGTCATATTCGCGAGCAACGGAACATGCACGACGTTCCGGAATTTATCGAATTCCTTTTCGTTTTTTTCGCTTCGGTAAAGATCAAGTCAGCACCAGCATCTGCGTACGCCTTCGCCTGTTCAATCGCAGCATCCACACCTTCAATCGCTGCGGCATCCGTTCGAACGCAGATCACAAAATTCCTGTCCCGGCTAGCATTCAACGCAGCACCAAGACGACGCACCATTTCTGATATTTCGATCAGCGCTTTGCCATCGAGGTGACCACAACGTTTCAGGTTGACTTGGTCCTCCAACTGGCATCCGGCAACGTCTGCGTTTTCCAGTTCAGTGACCGTTCGCGCAGCGCTCATGGGCTCTCCGAAACCTGTGTCCGCGTCGACAAGGACCGGGAGTTCCGTTGCGCGAGCAATTTGGCGGGCCCGTCCCGCGACTTCGGTAAGGGTTGTTAAGCCGATGTCCGGCAATGCCAGATCAGCGGCAACGACTGCATCAGAAACGTACACGCCTTCGAACCCGAATTCTTCGATGCTGCGCGCGACCAACGGAGAAAACGCGCCTGGCAAACATCGAATGGTTCCGGAATGCAGCGCTTCAACGAATGCTTTTCGACGCTCACGGGCGTCACCAGATGAGAACATGTTTGTCATAGCAGCCCCGCAGGAATCTGAGGAGACTTAGCAAGCACACTTTCCTCAACAACGAGGTTGAGTTCGCCGAGGTCCTCAAGGGTTTCAATACGGTCTACTGCACGCAAGAAACGATCTTGCTCAGTTTTCGTAACGATTCCCTCGGCAAGAATCCGGAACTTTTCCTCGTACTGCGGCCGAGCGAACGGACGTGCGCCGAGTAGGTGGGCGTCGGCAATTGCAAGCTCGTCGGTAAATACCGTGCCGTCCTTGAACCGCACCTCCGCCCGACACCCGAATGCTTTTTCGTTTGGATTGTCGGCGTGATAGCGGCGTGTCCACTTTGGATCCTCAACCGTACGAATTTTCTACCACAGCTCGATGGTTTCCGGACGGTATGCGCGCTCGGAAGCATAGGAATGCTCGTGGTGCCAAGTACCGTCCTCCAACGCCACCGCGAAAATATACATAATCGAATGATCCAGCGTTTCCCGAGACGCATTGGGGTCAAACTTTTGCGGATCTTCCGAGCCGGTGCCAATTACGTAATGAGTATGGTCACTCGCGTGCAAAATGATTTCTTCAATTGCGGAGAAATCGGTAATCTTCTCCCGCATGCGACGTGCCAAATCAATCGGCGCCTGAGATTGATACTCCGCCGAATGCTCTTTGGTAAAGGTATCTAGAATTGCACGTTTTTCTTCACCTTCCCAGATCGGCGACAGCGCACCTTCACCCCGAATCGCACGATCAACAGCCTCGATCCCCATCTTTTTAGCGAATGCAGGAGCAAATGCCTTCCACGAAGAAACCTCACCCTTACGTGATTGCCTCGTCGCCGTCGTAGTGTGCAACGCCTTGCCAATCGCCTGATAAATTACATCCACCGTCAGGTGCAACATCGTGCCAATCCCGGCAGCTACCGACGGCCCTAAATGCGCAATGTGATCAATTTTATGTTCATGCAGACAGATGCCACGAACTAAATCCAACTGAATTTCATACCCGGTTGCCAACGCACGTATCAGGTCCTTTCCTGGCACCTTCCGGTGTTGTGCCACCGCAAGAATCGCAGGAATATTATCACCTGGGTGGGAATAATCAGCCGCGAGGAACGTGTCATGGAAATCCAGGGCACGAACCGCCACGCCGTTTGCCCAAGCCGCCCATTCGGTACCGAAATTCCCCGACAAACCGAATACTTTTGCGCCATCTCATATCACCGCATGAGCTTTCGCCTGTTCACGAGCCGCACTAACAGGACGTCGTAACAATGAAAGCCGATTCAACGGCAGCATTATCGATGATCCGGTTGCAAATCATCTCGCGTGAATCTTCTGGAACCTTCACGGGATCCACATCAACCCGAGCAATCTTATACGCCAGGTGTTGCTCTCGTGGGAACTCCTCCGCAGATTTTCTCGTACGTACCTTATGAATCTCCATATAATCGTCTCCTTCGCAGACAGATATGCCCTCTTTTGGAGGTGCAAATCAGAAAAACAAGTCCAAGAGTATAGGCTTTTTGTGTGTGCATATCAATGTGCAGGAAGTAAAAACTTGCGGCTAGAAAATACGTATTTGCAAATCTTGCGTAAACCGCTGGTGACGCCCTAGTTCAGAAAGGACAGACCATTGAGCAAGCTCTATGTGGGGGCAAAAATCCGGACGCTCCGGCGCACACTAGGACTCACCCAAACCGCCATGGCCAAGCAAGCGAATCTTTCTACGAGTTATCTAAACCAACTCGAAAACGACCAGCGCCCACTCACTGCAACAGTACTGATGACGCTTTCAAAAACCTTCGCGGTTGAGACTTCATACTTCTCTCCAGATACAAACGCACGTTTTGTAGCCGATTTAAAAGAAGCGTTTACCTCCGCCGGACTCAGCAATATCGGCATTGAAGAGCTCCACGATCTCGCCGACAGATACCCTGAATTAGCCCGCGGCATCGTGCACTTATCCCATACACTTGCCGATATTTCAGCCACTTCCGCAAGTTTCACAAATGATAATGAAATACCCCTTACGCCCTCCCCCTTATACGTACGTAAGTCGTGGAATGCCAGCGCTTTTGAACATGTTCGGGATTTCTTTTATGAACGTCGAAATCACATTCCCGAACTTGATGAACTTGCCGAAAACTTCGCCGAAACTCTCGGCGATCCAGGGATGCGGGTGACCCGACTCGCCGCCGCATTGGATGCCAACCATGGTGTAAAAGTTCGATACAAGGCACACCAAGATGGACCGCGACGGATTTTCTCAGATCAACAAGTAAAACTGCGCTGCGACCTCACCGAAGCGCAACAGTGTTTCGAACTGGCAATGCAATGGTGTTTTCTCGAACATCATGGCGTTCTTGTCAGGCTATCCGCCGATCCGAACCTTTCCCCTGAGTCACGCGCACTGACCCGCGTCGGGCTCGCACAATATTTCGCCGCTGCGGTGGTTATGCCTTATTCAAGGTTTCTCGACGCCGCGAACCGCACCGCCTACGACATCGACCGGATTCGCGCATACTTCGGCACTGGCTTTGAAACAACCTGCCATCGCCTTTCCACATTGCAACGGGAAGGCCAACAAGGAGTGCCTTTCTTTTTTATTCGAACTGACAGGGCGGGCAATATCTCAAAACGGCAGTCCGCCACATCGTTTCATTTTTCTCGATCAGGTGGGGCCTGCCCGCAATGGATCATTCACCGGGCTTTTGAAACACCCGGCCGAATCGTCCGGCAACTCGCACAAATGCCGGACGGACGAACATACCTTTGGATTGCGCGTACTGTTACAGGCCGCTCGCAAGGGTTTGGCACTACGCCGACACAATTTGCCATTGGACTCGGATGCGATCTCGAACAGGCACGCAATTTGGTGTATTCGCAGGGCCTTGATCTCACCCCAGAAGCGGCGACACCAATTGGTGCAGGCTGCCGGATTTGTGAACGCCCCGCCTGCCCTCAACGAGCATTTCCAGCTACGGGCCTTGAGCTAGAAATCAATGAAAATATCTCCCCAGATATGCCGTACCAACCACATATAGAATTTCAGCAAATTCTTATTAAAAAATGAGCTATACCTGGGTCGCATTCTTATGCAATTGTTGAGCAAAAGTCAGCAACACTACTGAATAACCATTTCAACAATCCCGAAAAGTCACGGTCAGAACATGTTGCACACCACCCACCCAAATAGGTGGGTGGCGCGCCAAAAATCTTATCCTTATGTCAATCTTTAGCAATATTCAGCGTAAACTTCACTGAGTTACATCCATCTTTCTTATGGTTTTTAAAGATAGGGGACTACATGTTCTTTCAACGTGGGCGCCTGACCGCAATCGCCGGGATCGTGGCAACCTCCATTGCCATCAACGCTATCGCCCCTGCGCACGCTGAGCCTAGCGCTGCGGATCGAATCAACACAGTTGAAACAAGCCTCGACCGCGCTAGCGAATCAATCAAAAATGTCGAAAACCTGCCCGACGTTGCCGAAATCGAACGCCAAATTGAAGACAAGCGCAAAGAAATCGCGGACGTCGAAAAGCAAAAAACTGCTGCAGACGCCAACGCTGCAGCTCTCACCAAAGAAGCGGACAAACTACAAAGCGATCTTGAGGAACTCAAGAAGGAACTTGGTGTCGCAGAAGAGTCCAAAAGCGTCGAAGCCGCAGCAGCCAAGGTCGCCGGGATCATTAACGACGCAAAAGACGTGCTCGCCAAGGTTAAAGACAACCTAAACCCCGAGGATCTGGAAGAAGCCCAGGAAGCAGTAGCAAAAGCTGAACGCACCACAGCCGAAACCAAACAGAAGCTCACCGAACTCCGCGAACAAACAAAGACCCACGCAACCGAACTGGAAAACGCACGACAAGCCGCTACCGAAACCAAACAAGCGGTCGAAGCAGCCAAGGCCGAACTCCTGGAGGTCAGAGCCGAACTCCTGAAAGCCCGCGAGCACGATGCTGAGGCAAAGAAGCAACACGAAGATCGGACAAACGAACTCAGCACAAAACTCACTGAACTCGAACAGGACATCAAAGACTCCGAAGCGCGCGTACAAGAACTCGGTGAGCTTGCAACCGAGTACGCCCAGCTCACCGGAAAAATCGCCGCAGGACAGGGACGCATCGCTGAATCTGCCAGTTCCGAAGAAGCACGCAACGCAGCCGCCGCAAAATCTAACCCCGAAGAGATCGCAAACGCTAGCGAACGCCTTCAAGCAGTGCGCACGGAACTTTCCAAACTCGAACAGTCCGTGCGAGCAGCTGACGAAGTCATCGCCAACGAACCTGAACTCACCCGCGCCCGCAACGAGCTAGAAGAAGCCCAACAAGCTCTGCGTCAAAAGAAACGCGAACTCGACAGACTACTAAAACTGCTCGAAGAACAACAGACACGCGGAGAACACGAAGGCATAGCAATCGACACCGATGATGCCGAACCAGCAGAAGACGAACTCGAACAAGCAGTTCGCGCCGCCACCGAAGCAGAACGCGCTGCTCAGGAAAACGCCGCAGCAAAGACTGAAGCATTCAAGCAACTAGTCAACGGCCGCGAAGGACTCGATCCCGAAGAATACGCCGAGAAAAAACAACAAATTAACGAACAAAACCTAGAATTA
Organism: Corynebacterium sp.; assembly: GCA_030528295.1. Taxonomy (GTDB): domain Bacteria; phylum Actinomycetota; class Actinomycetes; order Mycobacteriales; family Mycobacteriaceae; genus Corynebacterium. Next base: position 19,711 of record JAUMZC010000020.1, read on the forward strand.
ACTAAACTTCAACTTCTTGCCGAATACGCTGAAATCACCAAACTTCAGCAACAAATCAACGAAGCCGAGGCCAGGAAAGCAGCCATCCAGCGAGATCTCGACGGACGCAACGCCGCAACCGAACACCTCGCCAATGCCAAGAAGGAACTCGAACAGGTCACTGCTGACCTCAATGCCCACCGCGAAAACGCCCCTTCCGCGACGACCCCCGCCGTGAACGCGAAGCTCGACGAACTCGCCGCAAAGGCACACAAGCTCCGCGCCAAGGCCGACGCTGCTCAACAAAAACTCGACACTGCGCGCAACCGCTTCATCGAATCCACAGCCCTTCTCGACGCCGCACGCGACCAAACAGTAGCTACGCTCGACACCGCAGCAAACAAGCTGACGCTCTCAATCGCGTCACTCACCACTGAACTCACAGCTCGTAAAGCCGAAGGCGCCCACGAAGCCGCCCGAGAGATCGCCGAAAAACTCGAGAAAGCCCAAACCGAACTCGCCGAACTGGAGAAACTCCGCGACGAGCTTAACACCCCCACCCCACCACCAACCACTGATTCCGGCACGAAACCAAGCAAGCCTGACGCCCAACCTGACGCGAAGCAATTGTTACCTCAGTTTGGTCCGGAAAATCACAAGCCACAGTCTTGGCTACAGCAGTTGCTACCTAATTTCTCCCTGCTTGGCATCTTGGTGACGTTCTTCAGCTTTATTCTCGGAAAGTTCTTCGGAATCAAGCTTTGGTAATTGTCGAGCTACTCGATGATCTTGGCGCCATCTCCGTTGGCGCCAAGATCCCCTCAATCGCAAACTTTGATCCGATCCCTAAAACCCCTGGTCGTCCGGAACTGGCGATGTTAGGTCAGCAAAACAAGCCAGATAACGACTTCGCTTCCGCAAAACCCCAGGTCGCGAAAACCCAAAAGTCGGTAAGTGGCGATGTTAGGTCAGCAAAACAAGCCAGTTCCGGACGACCTGGGGTTTTGCAACAGCAGAACCAGCGTCCAAAAGCAGCACTGCAAGCATGACGAACACTACTCACACGTCACCACCGCCCCGCTGGAATCAATATCCTCAGGTATCACTTGCTCCACACCTGGGGCGATCAGTGCAACGCCCGATTCAAAGCGCCAACTAGGGCGCTTTCCTAGCTGGCGCTTTAGCCGCAGGGCTTGTTATTTATTGAAGTACAAGGAGCAGGTCACCCCCTTCAACCTTGGTTGCTTGGGTCAGCACGATGCGATTGACCACACCCCCTACTGATGCGGTAATCGTCGCTTCCATCTTCATGGCTTCGATGACCGCCACGGGTTGACCGGCTTCTACCTTGTCGCCAACGTTGACGGTAACAGTCACAACACCGGCGAATGGTGCAGCCACGTGTCCTACCACTGATGAATCGGCCTTCTCGGCAGATGCGGTGACGGATTCCACGGATCGGTCACGTACACGCATTGGTCGGATTTGGCCGTTGACGTTGCACACAATGGTGCGCATGCCCTTCTCGTCCGGTTCGGACACGGCATCGAGACGCACCAACATGTGGGTGGAATCGCCAAGGTCAATCATGGTCTCTTTGCCCTCGACCAGGCCGTAGAAGAATTCGCGGTCGGTGAGTACGGAAGTGTCTCCGTACCGGCGGCGATGCTCAACGAACTCCGCAGCTGGCTTCGGGAACATCAACCTATTGAGCGCACCACGGCGTTCACCAGCGTCCGAGGAATCGAGCGCTGCTTGTTCTTCTGGTGGCACGGTCACACTGCGGGCCGGTTCGCTGCGGCCTTCGAGTGCTCGGGTGCGAAGCGGTTCAGGCCAACCGCCTGGAGGGGTGCCGAGTTCACCGCGGAGGAAAGCAATCACGGAGTCGGGGATATCGTATTTTTGTGGGTCGGCGGCGAAGTCAGCTGGTGCCACGCCGGCGCCAACCAGGTGCAATGCGAGGTCGCCAACCACCTTGGAAGATGGGGTTACCTTGGTGGGACGCCCCAGCATTTCGTTCACCGCGGCGTAGTTGTCTTCGATGAGTTCGAAACGGTCTGCCAGTCCCAAGGCCACGGCCTGGGCGCGAAGGTTGGAAAGCTGGCCGCCTGGGATTTCATGACGGTAGACGCGGCCTGTTGGGCCGGGGGTTCCGGATTCGAACGGCGCGTACATTTGGCGCACGGCCTCCCAGTACGGCTCCATATCACTGACCGCAGCGAGAGAAAGTCCGGTGTCGCGAGGGGTATTGGCGAACGCCGCGACAATGGCGGAAAGCGAAGGCTGCGAGGTAGTACCAGACAGCGGCGCTGAGGCACCGTCCACAGCGTCGGCACCGGCGTTGGCTACGGCAAGGTAAGTTGCCAATTGGCCGCCGGCGGTGTCGTGAGTATGCACGTGTACAGGAAGGTCGAATTCCTTGCGGAGCGCCGTGACCAGCTTGGAAGCAGCGGCTGGGCGCAAGAGACCTGCCATGTCTTTGATCGCCAGAATATGTGCACCAGATTCGACTATTTGTTCTGCCAGGCGCAGGTAATAGTCGAGGGTGTAGAGCTTCTCTCCCGGGTCAGCAAGGTTACCGGAGTACGCCATGGCCACCTCAGCGACGCTGGTGCCGGTTTCGAGCACGGCGTCGATAGCCGGACGCATTTGGCTGACGTCGTTCAACGCGTCGAAGATACGGAAGATATCCACGCCGCTGCGGGCAGCTTCTTCGACGAATGCGCGGCACACGGAATCTGGGTATGGGGTGTAGCCGACCGCATTTCGCCCCCGCAAGAGCATTTGAATATTGACGTTTGGCATCGCCCGGCGGAGGTTATCCAAACGCTCCCACGGGTCCTCGTGGAGGAATCGCAACGCAACATCGTAGGTTGCACCACCCCAGGCCTCGACGGACAGCAACTCGGGCGTGCTGTGGGCGACGTGGCGCGCGGCGTCGACAAGCGCCGAGGAACGCACACGGGTAGCCAACAGCGATTGGTGCGCGTCACGGAAGGTTGTGTCAGTCACCGCAAGCGCGGTTTGGCGCCGCAACTCCGCAGCAAAACGCGCAGGTCCCAGGTCGCGCAGGCGGTCACGCGAGCCCCGCTTCAGCACCCCTAACTGTGGCAGCTTATCGACGGCCGCACCCACCTTCGGCGGGGCACCGTGCGGGCGGTTGACGGTGACGTCCGCAAGATAGTCGAGGATACGTCCAGCCTCGTCATCCGCCGGTGGCGCGGAAAGCAACCATGGGTGATCGGTAATAAACGAGGTGGAAACGCGCTTGCCAGTAAAGTCCGGCTCACGCAACAACGCACGCAAGAATCCAATATTCGTGGCCACGCCGGAGACATGGAACTCCGCAAGCGCACGCTGCGCACGGATCACAGCACCATTGAAATCGGAGCCACGGCAGGTCATTTTCACCAACATGGAGTCAAAATGCGCGGTGATTTCGCCACCCAGCTGCGCGGCACCATCGAGACGCACGCCAGCACCGCCTGGGCTGCGGTACGCCGTAACCACACCCGTATCTGGGCGGAATCCATTCGCTGGATCCTCAGTGGTGATACGGCACTGCAACGCCGCACCCTCAGTATGGATCTTGTCTTGGGTCAACCCGAGTTCTGCGAGCGTGGCACCCGCGGCAAGCCGCATCTGCGCCTTCACAATATCCACGCCCGTCACTTCTTCCGTGACAGTGTGCTCCACCTGGATACGTGGGTTCATTTCAATAAACACATGGTTGCCGTTTTCATCCACGAGGAATTCGACGGTACCTGCGCCGGTATAGCCGATCTCTTTACAGAACTTCACTGCATCGTTACAGATGCGGTCCCGCAATTCCGGCGTCAATGACTGTGCCGGGGCAATTTCCACAACTTTTTGATGGCGCCGCTGAACCGAGCAATCGCGCTCATACAAATGCACCACTTCGCCAGTGTGGTCGCCGAGGATTTGCACCTCAATATGCTGGGGATTCATAACGGCACGTTCGATATACACACGGGCATCGCCGAAGGCACTCAGGGCCTCGCGGGAAGCCTCCGCAGCCAGATGCGGCAATTCTTCTGGCGTGCCAATAAAGCGCATACCACGGCCGCCACCACCGGCAACTGCCTTAACAAACAGTGGATATGTTTGCCCCTCGGCCTGTTTGACCAGGAAATCAATATCGTCACTGGCTTCCGTGTCTTCCAGAGTCGGCAATCCTGCCCGGCGGGCCGCCGCCACAGCGGCAGACTTATCACCAGTGAGATCCAGCACCTCTGGTGACGGACCAATAAAGGTTAAGCCATTTTCAGCGCACTCACGGGCCAGTTGTGCATTCTCTGAAAGAAAGCCGTAACCAGGGTAAACCGCATCAGCTCCGGACTCACGAGCTGCCCGAAGAACCTCATCGATATTCAGATACGCCTTGACCGGGGAGCCTTCAGCCCCAATCCGATACGCCTCAGAAGCCATCGAACGGTGGAACGAATTGCGGTCCTCTTGAGGGAATACAGCGACAGTTTTCGCCCCGATCTCAAACGCGGCACGAAACGCACGAACTGCAATCTCGCCACGATTGGCGACCAGGATTTTCGCAAAAGTAGCAAGCTTTTTATTTTGGGTCACGGTGAACACCTTTGCAATGGGATAGAGAAGTGAGTTCAGTCACTAGATTTTTGATTCTAACGCAAATACGAACACAGAAAAGAAAAATATTCTCAATGCATGAAACTTTTGCCCCGAACCTCTATTTTACGCAAAATTTGCTCCCGTTAGATGGAACGGTAAGTCGTGTAGAGCGCCTATTCCTATTGCGCACAACACTGAAAGTAGCAATGGCCTTGGACTCTTTTACATCCAAGGCCACACAAACTACTCCCCCAATCCCCCGACCCCCTTAGGCACCATAGTCCGCAGACTAACAATCACTCAAGGTCGTCATACTGCACGAGCTGACGTGCTGCTTCCGTAATGGAACCGGACAACGTCGGGTAAACCGAAAAAGTATTCGCAAGATCTTTGACTGTGAGGTTGTTGTTAATCGCAACTGCGATCGGAAGAATCAGCTCGGAGGCTGTTGGAGCAACCACCACACCACCAATGATGAGTCCGGAGTTCTTCCTACAGAACAGCTTCACAAAACCATGACGGAGTGAACGCATTTTCGCGCGGGCATTTCGGGCAAGTGGCAGCACCACAACGCGTGCAGATACTTCACCGGATTCAATCTGCGCATGAGTCACACCCACAGCCGCGATTTCCGGCCGGGTAAATACCGCTGTGGCCACTGTCTTTAGCCTGATTGGGCTCACGCCTTCGCCGAGCGCGTGATACATCGCAATGCGGCCTTGCATTGCGGCAACCGAGGCGAGCGGGAAGAGATTTGTACAATCACCAGCCGCATAGATTCCAGCAACAGTGGTCCGGGATACACGGTCAACCTTGATATGGCCCGATGGTGTCAGTTCAACGCCAACCTTTTCCAATCCAAGATTCTTGGTATTTGGCACTGAACCAACGGTCATAAGCGCATGGGATCCATGAATCTCACGGCCATCTGCAGTGCGCACAACCACGCCATCATCAACACGAGTCACTGATTCCACACGGGCATGTTTTTCCAGCGAAACGCCACGCTCCGCCAGCACCGTTTCCAGCACGTCCGCGGCGTCGGCGTCGTCATGCGGGAGGATGCGATCGCGGGAAGCAACCATGGTCACCTTGACGCCCAGCTCAGCAAACGCGGACACGAACTCGGCGCCCGTCACGCCGGAACCAACCACGATCAGGTGTTCGGGAAGTTCATTGATGTCATAAACCTGGCGCCAGTTCAGAATGCGCTCGCCATCAGGCTCACAATTCGGCAGCACGCGCGGGGAGGCACCTGTGGCCAACAACACCAGATCACACTCGATGACTTCTTCCGTGCCATCGTTGTGTTTGACGCGAATGTCGTGCCCAATGTGAGTGGCACTAGAATCATCGAACGCCGCGCGCCCATTAATAATTCGAATACCAGCGCGATCCATCTGTGCTTTCACATCGTTAGATTGCGCGTAGGCGAGGTCTTTCACACGAGCATTGACCGCATCAAGATGCAGGCGGGCCTCACCCAGCTCGGCGTCAAGGCCCATATCATCAGCACGGCGCAAATCAGTTTTAATGGCGGTTGCAGAAATAAAAGACTTCGAAGGTACGCAGTCATAAATCACTGCGGAGCCGCCGAGACCTTGGTCTTCCACCAAAGTAATATCGGCGCCATATTTCGCACCTGCCAGAGCCGCCTCATAGCCAGCAGGCCCACCGCCAATAATGACGATCCGTTGAGTCAAAATGAGTCCTTACATAGGTTATATATGGGTGAAGTCACGTTTGGCTCACAGTCTATCTGCATGCAGGATCGATGCAAATAATTTAACCCCCACGTCAATGCAGTCTTCGTCAACAATGAGATCCGATTGATGTAGATCATATTCTTCGGTAGTTTTGCACCCCAACCGCACCATGCAACCTGGGATCTTTTGCAGATACCAGGAGAAGTCTTCACCACCGGAAGACTGCAACGCCTCAACCACGCGGAACGGGGAATGATCAATTAATAAGTGCGTAGCAATAGGGTCATTGACCACTGGTGGAATCCCGCGCATGTAATCAATATCAAAGCTGCACCCGGTTGGGGCCAACACTTGGCTAATCAGTTCTTCAAGGAGCGGTTGAATGGTCATCCATACATCCACCGAAGCCGTGCGCAACGTACCAGAAACCGAACCCGTTTGCGGGATCGCATTCGCAGCATTGCCAGCGTGAATACTGCCAAACACCAATACCGTTCCGGTGCGTGGATCGATCCGACGTGAGAGTAACGCTGGCAATTGCGTCACCACCGATGAGAGTGCAAACACCACATCATTGGTGAGCTGTGGGCGGGATGTGTGACCACCCGGACCGTGGACATTCACCGTCAAAATATCCGCAGCAGACGTGATTGCACCGGCGCGTACGCCGATCGTTCCGGTGTGGAGCGTCGGCTCACAGTGAACAGCGAAAATCTTTTCTATTCCATCGATGCCGCCCCAGTCGATCACATCCGGAGCACCGCCGTACATCACTTCTTCTGCAGGCTGGAAAATCACCCGAACATCGATTGGCTCCGGGTACTCAGCTAGTGCGCATGCGATCGCCAACGCGATGGTGGTGTGCACATCATGCCCACAGGCATGCATCACACCTGGGTTTTGGGAACTAAACGGCAACCCAGTTTCTTCTTGGATTGGCAGCGCATCAATGTCGCCACGGAAGGCGATCCTTGGGTTGCCAATATCCACCATGAGCCCGGTGGTTGGGAATAATTTCGGCGTGAGCCCATAGCCACGCAGGATCTCTGCAATATAGGCGGTTGTCCCATGCTCTTGGTGGGATAATTCCGGATAAGCATGCAGGTAGCGACGCCACGAGAGCACTTCATCCCGATTCTTTTCCAGCCACCGGTCGATGTGCGTACGGATGTTCACATTGCTCCTTTCCTGGCAAGCCTGCTGTGACCATCCTATTATCAGGCCATGACCTCATTAACGTTCGGTACCGCTGGTTTACGCGCTCCCGTGGGTCCTGGCCCCGGACAAATGAACGTTGCACAGGTGACACGCACGACGGCGGGGGTGGCTTCCTGGCTCGCCGAACGTTCCGCCCGCCTCCATTTGCAGCACGCCCCGCTGGAATCTGTGGCATTGCATGAAGACGACGGCCCACTGCAAGTAGTGGTGGGTTTCGACGCCCGCTACGGCTCCCACACCTTTGCAACTACCACCGCCGAGGTGCTTGCGGGAGCCGGAGTTGAAGTGTTATTGCTTCCTACCCCAACGCCTACACCAGTGATCTCCTGGCTGATCCGAGACCGAAAATGCGATGCCGGAATCCAAATCACCGCGTCCCAAAACCCAGCAACCGATAATGGCTATAAAGTGTTCGATTCGGATGGTCACCAGATCACCACTGAAGACGCACACGCCATCGAAGCAGCCATCGCGGAAGTCACCCAAGTCCCCCGCGTGACTGTGCGCCCTGGTTCCGATCAATTGCGCCGTTACCTCGATGAGGTTGTGGAACTAGTAAACCCAAGCCCGGATCTGCTTCGCGTGAATAACGAGCGCGCCGCCTGCAAGGTGGTGTACACCGCCATGCACGGCGTCGGCGGGCGCGCCTTGCATCACGCACTCCAAGCCAGTGGGTTCGCACTAAGTTTCCCTGTGGAGGAGCAACAACACCCGGATCCGACCTTCCCCACGGTACGGTTCCCTAACCCGGAAGAACCTGAGGCCGTGGAATTGTTACTGGCCACCGCCGCCGAGGTTGAGGCTGATGTGTTAGTCGCCCTCGACCCGGACGCGGATCGTTGTGCGGTGGGTTATCGCCGTGGCTCCGAGTACGTCATGCTGCGTGGCGACGAGCTCGGCCCGCTACTCGCCCACCGTTTGGTCCCACCCGGCGGCGTGGTTGCAACCACGGTGGTCTCTTCCCAACTGTTGCGAAAAATGGCGGAAGCACGTGGTTGGGGCTATTGCGAAACACTCACCGGTTTTAAGAATCTTTCCCGCGCCCACCCGGACCTGGTGTTTGCCTATGAGGAGGCTGTGGGCACGTCACCTGCGCCGCAGATGGTGCCCGATAAGGATGGTATTGCCACCGCCCTGATTGCGTGCGCTTGGGCTGCTGAGCTCAAGGCGCTCGGTTGCACCCTCGGCGATAAGCTTGATGCCCTGCACCGCGAGTTTGGGGTCCATCTAGGCACACAGGTTCCGGTGCGTACCACCGCTCCCCAGGCGTTTGTCGACGCCCTGCGCACCGACCCACCCACGCACCTTGCGGGTCTGCACACCACCTGGGCGTCACTACCAGCGGATCAAGGATTGATCTTTACCGGCGAATGGGACGATGGAACCATCCGATTAATTGCGCGTGCTTCCGGCACGGAACGGAAGGCAAAACTCTATCTGGAGGTTGTTAGCCCATGCCGCGAGGCGGCCGAAAACATGCTCGCCTTATTGCGCAAAGACGCCGAGGAACTCGCCGCGAGCCACTAAAAGTCGATGTTTCTGGGGCCGTATAACCGGTCCCCGGCATCGCCTAATCCAGGAACGATATAGGCGTCTTCATTGAGCTCAGGATCAATTGTGGCCGTGACCAATCGCACGGGCAGTCCGGAATCCGCGAGTGCATCAACTCCTGGCTGTGCCGACACCATACACACCGCAGTGATATCCGTGGCCCCGCGATCATGCAGCAATCGAATCGCGTACAGCAGCGAACCGCCTGTTGCCAACATTGGGTCCACCACAAACACTGGCTGGCCGGTAAGGTCCTCCGGCAGGGCTTCAAGATACGGCACCGGTTGATGCGTGTTCTCGTCTCGGGCCAATCCGATAAACCCAACCTGCGCATCCGGAATCATCTTCAGCGCTGGGTCAATCATGCCCAAGCCAGCGCGAATCACCGGGACGATAATCGGCGGGTTTTTCAACCGCGTCCCTTGTGCCATGGCAACTGGCGTTTCCAAATCAAAATGTTCCACTGGCAGGCCTCGCGAAGCCTCATAAATCAACATCGCGCCCAGATCGGCCAACGCGGCACGGAACACGGTATTGTCGCTGCGCGCATCACGCATAATTGTGAGCCGTGATGCGGCCAAGGGGTGATTCACAACAGTAATCTGCATACCCCCAATCCTAACCCCATGGAACCCCACGAAAACCTGTCCGCGTCCAAGAGGCATGGAACTACAACCCGACCACGTTCGCACCCTGATAACCGAACTCATTCACGGTGCCAGTATCGCCGCGACGGGACACCATACTCCTGATCCAGCCCTCGGGGAGTTTTCTCAAGCCTTAGCAAACGCGATCGAATCTTGTTCGCGCCGGAGTGTTCACCTCGGACACCATGCCGAAAGTATCGCCGATCGAGCCGCCGCGTACGTAATGGAGGTGGAGGATACCGATAACGCGCTTGGGCATCGCCTAGGGAACCTCGCATGATCCAAGACATGATTGCGGATCTCCAGCGCCGCATCCCGCAGCTTGATATCCAGCCAGTCACCCTTCCCGATATCAGCGCGGCCCTCCCCCTAGCGGAAGCCCTCGGCGTTGATCTTCCCCTCATTGGCGCGCACCAAGAACTCGCAGACGACCTTGCACAAATCAACCGCCTGGTAGAAAACATCCCCAATATAGAAAGCCAACTCACCGACCTCGCTGGGCACGTCCTTCAACACGTAGGTAATCTTCTCCCCCGCCTAGCAACCTTCGACCCAACAGCCTTTGCGGAACTTTCCCAACTCCCCAACCTCGTTTCTGGGATCGCGGACCAACTCATGCCCGATCTCGCTCCCGCCACGGCGGAGCTGCAACGCATCGCAGATTCCACCGCCGGGCTCGAACTCACGGTTGACCAGGTGTTGGGCGGTCGGGGAAGCGGGGCGTCGACAAGCGGCGAACAAGCGGTCGACGCAGCGCGCAGTGCCATCGGAACCCCCTATGCGTGGGGCGGCACAACCCCCGGCGTTGGCCTCGACTGCTCCGGACTCACCCAATGGGCATGGAGGCAAGCCGGCATTGAACTACCCCGCCTCGCCGAAGACCAAACTGTCGGGCGCGAAGTGAGCCAAGACGAGCTACAACCCGGCGACCTCGTGGTGTGGGACGGCCACGTCGCTATGTACTCCGGCAACGGAAACATCATCGAAGCAGGCGACCCCGTCCAAGAAAGCCCATTGCGCACCACCAATATGGGGATGGCCTTTAAAGGATTCTTCCGGCCAACCGGGTAGAATCACGCGACATGGCACAACAAGGCATCGTACCCGTCTCCCTCGAACTCACCGAGGGCACCTTCTACACCCTCTGGGCACCACTTTGGAAGGAGCACGGCCAAGAATGGCAAGCATTCCTCGGCTACGGAGACCACGTATACCTCTTTAGTTCCCCCGCCGAACTGCTCGTCTTTTTAGAGTCCGGCGCAAAGCACGACCTCACCACGCACCCAAAGTGGGGCGCCTTCCAGCAAGGCGACGCCACCCGCGTTGTTCCTACCGAGCGTAACGACGTCTCCTTCGTTGAGGTCCCTGCATACCTCGCCGGCCGACCCTCCCACAGCAACGTAGGCAAAGTTGCACGGGCATTCGCACTGGCCCGAAGCCTTGGTTCAGTGTGCTCCATTACGGAGGTCGAATCTTTATTCTCCGGCCACTCTATTCTGGGCAACGTCGAACGCGGGCACGACCACTTCGGCGGCGAACACGGCTTAAACGAATGGTCCGCCATCGGGCGTGTGATCCTCACCAACTGGGACAAAGCCGTCGATGCCCTGGACACCGTTGTGCACACCCCCGAGATCGCGGTGGATAACAAAGACGAAGCTGTCGCCGACGCCAAGGATCGCATCAAGGCCGCCCAAGAAGCCGCCGAAGCCGCAGCCGCCGAAAAAGCCAAAGCCGAAGAAGAGGCCGCAGACCCCTACGACACCTCCATCTGGGCAGCCGCCGGCATCGACCCAGTGAAAATCGCCATCGACGGCCGGACCCTCTACACACTCCGGACCTACCTGGGCAAACAACCCCTCTTCCTGGGCAAATTCGGCCAGATTGTCACATTTAACAACCGCAAAGCCATGGCCCGCTGGCTCGCCGAACACGACGACCACGACCTCGCAACCGTCTCCACCTGGCCCACCATCATGGACGCCGTCAACGGTGGCGACCTCGACGTTATCGTCCACGACGACAACACCTACGTATTCACCGGCCTCCGCGAAGACATCGCCAAAGGCCCCAAAGAAGTAGACACCGACCAGCTGCGCCAAGCCTACGAACTCCTCGCCGACTCCGCTGACTGGGCCGCCGACGACTCCGTCAATTCCGTACTCGTAGCCAACCCTGCCCTCCAGGAATACATCGCATACATGCTCGGATCCGCCACCGGCTACGTCCCCTCCGCCCCATTCACCGCCGAAGTAGACGGCTGGAAGCAACTCGAAGACAGCCTGATCGCCCGGTTCACCAAGTTCTAGGGGTTTGGGTTCGGGTTTGGGCTGGTCCGGGCCGGTTCGGCCTGGTGGGCCCATCCCCGCAATAGGTTGTGCACAATCGCCGACCTGGGAGTTGTCGCCAAAAACACCATGTTGTGGGCAATTGGTGTAAAAAGCGACACCGAACCCCTTCTGGGGTCAAAGTTTTGTCGCCAAATACACCAATTGGGCACAACTTGGTGTAAAAAGC
>JAUMZC010000150.1:0-2318 GCA_030528295.1 Corynebacterium sp.
GGAACTGGCGATGTTAGGTCGACAAAACAAGCCATTTAACGACCGTTCAAGTTTTACGACCTGGGGTTTTGCAGTAGCAATGTCGACAACTGGCGATGTTAGGTCGACAAAACAAGCCAGTTCCGGACAAACCCCAGGTCGGTGTAACTCAATAGCACTCGTTGGTCGGGTTAGTAGGAATCCCAGTGGTAGTGCACGTTGTGGAAGTTGAGAGTGCGTAGGTCGGAGGTGGGGATGAAGTAGTTGAGGATGCCAGAATCCGCGATCTCCAGGTTGACCTCGCCGATGGGGAAATCGTAGACGTCGATTTGGAGCAGCAAGGACAAGTTGGTGTCGGGGTCGCGGGGATCGGATTGGACGAAACGGGCCCAGCCGCCATTAAACACGGTGGCGTGTTGGGCGTTGAGGAATTCGTCGAGACGTTCGGGGTGTTCGTCCCACAAATCGACTTGGCGGAGGAGGCGCATGTCGTCGGGGGTGAAACTGGTGTCTGAAAATACGGGGTATTGGTCGTAAGGCGATGCGGTGATCTCGAAATAGCCGCCGGAGACGAGGGCGAACTCCGGGATCGCGTGGAATTCGAGGCTCATTGTAGGCACGTCAACGGCCGGAATATAACGAACCAGTTTGGCAATTTGTTCGACCGGTTTCAGCTCGAACAAACCCAGCGGATCTTCCTCAGTGAAGAATTGTAGTAAGCCGTCGGAAGGCAGATCCGGCTGGGGCGGAAATTCGGCGAGGTTTAGCTGGGCAACTAGATACATTGGTAGGCCGCTGGGATCCGAAGGCCACGGGTGTTTTGCGGAAACTAGACCAGGGCCGCCAATGCGGGAACCGGCCGGATTCTGCTCAGCCGCATTCAGCAGTGCCTCGAGGGTAGGGGCAACGACTGGGTGTGGGCGCAGCATCGTGGTGGGGCGGGTGAGGCTACGAAGAGCGGGCTCGTATTTCTCGATTTGGCTGTCCATGGGCTCTAGGTACACATCGGTGATTGACATGATTTGCAGCGTATCGGCGTGCCCAAACAGGCTAGCCAGCGTGTTTGATCCGCACCGCCTGGAGGTCGCGTAAGTGGCGGTAGAAGGTCACGCGTTCGACGGGGCGGGGGCGGGTCACGCCGTCGATTGTGACTTTGAGTTGTTTGCCGCCAGCTTGGAGGGCGCGTCCGGTGGCAAGGCGGGAGGAGTCGACGGAGCCGCGGGGGCTGCGGTCGCGGAGGCCTAGAAAACCGGTGCGGGGTTCGAGGCTTGTGGTGTAGGGGACTGCGGCGATTCCGGGGGCTTTCAACATGGGAACGAGCTTTGCGCCATATGTTCCAATTTTGCTCCTGCGGCCCTCTTCGAAACCTGCGCATAAAGTTTCGGAATCGACGATGATTTCGCCGTAGAGTTCGCTCCCATCCCAGGAGGTGATGGAGGCGGTTCCGGCGATGGTAACACCTGCGTCGTCGCGAATTAAGGGGGCTGGGGCAACGGAACCATCGAGTGCGAGTTTCCACGGGTCATCGGCAATATTCCAGCTTGTGGCGGTGGTTGAGGCGGGCTGGGGGATGAGTGCAACCTCGGCCCACAGGGCGTCGATACGCATGAGCCTGGTGAGTATGGCGGAGAGCGCGGCGTCGGAACCTGCCACGATGAAGCGCAGTGGTTCGCTTAGGTGTTCGCGCTGCGGGGCGAGCTGCGGTTCGGACATGTGTTCGACGCTGGGTTGGCGGGTGATGTCGTCGAGCGTGGGCGTGGGGTCGTGCGGGAGGTGCGCGGCGGTGAGTTCGTTGAGCAGCTGGAGGTCGCGACGCCCTGGGAGGTCCGGCAGCGTGTGGAGTTGAGGGGCGGTGGGCAGCGGACCGTCGTAGGGGCCGCAGAGCAGGACGTGCGTTCGCATGGAACGAGAGTTTAGCGCGTAGTAGAATCTTAAGCCGTCTTCTTTACATTTCTAACAGGAAGTGACTTTTCAATGGCCGCAATCGTAATCGTCGGCGCCCAATGGGGCGATGAAGGCAAGGGCAAGGCCACGGATATTCTCGGAGGGCTCGTCGACTACGTGGTCAAACCCAACGGTGGCAACAACGCTGGCCATACCGTTGTGGTGAGCGGCGAAAAATACGAACTCAAACTGTTGCCCGCCGGAGTTTTATCTGAAAACGCGGTGCCTGTCCTGGGTAATGGCGTAGTAATTAACCTCGAAGCTCTGTTCCAAGAGATTGATGGTTTGGAAGCTCGGGGTTGCGACGCCTCGCGCCTGCGCATCTCTGCAAACGCACATGTGGTCGCACCCTACCACCAAGTATTGGACCGTGTTCAGGAGCGCTTCCTGGGTAA
>JAUMZC010000150.1:2328-3537 GCA_030528295.1 Corynebacterium sp.
TTTCTCGCGTAGGTATTCGAATTCAGGATATTTTCGATGAATCCATTTTGCGGCAAAAAGTGGAGTCCGCATTGGATGTGAAAAACCAAATCCTGGTGAAAATGTATAACCGCAAGGCCATCGTTGCGGAAGAAATTGTGCAATATTTCTTGGGCTACGCGGATCGTTTGCGCCCAATGGTGATTGAGAGCGAACTTGAACTCAACCGCGCTTTGGATGCCGGCAAGCATGTACTCATGGAGGGCGGTCAGGCAACCATGCTCGACGTGGACCACGGCACCTATCCGTTTGTGACCTCCTCGAATCCGACGGCGGGTGGCGCATGCGTTGGTGCTGGTATTGGGCCAACCCGGATCACCTCGTCATTGGGCATTATCAAGGCCTACACCACCCGCGTTGGCGCAGGTCCGTTCCCCACGGAACTATTCGATAAATGGGGCGAATACTTGCAAGTTACCGGCGGCGAAGTTGGCGTAAACACGGGCCGTAAGCGTCGCTGTGGTTGGTACGATTCCGTGATTGCCAGGTACGCATCCCGGGTCAATGGATTTACGGATCTATTCTTGACCAAATTGGATGTGCTCACCGGCATCGGCGAAATCCCGATTTGTGTGGCCTATGAGGTTGACGGCAAACGCTATGATGAAATGCCGATCACGCAGTCGGAATTCCATCACGCAACGCCGATCTATGAAACAATGCCAGCCTGGGACGAGGACATTACCGGCTGCAAAACCTTTGCCGATTTGCCGCAACGGGCACAGGATTATGTGCACAGGTTGGAAGAGCTTTCCGGTTGCCGTATCTCGTATATCGGTGTCGGCCCGGGCCGCGATCAGACCATTGTGTTGCATGACGTGATGGAGTCCTAGGCGGCGTTCGCCGTTGCGGTGACCATGACTGACTCCCAAAGTGACTGTTCCCCGACGAGAAAAATGCACTTTTCGGCCGAATTCTTGGAAAATGCGCCGCCTACATAATTAGACTCTGAACAGAATCTAAAGGATCGTTATACTTTTTGTAGTCGTTTGGCCATTACCCTGATCGAAGGAGCATTTTACGGTGCTTACGCCCGAAAAGATCGGCACTCCGTTGTCCCGGACTGCCACGCGCGTTTTGTTGCTTGGCTCGGGAGAACTAGGGAAGGAAGTGGCCATCGCCTTCCAGCGTCTGGGGGTGGAAGTGCATGCTGCGGATCGGTATCAGTAC
>JAUMZC010000001.1:0-108688 GCA_030528295.1 Corynebacterium sp.
GCCCTTACCAGCCTCAAGCTCACCACCCTTCTCCGCAGCTAACTGAGCGCGGATCTCGTCCAAGCGTGCACTCGCCTTAAAGTCCGATTGAGCTGAAGTGATTTCTTCCATTCGCGTGCTCATCGAGTTTTCCGCAAGTTCTTGCGCCCCAAGCGCTGTCGCATACCTACGTTCAATTTTCTCCCGAACAGCATCAAGCGTCGGCACACTGGCGTCTGGCTGAGCCGCCATATTTTCCAGTGTTCCCATTGCCTTCACATTTGCCTGCTGCATCGCAGCCTGGTCAGCTTGAGCACGCAACTGATCCAACTGTGCCAGTTGGTCACGCAGGCGCATCTCGGATTCCTTGACCATCTGCTGAGCTTTTTCCGCAGCATCAACGGCTTGCGCATGCATTTTCTTAGCGTCGTCAAGCTGCTGCTCAACGGTTACTAACTGCGTAGCGTAAATTTCGGCAACTTGGTTATCTCCCGCCGAAATCGCAGTTCGTGCCTGCCCTTCAAGCTTCTTCTGCTCTTCCTGCAGCCGATGAAGTTTCATCTCCCACTGACGGCGGTCCCCTAACAGCACTGCAGCATGTTCCACTAAAGCACTGTGCTGACGCTTCGCCTCAGTCGCTGCTTGTTGGATTTGAATCTTGGGGTCTGCGTTCTCGTCAATCGCATGATCCAACGATGCTGTGAGATATTTCCAACCTTTGCTGAACGGATTTGCCATTCTGAACTGGACCGCCTTTCGTAAGGGCGCACGTTGAGTGCGCAATTTGCCCCCATACTACGCACGTTCTAAGTATTTGACAGTAGAAATAGCAACGTTCCTAAAAATGGCTGCAGACTAATCGAGTATGAAGCGCGGTTTCAACCACGTAGCTGCCCAGAAAATTGGATGTTCTATGGAGCGCCGTCTAAAAAGTTGATTGATCTTCGGAGACCAACCCTGCTCGTCAACGACGAAGTGAGGCATTGAGAACCATAAATTGCGACACACTAACGGCAACTAGGCAGCATCCACTTGTTTGTACCTGGCATTATCTTACCGGAACTTAAAATCCCAAAACCTTCATCAACTGTAGAGCAACACTCTAAACCTTAACTGTTATCTCGCCTAGCGCATGAGAGGTTAGTTGACATCCTAGACATCGCGAGTTAATGCAAAACTGCTAAAAGTAAAATTTCTCACTCCACCTCCAGCAAATCACAGATCAAGTACTTTGTGGAGTTTCCACATGAGGAAAGATGCAACGCTTTGAACGCAATCGAAGCGGCCATGGCTTTGGGGTCTAGATCATGCTGAATGCTCGCAATAAGCAGTTGATCAATCCCATTTATTAACAAAGGGACAACTTTATCGGCTATAGATTCGATCCCATGTTCGAGCGCTCTCCCGCTATGTACGATCAAATTTCGCTTCCGGTATAGTCGCAGGAATTCCCGCTCAAGAATCTTCTGAGTGCGATCAAAAACGGCACTTGGATTTTCCAATGCTTCCCGCATTTTAGCAATAGAAAGCTGATCTACCTGTTCTAAGTAGCTGAAGTTTTTTTCTTCATCTATTACCCGAATCATTAATCGAGCTCGTTCAATACTAGTTGCCGAAGAGCTGATTTGATTCGCTAGTCGTGACTCGTTTTTATACCTTTCTGCGTAATTACGAGCAAGCCAGGTTAGCTCGGTGCGAAAGTAACTAGCTGCAACGACGCGTGCCATTCTTTCCGCTCCAAGTCGATCATCCTCGCCAGAATCTACGAGAAGAGATTCCAAAGCAACCCAACCATTGACAACCGCTACGTGTGAATCGTTCGTTTGAAGCGGCTCTAAGATAGCAAGAATATTTCTAGTTTTAGGACTAATTTCCAGCCTATCCAGTACCCCTGCTCTTTGGAAGGCACGGATTTTAAACGAACTGGCGGGGCGACGTGTAGGGAAACGCGTCCCTTTTTCTTTTGACCACATCATGGGAAGAACGGAAAATCCGTTATCTGAACCCGATTTAAATTTGAAGGAAAGCTGCGACAATAGACATTGAACCTCGGCTGCAGCCTCATTTACATCTCTTGCCCGAACGGTGAGTATAAAACCACCTTGATGGCGAATTGTAGCCGCCCTCGGAGCATGCCTATTCTTCCATTGTTTCAACTCCTTGGGGGTAAACCAACCTTTAGGTTTTGGAGTGTTATGAAGGAAAGATGGAGCGTGATCAACTGGGATTGCGAAATTAAACTCTTTTAGGTCGAGTTTCGTTCTCGCATCTAGCTCTCGTAAAACGTCGGAAAACTTATAATCGATTGGGGAAGTCTCCCGCTCGTGAATGATTTTGTAGACACTTGGCGCAGGTACCCCACAGTACAGCACATGCGATATGATCCGCTTTGCAGTTCCTTCTACATCCAATCTCCCTGCCTGCTCTGGAGAGTCGAAGATGTTAGCCCAATTTGCTAGATAAGTTAGTTTTAAATCTTTCGCATGATGGTGCGCAAGTTGAACGTTATGACTGTTCAAATCACTATCCGTGTTAATACTTCTCGCACATTGGATGAGTTTTTTCTGAGCTGGTGTCACCCCATCGTCATGACCGATCGCTGCCGTCATGTACTCCCGCAATTCCACCAGGGCCCCTCTTTAGTTCCAGGAATCATCGCCTCATTTAACGCTTCTTCTACAAGTTCAAGAGTCCCGGCCCGCCAATCCCGGCGATGCCAAGGCGTGGTCCGTGAAGTTAGCTCAAGCATACGCGGGACCAGTCCTTTTAGTTTGTCTGGCTTGACAATAATCATGAATATGCTATCCTCGGTCATGCAAATGGGAATCACATAATCATATCCCCTATTTTTTAGGTGGTAGGTTGCCTGTACTCCCATTCCAATATTTTTGAGGCGCTCCCCAGTCCGTGGGTTGAGCGCCTCTTTGCCTTGCGGGAAGGTATCGGCGTCCGCCTATCGATAACAACAAAACCCCAGCCGCCATTTCAGCAGCTAGGGTTCGTCTTCTCAAACTTGCGCTTTGATTACTGTTGTTGCTGTTCAGCAATCTGGCGGCGTACATCCTCCATATCCAAAGCCGCCACTTGGCTGATCAGGTCTTCAAGGGCCGGAGCTGGCATGATGCCTGCCTCGCGGAATACCAAGATTCCGTCGCGGAAAATCATCAGGGTCGGGATGGACTGGATCTGCAAAGCCGCAGCAATCCCTTGGTTTTCTTCGGTGTCCAACTTGGCAAACACCTTGTCTGGGTGCCCGTCAGAGACGCTTTCAAAGATCGGTCCGAATCGCCGACAAGGACCGCACCACTCTGCCCAGCAATCCAGCAGTACGATGCCTTCCTTTGAAACGACAGACTCGAATGTGTCATCGGTAATATCAATAGTGGCCATAGTAGATTTCTCCTTCTTGTGCTCGTTGAATTCATCAGCCAGGTTTCTATGAAATCCAACCGGAACAGTGGATTTTTATTCCAATCTGCTGTGCGAGCTACTGGCTGCAACGACGCTGCCGGAGCAAAAGATTCGCCGCCATAGACATCTCGCCGTATAAAGGATACGGATATTATGATGAGATTTCTCGTACTGCCCACTTTTCCTCATACGCGAATCTGCGAAAGGATGGTTTGAATGCCTAGCAAAGAATACAAAGTTACCGGCATGACCTGCGAACATTGCGCAAGCGCTGTGAAAGATGAAATCACGGCGATTGATGGTGTCACAGGTGTTGAGGTTGACGTAGCTACCGGGCTGGTTCAGGTCAGCGGATCCGATTTCACCGAAGAAGCTATTCGGGAAGCTGTCGAAGAAGCTGGCTACACGGTAGTAAAGTAAGCCTAAGCTATATTGCAACCTGTGGAATGTAACCGCATAGCCACAGGTTGTTTCTTATAGGCCAACCATTGGGCCAACAGGCAAGAAATCACAAGGACTTGAAGTGAATAATCCCACCCTAAACTTGGAGCATATCGATATCGGCGTCACCGGCATGACCTGTACGTCATGTTCATCGCGGGTTGAACGTAAGCTCAACAAGCTTGAGGGTGTCCAGGCCACCGTGAATTTTGCTACCGAGAGTGCGGCAGTGGATTATGACCCCGAAAAGCTGTCCCGCACGGACCTTATCAATACCATCCAAAAAACTGGCTATGGCGCGTTTGTTCTGTCCGACGACCACACCGAAGAAACGGCGGAACAACCAACCCAAACCACTCCTGACCAGCATAAAGAGCAGGAAATTGCAGAACTCAAGCACCGGTTTATTGTGTCCGCCTTGCTCGGCGTTCCGGTCATGGTGCTCTCCATGGTGCCCGCCCTTCAGTTCGATTTTTGGCAGTGGGCTTGCCTGACCTTGACCGCACCTGTGTTTGTTTGGGGTGGATGGCCCTTCCATAAGGCTGCTTGGACGAATGTGCGTCACGGCGCATTCACCATGGATACTTTGATTTCGCTGGGCACGACGGCTGCGTTTTTGTGGTCGTTAATTGCGCTGTTTGTTGGCGGTGCGGGGGAGAAGGGCATGGTGATGCACTTCAGCTTTACCGCTCATGCGGGCGGTGGGCTACACGAGGTGTATTTGGACACCGCCGCCATGGTTATCGTGTTTTTGCTGCTGGGACGGTGGTTTGAGGCACGCGCGAAGGGTCAGTCTTCGGCGGCGTTGCGCGCGTTGCTCGACCTGGGCGCGAAGGACGTCGCCGTGCTTATCGACGACCGCGAAACTCGCCGCCCGATTTCAGCCTTGCGCGTCGATGATCTCTTTGTGGTCCGTCCGGGGGAAAAGATCGCAAGTGATGGGGTAGTGGTCGCCGGAGCCTCCGCTGTCGATGAGTCGATGCTCACGGGTGAATCCGTCCCGATCGAGGTCAGTGAAGGATCCCTCGTCACAGGTGCCACGCTGAATACATCCGGGCGTCTCGTCGTTCGGGCGACTCGCATCGGCCAAGCCACTAAGCTTGCGCAGATCGCCCAGCTAGTCACGAATGCGCAGGCCCAAAAGGCGCCGGTCCAGCGACTTGTCGACCGAATTGCGCAAGTTTTCGTCCCCGTCGTGATCATCGCCGCAATGGTCACACTTGTTGGGCATTTGCTGCTGCAGAATTCCGTGAGCAATTCGTTTGCAGCAGCGGTAGCTGTGTTGATTATTGCGTGCCCTTGTGCTTTGGGATTGGCTACTCCTACCGCATTGTTAGTCGGCACTGGGCGTGGCGCGCAGCTTGGCCTGCTGATTAAGGGCCCTGAGGTTCTGGAATCGACGCGCAGGGTAGACACCGTTGTGCTGGATAAAACTGGGACTGTTACCACTGGCGTGATGTCGGTTTCGCAGGTCCGCGCGTATGAAGGCTTCACCGAGTCTGAGGTTTTGGATTTTGCTGCGAGCGTGGAGTCCGCAAGTGAGCATCCTATTGCTCAGGCTATTAGCGCCGCAGGGTCGCCACGTCCGGTGACGGATTTCCGCAACGAAGCTGGGGTAGGGGTGCACGGGGTCGTCGGTAAGCGCCAGGTGTCTGTGACACGCGGAACTGAGCGTATCGACGCCGCGACCACCGTCACCGTGACCATCGACGGCGTGGAGGCGGGCGTCATTGCGGTACGTGACAGTGTCAAAGAAACATCAGCTGAAGCGGTACAGAATTTCAAAGACCTGGGCCTCACACCCATCTTATTGACCGGCGACAACAACGAAGTGGCCAACACCGTCGCCGCGGAAGTAGGGATTGACCAGGTTATTGCCGAGGTTATGCCCGAGGATAAAGTCGCGGAAATCAACAAGCTTCAGCAACAAGGCCGCATCGTAGCCATGGTTGGTGACGGCATTAACGACGCCGCAGCCCTCGCCCAGGCCGACCTGGGGCTCGCTATGGGATCAGGCACTGACGTCGCTATTGAGGCGAGCGACATCACATTAATGCAGGGCGACCTTCGTTCCGCCGCCCAGGCAATCCGACTTTCCCGCGCGACGCTTCGCACCATCAAAGGGAACCTTTTCTGGGCATTTGCCTATAACGTCGTGCTCATTCCCGTCGCCGCATTTGGTCTGCTCAACCCGATGTTGGCGGGCGCGGCGATGGCGGCGTCGTCAGTGTTCGTGGTAACGAACTCACTGCGCCTGCGCCGCTTTTCATAACTATTAATGACGCCGCGACGCCACAATCATCCTGTCCACGGTATGGAGCACCTCATCCACCACGGCAGGATCGATGCCGGGTTCTTGGCGGGCATTCAACAATTCCTGTTGGGCAGCGGCCAACGCTTCGGCACGAACCTCGGCTGCGCGGCGTCGTAACTCACTGAAACGTGCATCATCCAGCACATCAACGTGCTCAGTGCCGGTCTCGCGGGCCAACCATTCCTGGAAACTTGCGACGACCCCGGCAGGCAAATCCTCCGCATGGCGATGCAGCACATCCGCCGCAGCATGATGCGCACGCTTTGACAACTCCGCTCGAGCCAAATCACCCGAAGCATCGGGGCCACGGTCCAGACTTAATTGTCGCATGAGCCAGGGGAGTGTCAGCCCAGGAAGCACCATCGTAATCAGGAGCACCACCAGCGCAATCACCGCGAGCTCATGGTGCATCGGCACGTAACCCGACGGAATCGAAAGCACCAATGCCAACGTCACCAGACCACGCATCCCCGCCCACGTCAGCAACAACACTTCTTGCAAACGCAGTGGCGCAACGTTTTTACGTCCCTTCGCGACGTTAAACTTCCAAAACACCCACATCCAGGCAAAACGAACCGCGATCAGAACGGCAGACAACACCACGCCCACAAACACCGCGTGCCACAGTTCCGCCCCGACCTCTGCAACAGCATCCCGCACGGAAAGTCCGATCAAACCAAACGCCACACCAGTAAACAGCAATTCGATTGTTTCCCAGAATGCGTGCCCCGTGAGCCGGTCTTCCGCATCGACACTGACGCGAGAATTCATTTCCACAGCGGCAATCACAATCGCAATCACACCGGAAGCATGAAATTCTTCCGCCACCACATAGGTAAGGAACGGAATGACCCAGGTCAGAGCATTCCTCGCCACCGTCGAGTGCATCCAGTCCGTGAGTTTTGCGGAGCAGAAACCAATGACCAAACCCAGAATGGCCGCGACAGCCGCAGAATACAAAAACTCCGCTACACCTCGTCGCAACGTCAGATCCTCCCCAAGCGTCAACGCACCTAAGGCGACATGGAACGCCACGATGGACGCGGCGTCGTTAAACAACCCTTCGGTTTGTAGCGTCGAAGTCAGCCTGCGCGGAACGCCCGCAGGTTCGGCAACCGCATCCACAGCAACCGGGTCTGGTGGCGCAAGTGCAGCCCCGAGAATAATCGCACCCGCTAAACCCAAGGACGGCAAAAGCCACATCGCAGTGCCCGCAACCGCCGCAGTGGTAGCAAACACCAAAAATACCGAAAGACTCAACAGTGTTACTCGCTGTTCGCGAATCTGCGCCCAACTCGTGCGACGCGCCAACGCCCACAACAACGGCGGAATAAAAATCGGCAACATAAGCTCTGGCGGAATATCCAACTCAGGAATCCCGGGAAGCACCATCGTGGCAGCAGCAACTAGCGTGAGCAATACTGGCCAGGGCAAACCAATCCGGTCACCAATTGCCACCACGATCATTGTGGCAAGTAATACTCCCATAATCACCAGGAGCACTTCCATAGCCGGTGACCACCTCTCAACAATCAATGCGAACACATCGCGTAAAACTCCCCTAAGTAGGGTAAAGGTCTTGGCGGTGAAAGCACTAACCGACTTTAATAATGTAATTCACGTCACCGGTATCTGACGGAGGTGTTTCTTTGATGCCAACTTGGCTACGTGTTGGTCTCGGCTTATTTGCAATTGCCTTCGGGGCAAATGTGTTCGCGCCCTTATTACCGGTGTATCAACGCCTTGATGGTCTGAGTACAACGCAAGTGACATGGATCTTCGCCGTCTACGTCGGAGGCCTCGTGCCAGCACTACTCATTGGCGGACCATTATCCGATAAGATCGGCCGCCGTGCACTGATCCGTCCTGCACTCATATGTTCGGCTGTTGGTTCGTTAGTGATTATCGGCGGTGGACTAGGGCCGAATTGGCTGCTCTCAATCGGACGCTTTATCGCAGGTGCTGGCGTTGGCTTTGTGATGGCCGCTGGTGCGGCGTGGCTGAAACAAGTTTCTACTGACTCCCCGCAAGCAGGCGCCCGACGTGCAACGATTGCACTGTCCGCAGGATTTGGGGGAGGCCCACTCGTCGGTGGAATAGTCGCTGAATGGATACCAAACCCCGATATTTGGCCATTCCTTATCCACCTCATCTTGCTTTGCGTCATCACACCGTTAATCTGGACTGCGCCCTCGCCACAAGTACTGGGTGCAGCGCGACGCCGCTTGTTTGCTAAGACCGCATTGTCGCCGCGCTTTATTTGGACAGTCGCAGCATGGGCACCTTGGGTCTTTGGGACGGCGACCATATCGTTTGCAACGTTGACCTCGCTTGTGGCGAAAGAAACACCCTTTCCGATCGCCTACACAGGGTTTATTGGTGCCACTACGATGCTCACGGGTGTGGCCGTCCAACCGTTAGCCACCAAGCTTGGCAATGGCTACGTACCACCCGCCTTTGTTGGGCTCAGCGCTGCCACGGCCGGGCTTATTCTCGGTGGTGGTGTAGCACTCACCCTTGATCCCTGGTTGCTCATCCCAACAAGCATGCTGCTTGGCGCAAGCTACGGCACCATGATGGTTTCCGGATTGCGCGAAGTAGAACAAATAGCCCCACCGGAAGAACTCGGAGCACTCATTGCCGTGTTTTACTCGTTGACATACGTGGGCTTCTTCGCCCCATTTGCGTTATCCATCCTAGGGCCATGGATTGGATATGCGAACTGTTTGTTTATTGGGGCCGCTATCACCGCTGGATCGATTGTCCCAGTGACCAGGGTGGTCCGAAAAGCTGCGGCGGAGGAAACGGCAGCAGAGAAACGCGCTTAACCGCGGGCAATATCGACGAAACGCGAATAATGCAGCTGGTGGGCAACAGGTATGGTTCCGATCGGTCCGCCACGGTGCTTAGCCAAGATAATGTCAGCTTCACCGAGCCGTTCACTGTCTTGGTCTTGGGAGTCTGGCCGGTATAGCAGCATTACCATGTCTGCGTCTTGCTCCAGCGAGCCGGATTCGCGCAGGTCTGCAACCTGAGGCTTTTTATCAGTTCTAGATTCAGGGCCACGGTTAAGCTGCGAGATCGCAATCAACGGCACATTGAGTTCTTTTGCCAACAATTTAAGCTGCCGGGAAAACTCCGAGACTTCTTGCTGGCGGGACTCCACACGTTTTCCTGAGCTCATGAGCTGCAGATAGTCAACAACAATCATTTGCAAATCGTATTGTTGCTTAAGCCGCCGCGCTTTAGAGCGGATTTCCATCATTGTGAGGTTGGGGGAGTCATCGATAAACAGCGGTGCGTCCTCGATTTCTCCGATACGGTTCACCAGCTTTGCCCAGTCTTCTTCCGTCATGCGCCCACCACGCATATCAGCGAGTTTGACCGAGGTTTCTGCTGATAACAGACGAATCATGATCTCAACTTTGGACATTTCCAAAGAAAAAATCACTGAAGCTTTGCGCTCTTTAATGGAGCAAGACCGCATGAAGTCCAAGGCAATCGTTGATTTACCCACACCTGGGCGAGCAGCAACAATAATCATCTGCCCACCATGGAAACCATTGGTCAAATGATCCAGATCCGCAAATCCACTCGGAATACCGGTAGCAAGCCCCCCATCAGCTGCGATCTTATCCAGCTCATCCATCGTGGGTTCCAAGATATCGGCAAGAATCGAATAGTCTTCTGAAACTCGCTTCTGCGCCACGGCGAAGACTTCCTGTTGTGCCATATCCACAACAGCTTCAACTTCCGCACCTTCGGTTCCCTCGTAGCCAAGTTGCACTACGCGCGTACCTGCATCAACGAGACGTCGTAACACAGCCTTTTCCGCGACGATTTCCGCGTAGTATCGTGCGTTCGCCGCGGTTGGTACTACCTGCAGCAGTGTATGCAGATATGCAGCCCCACCAATGCGCTCAAGATCATTGTGACGATCAAGCCGTCCCGCAACAATCACAGGGTCAACTTCTTTGTTATCGCTGAACAAGTCAAGGATCGCACGGTAAATCAGCTGATGCGCTGGCCGATAAAAATCCTCAGGGGTGAGTTCTTCGATAATGTCTGTGATCGCGGTGGGGCTCAACAGCATGGCGCCAAGGACGCCCTGCTCAGCCTCATTATCGTGAGGTGGTTGTCTACCAAATTCTCTATTCGGTGGATTCGGCGGACCGCCTAATTGATATCGGGAAGAATACTCTTGCCCTCTGGACCCACTGACATCGCGAGCAAATGCAGGTTGCGGCAGCGCATAATTATCTGGAGCATAGGCCCCGCGAGGATTTCCACTGACCATCGGTGGCGCGTACTCTGCGATCGGTTCGGACGGTGGAATATAACCATCATCAAAGCTGGCGCTCATCGAATCATTCACTGACCAGCTCCTTTACCATCAGATGGGGGACTATGCTCACTTTCCGACCTGCAGATCAAAAAGAGTTGTACAAAACCAATGCTATGTCAGAGTTCCGTTGCTTCCACAAATGACCCACAGTAACACCTACAAATGCTAGGTAAAAACGCGCGGGTCCTTGGAAGCGTATTTAGCACCCCCGGAATGTGGATCGTGCTTCGGCGCTTCGAGACTAAAAACCAATGAAATCGAACACTGGCACTTACGAGCCTCCGATCAACGCCGACCCTTTTACAACACTTTCCTAACAACTTCGTCGCGTCTTCGCACAGTTATCCACAGCCTGACTCCGGTTGTGGATAATTTGGTTTTGCCTGTGGATAACTATGTGGACAGCTTGTGGAAAATAACTGAAGATGTGCTTCATAAAACACCCTGTGACCTGCATTTTTCCCAGTTTTCTCACTGTTATCCACAGTCACATGTGAAACACCCACAAAAAAGTCCAGTTCAGAGGCGGGTTGTGAATAACTTTCCAAAAATACGTGCGGCCTTACTCCTTCGTCCAAAATATAATTGGATGATAGGGGTAAGGCCGCACAAGTGCTGTTGTCGTTGGGCTAATAATCATTAGCCGCCGTCAACTACCTCATTAGGCAGCGACGACCTCAAAGTTCACCTTAGCTGCAATGTTGTCTTGCAGTTTCACGTTGACTTGATACTTGCCGGTGCTCTTGACGTGAGCTTTTGGAAGCTCGATGGAGCGCTTTTCGAGGGATGGACCGCCAGCCTTCTTAACAGCTGCAACGATGTCCTCAGCCTTGACCGAGCCAAAGAGCTTTCCACTATCAGCGGAACGAACCGCAATGGTTACGCCCTCAAGTGCTTCAAGTTGTGCTTTCACTTCACGTGCGTGATCAAGATCTCGAATTTCGCGAGCTGCTTGAGCACGCTTAATGCCTTCAATCTGCTTTTCAGCACCGCGGGTTGCCACAATAGCGAGTCCGCGGGGAAGCAGGTAGTTACGTCCGTAGCCGGCCTTGACCTCGACGATGTCGCCGGCGACACCGAGATTGTCAACGGCGGCGGTGAGGATCAGCTTCATGATCCCTGCCTTTCGTTGTACATTCCGTTCGCACCTTTCATCGGAGCGGAAACGGGAAACTTATAGATATTCTGGCTGGAAGACGCAATGCTTCCATTATTAGAACGGTGGTTCGTCATCTGCTGGGCCGCCGTATCCACCAGCTGCAGGCGCAGAATTCCAAGGGTCATTGTCAGGTACTGATGTATTCCCAGCACCATAACCGCCTTGTTGTTGTCCCCCAAAGCCACCTTGGTTTTGGTTTGGCTGTTGAGGTTGATTGCCTCCGCCGCTAAATCCGCCGAAACCACCCTGATTCTGGGCCGGTTGCTGCGGCTGTTGTTGCTGCTGCGGGGCCATATTCTGCGATCCATAGCCGCCCTGATTGCTGCGGTTCACGCGATTTACCTGTGCAGTGGCAAAGGTAAGAGATGGGCCGACTTCGTCTACCTCAATCTCAAACACGTTCCTGCGCTCACCCTCCCGGGTTTCAAAGGAGCGCTGCCGGAGACGACCATGCACAATAACACGCATACCCTTGGACAGGGATTCCGCAACATTTTCAGCTGCTTGGCGCCACACATTACAGGCCAGATACATGGCTTCGCCGTCTTCCCACTGATTGGTTTGAGGATTCCTCCTCCGGGGAGTTGAGGCGATTCGGAAGTTCGCTACAGCCGCACCAGCGGGTGTAAAACGAAGTTCTGGATCAGCAACAAGGTTGCCAACCACTGTGATTGTTGTTTCTCCGAGAGCCATGACCTTTGTGCCTTTCTTTGCGACTTTCCAAGGGGCGCTGAGTGGATTCAGCTATTACAACGAAGCAAAAGCGATGATAGTCCTGCTTTTGTCGCTGTGCCGCCGTTTAGGAATCGGTACGCAAAACCTTGGTACGCAGAACGTCATCGCTCAGGTTCAGCAAGCGATCGAGCTCAAGCACGGTTGCAGACTCGCACTTAAGATCGATTACAGCATAAATGCCTTCCTCTTTTTTGTTGATCGGATAGGCCAACTTACGCTTGCCCCAGATATCAACTTTTTCCACGGTTCCGCTTTCCTTGCGGACTACCTCGAGGAACTTGTCCAGGGACGGGGCTACAGTGCGTTCATCCTGACTAGGGTCAAGGATGATCATTAGTTCGTATTGACGCACGGACCTCATCACCTCCTGTGGTCTAGTAATTCTCAGTTTGGCCACACCCCCATGGTGTGGCAGGAGGGTCGTTGCGTCAGCAACCTCTCAACGGTACCCCACAAATCTCTAAGACAAAAATAGAGTGGCCCAAAACACCGCAATAGTTACGGGTATCACAGTGATAAAGAAAACTGCGGTGATAAACAGGCCCCAGATCTGCACCGGACGTTTCTTATACATGAAGCTCGCAAAGGAACCTCCAAAGCACAGGAAACCGATAAACACACTGGCGATGGTCACCCACATCGCAGTATTGGACATTACGAAACACTCCTCGCAGCAAATGGTCCGGCGATCGGATCGGATCCCCCATGTGCTTCTGCGACACTATCAACACTGCGATTCCACAGCTGTCTAGTCACAATAATTGTCAGCGTCAGTAGCAGGCCGCCGCGGACAACGATGATCAGATCCAGAAGTTCATGGTTGATACCCCTATTCTCCGTCCCGAGCATATGCCACATCAAAATCGGCCATACTAATGCCTCAGCAATCATCCAGGACCACACCAAACGCCAACGTGGTACCGCCAACACCACCAGCGGAACAAGCCAGAGTGAATATTGGGGGCTCCACACCTTGTTGGTCATCAGGAACGCAACCAAGATAAGTAGCGCAAGTTCCGCCACGCGTGGTTCTTTCGGGCTCTTCAAACCAACAAAAAGAATCAACACGCAAAAGAAGACAAACAGCGCCAAGGTCACGGCATTCAAAATCGCGGATTCACCTGGAGCATCAAAGCCTTGCCAACCAGTAAGCCGCGAGATCATCGCATAGACCGTGGTGCCTTCCCAACTGCGCCGTTGGTTGAGCCGGAAAAACTCGGCCCACCCAGCGGGTGCGTAGATAATCAGCGGTACATTTACCACGAGCCAAGCAACAGTTGCAGAAGCAAGCATCTTGAACCAAGGAATGAGTCTCTTACGTCGAATCCCCAGCGCCAAATACGCTCCAAGTAGAAATACCGGCCACATCTTAAACGCGCAGCCCAGACCTATCCACACACCCGCGCGCCAAACTTTGCCTTTCTTCACGGCCAACATCGCAGCAAGCGCCAGCGCAATCGACGGAGTGTCAAAGTTCGTGAATGCATGCACAGACACCAGGGGAGAGGCAGCCATCAGCACGGTGTCCCAAGGGCGATTGCCGGCTAATTCCCGCACCATAACTACCGATGCCACCCAAAATGCGGTTAATACTAGGGCGGTGATGATGAAGTACAACCCAGCCTCTGGCAGCGTATGGTTTGGGACCGCGGCGTCGATAAGCGGGTAGAGGTTGCGCGTAATCGTAGCGTTAATCCACTGAAATACGCCCGCAAGCACGGGGTATTCCATAAAGCGCACAATGCCGTCTTCCACCCACGAATAAAAATACGGTACTTCGCCACGGTCCAAGCCTTCCGCAGAGTACAGCGGCACAATGTCGTTGTAGCAGGCGGACATATATTGTCGACGCCCCGACCAATCCAGCTGCACACCCCAGTCAAGGCGCTGCCCCGCCATGCAGTTTGCCTTGGTAAAAAACCCTGTACCAAGGAACAGTAAAGCGGTGATAATCAGGGTGCGTTGCGGTGTAAAGAACCGTGCTCGGCCTATTGCTGCGAAACGGCCCATTGGCCCACCAAGGAACTCGATAAATGATTGAGCTGCAGGTTCGGTCAGCGCGGGTTGAACGCGATCAGTTTCGCGATCCAGTATGGAGGCTTGGGGATTCATAGAACTCCAATAGAAGAAATAAGTAATAGAAAACCAGGTGCTGTGGGGTGGAACAAAGCCAGCACCTGGTCATGGGAGCGCCAAGAAATCTAGCGTTGCACTCCAAAGATATTTGGAACACGGATTCCAGGCGCAATTTCTACCGGCTCTGGTGGAGCTGGAGGCTCCGGCAGCGGCGGCAGCTCTTGATCCGGAACCAATGGTTCCTCATTCGGCGGCAACTCCGCAGTTGGCAACACATTGGTGTTGGTGGCAGGCGCAGTCTGGGTCGGCACCACGATCTGCGGATTAGGGTTGTAACCTAGGTCACCTGATGGTGATTTGAAGGTCTCAAATGGCTCATTCGCCAGCGCAGTATCCATCGTCGATTTCCAAATTTGTGCTGGCAGGCCGGAACCGTAGATAGATCCTCCCCAGGCGTTCGTGAGCGGAGAGTTGTCTTCCGTACCAACCCACACGGCAGTGGCCAATTGGGGAGTGGCACCGATCATCCAGGCATCCTTGTTTTGTCCGGTATCGCCCAACTGCGTCGTACCAGTTTTCGCCGCGGATTGGCGGCCGCCCGCAAGGGTATTGCCATTGGAATACGCGGCAATTGGAAGCATGGCAGCCATAACGTTGTTTGCCACATTGGCAGACACACGCCGTTCGCCATCATCATTGGTGCGTTCGTAAAGAACTTCACCACCGGCAGTTTCTACCTTCTGCACGAAGTGTTCTTTATGCCAAACACCTTCATTTGCAAGTGTTGAAAGCGCAATAGCTACATCTATTGGGCGTGATTGATACTGACCAAGAATGATGCCTTCATAGGGTGATTCACCATTTTCGGAAAGCGTATGTGGAATACCAGGCAGCGACTTTGCCATGCCCAATGCGTGCGCCATGTCCGCTACATCTTGTGGGCCATTTTCCAGGTCTTGCTGAAAACGAATAAAACTCGTATTGTGACTGCGCTTTAATGCTTCCTGAATTGCGCAAGTACCACAGCCGACACCTTCCACATTGGTAACAGTTACATTGCCTGTTTGTACTGGCGCCGAACTATAAAGCTTGGACAGCGGAATTCCTTGTTGTAACCCAGCCGCTAATCCGAAGACCTTAAATGTCGATCCAGTTTGCAATCCAGCGTTTGCAAAGTCCCATCCAGTTGCTTCTTCGCCACCGTAATAACCGCGTACAGCACCGGTTTTCGGCTCAATGGCCACAACTGCGGAACGGAGCTTATCGGGCTGCCCCTCCAAAATTTTATGGACGGCGTCAACAGCACCTTCTTGGACCGCGCTATCAATAGTGGTGACAATCTTCAATCCACGCGTTTGAACATCTGTTTCAGAGATACCTAGCGTTGCGAGCTCGGCCACCACTTGGTTTTTGATCAGACCATTACTGCCAGCTGCCTCGGTGTAAGCACTGTTTTGTGCAGGGTCGATGACCTCCGGAAAGACTTGTTGGTCCCTCTCCTCTTTACTGAGAGCGCCGGTTTGCACCATTCCATCAAGCACGTAATTCCAACGAGTTTCAGCTTCTTCATGATTAGTCCATGGATCTAATTGGCTTGGGCGTTGAATTGCACCTGCCAAAAATGCGGCTTCAGAAGGAGTAATTTCCCCCAATGGTTTGCCGTAATAAGCTTGCGCCGCAGCTGAAACACCATATGAATTGCGTCCAAAGTAAATGGTGTTTAGATACGCTGCCAACACTTCATCTTTTGACCACTCATTGGCCATCTTGGACGAATAAACAAGTTCTTTAAACTTACGTGTCATTGTGCGGTCGTTACCCACTACAGCATTCTTTACATATTGCTGGGTAATAGTCGAACCACCGCCAGCACTATCATCACCAGTAATTTGACCTAAAATAGCGCGGCCAAAACCTGAAATAGAAAAGCCAGCATTGCTATAGAATTCGCGGTCCTCCGCCGCAAGCACTGCATCCCGCAGATGCTTCGGGATCTCGTCGAATTTCACTTGCTGACGGTTACCTTCAGGCGGCACTACCCGTGCAAGCTCAGTAGATCCATCAGCTGCGTAAATATACGAAATCTGTTTGTTAACCAGCTCGTCAGGCTTAGGAACCGTTGCGGTTACATACGCAACCATAAATGCCACTATCGGCCCTAACACGGCTAACAACGTCACTGCTAAAAACGACAACCCAACGGTCCGCCCTACCTTGGACTTTCTCTCTTTGGTTTTCGTTTTCTTCCTTAGTTCCTTTTGCTCATTCACCTGGGGTTCCACTCCAATGTAATTCTTGGCTCCCGCCCATAATAAAGGGCAAGTATCACTGTTCTACGCTGCTGACACAGTATTTGCCATCAAAAGGTGATTCCACCTACAGGCAGTGCACACTTCCACTGTATGTACGGTTACATCGTGCCCAGATTCAGCAAATGCTGCAATTTCCTCCTTGTTACGTGCAGTGTTCGAGGCTTTTCCTAGGCTATCGCCAAAGACCCAAAACACCAGCCTAAGCTCGTCACTCTCGCAGACGGGGCACGTTTTTCCTGCTGGATGGCCATGGAAACGTGCTGCCGTAACAAGAAGAAAACTCGCATCACACACAGCGTCTTTCGCCACCGCACCTGAACGCCACTGTTCCAGCAGGCGATGCCGAGCCCACCGGTGACTGACTTCATTACGATATACGACCACCCAGCCAGTCTAACGCCCCATGCAAGTATTCCCCCTGATTTTTTTGGTATCTCCACACCCCTTTGTGTGCGAAAGGAGAGTGTTATTTATTCGAGTACAGAAAACGCACTCTACGATCTATACGACATGTTCGCTTTTATATTTGGGTGCTTTAGCGAGATTTTTCAAGTTTTTTTGGATAGGTAAATTTGCAACCTTGTCCCCATAACCTTGACTTTCTCAACACCCCAATAATTTAACAACTTGAGCAACTCCTAATTGTTGCGCGCTAAGGAGTATTATATAAGCCATGTCGAACGCTTCACCAGAGGAAATTGCTGCTCTTATCCGCCCATCACTTACTCAGTTGTATGTGACTTACTTTCGGCGCGCCGATCAGTCCGACCTCACAGGTCCTCAATTGACCATCATGTCGCGCCTCGCAGAAAACGGTCCATCTCGCATTAATGAAGTAGCGCGCCGCGAGGGCATTCGAATGCCCACGGCTTCCAATGCGTTACACCAACTTGAAACCAGAGGAATGATCGAACGGCTACGCGATACAGCAGATAGGCGTGGCGTTCGGGTCAGACTTACAGCCCTAGGACGAACCGAACTTGATCGAGTAGGCGCGGAACGAACGCGTTACCTCGCCGAAATGCTCAGCACTTTGGAACCTGAGCAGCTTGAAACGATCAAGAAACTTGCCCCTCTCATTAAGGAACTTGCCACCAATTACGCGGCTGCCTCGTTTGAGGATGATCTCAAAGACTGATCGTTTGCCGCGGAGTTGGTCTACGTATGCCGAAAAAGCACTCTTCTGGCACCCAAGGTAAAAACGGTGCACCATCGCCATTGCGCGTGCTCGTAGCTTGGCGTGACGACGCCTCGGGCGCTGAAGCTATCCAGTTAGCTGCATGGTTGGCTCGCACCACACCGATATGTTTACGTGCCGCAATGGTTTTTACCCGACCTTGGCCAACCTCATCTCTGAATAAAATGGGAAATAAGTACCGCAAGTGGTTGAAAAAAGAATCCGCCACATGCGCTGCTGGGGTGAAACGGGATCTTGTTGCGGCCGGTGTCCCAAAAGAATACTGGGACGAAGAGGTGTCAGTCTTTTTGGATGGGACGTCTGAAACCGCGCTGCTCACCCAAGCCGCCACATTGTTTGGCGCTGATCTTGTGGTCTTGGGTTCACGCGGTGGCGCTCCCAAAGGTAGATTTCGTGCTGGCTCTACCGCAGACGCAATGCTTCATTCGTCGCCCCTTCCATTGGCGTTGACTCCGCACTCAGTGAAATTGTCTAAACGCGGTATCACACGTATCACGTGTGCCTTCGTGGATTTTGACGATGCCCCAGCCCTTGTCCGTAGCGCCTCGGATCTGGCCGTACATTGGAATGTGCCGCTTCGCATCGTCACATTCGCTCCGGAAGAACTCAACGAAGACCTGGACCATACCATTGATTTCGAGGCTGAGCTTTCACATGAGTGGCGCGAACAGTCCCTAGCGTTCCTGGATCGCGCGCACGATGTGGTGCTCGCCCGCCACCCCCAACTATCAATCACGACGGAAGTCGGGTCTGGCAAAGGCTGGTCAGGAGCCATCGACGCGTTGAAGTGGAAAAAGGGAGATCTGCTGTATGTCGGCTCAACCCCGCTCGGCCCATTCGAACGCGTATTTGTGGGATCGACTACTAATGAAATTCTTCGGCACACTCGTGTCCCCATGCTGATCAAGCCTGCTGTATCTGGTTAAAGCAGGTAGCCTCATCACCATGAAAACTGCTTTAGTGACAGGTGCCAGCGGGGGAGTTGGGTTAGAAGTTGCGCGTCAACTGCGCGATTCAGGGTGGCAAGTGTTGGCACACTACCGTTCCGAGCCAGCGTACATGGAGGGCATCACCTGGTGGCAGGCCGATTTTCAACAACCATACATGTTGCCGTGGATGACCAGACTTGACGCACTGATCCATTGCGCGGGCGTCGCAAAGCTTGGTGCGGTGAGCGAAGCACCCAGCGAAGATTGGCGCACCGCGATGGAAATCAATCTCTATGCACCCATCGAATTAACCAACAAATTACTGCCGCTACTACGAAAAGGCCATGGCCACGTGGTGTACCTAAACTCAGGTGCAGGATTTCGTGCCAACCCCAAATGGGGGGCTTATGCGGCGAGTAAGTTCGCGGCACGCGCCTGGTGTGATGCACTGCGGGCTGAAGAACCACAGATTCGCGTGACAAGTATTCATCCCGGCCGAATCGACACCGAAATGCAGAAAAACATCGTTGCGCAGGAAAAAGGGGAGTACGATCCAACCCAGTATTTACGCCCCGCCTCCGTTGCTGCAGCGGTCATGTTTGCATTGAATTCACCCGATGATTGTGACCCCAATGAGGTGATACTTCGCCCGCGTAGCCATTAGAGTCAAAGTATGCACGACCCTCATGACTCCCGCGGCGAAGAACGTTTCCCAAACCACCCGGAAAACAATCTGCCAGGTAATCATGAGATTTCGGAGGAGCTACGTCTTGCAATTGAACTTTCAATGGGCAAGGAACCCAGTGAACAGGTCCAAGACGATCCGCTCATCAGGCTAGAGCGAAATCAGAGTTCCACCAGGCAGGCGATAGCTTTTGCTATTAGCGTGCCCGTATTGACGTTTCTCACCGCGTTCATTATTGCGATCATCTCCAGGACCAATGGCGGGCCGCTGTGCGACGCTGGAATTTCCGACTGGATCTGCAGCCGAGAATACGAAATTATTTTCCCCCTGGTGCCCGGAATTATCGCCTTCAGTGGCACGATCTTGGCAGCTTGGATCACCTATTTGAAGTGGCGTTCGTATAACAGGTGGCGTCCGTGGCTGGCCATCATTTGGTTCCTCATGCCGTTTACACTCGCGTGGATGACCGGCTTCGGCACAATGCTGATTATTGGCCAGCGCTAACCTCCAACACCGCCCGCCGCAAACATCCATTCGATTCGTAGATTATGTAAAGCTGCCCATTCAGCCACAATGCGTCCGCATACCCAAAATGCTTACCGACGCCCAGCTCAGCCCAACGCCGCCATCCATCGCCATCGAACACATCCACTGCGCCACCAACACGTCCAGCCTGCGCATATACCAATGCAAGCCCGAACGGTGTGCGCACAAGCGATGCATTACAGGCCGCCGCCGCAGGCTCTTCACACCACACCGGCTCACTCCAGGTTTCACCAAGGTCTGTCGAAGTCGCCCACCATCGCCCTAACGTTCCCGATGCAAACCCCGAGTTGGAACGTGCCGACATCACCAGCACATCGCCCAGACGTTCGAAGGTAGATTCATCGCAATCATGTCCGCATGGCTGCCCAGCGTGCCAGGTATTACCGCGATCTGTACTGCGCCACGTTATGTGCCGGGTCCTCCCCTCAAGATCACGGACCACACCTGGCTGCAACCAGACATTATCCACGCACACACCATGCCCACTCGTTGCGAATGCACCCGATACACCAGCAGCTACGCTGCCCGTGACGGACTGAAACGCCCAGGTGAGGCCCCCATCATCGGAGAGCGCGACGTCGATATGCAACGTATTGCGGTCAGTATCAGACCGCCACGGTGCAGAACCAAAGAAACCCACGTCTGCACTGCGCGCATGGAATAGTGCGAGGCGGCGCCCATCGGTAATAAACGAGGGATCGGAAAAGCCCATTTTCGGTTCATGGCAACCCCGGCGCAGCACCTCAGGTTTCGATTTCCGCACCAGGACCAGGGAGTTTGGGTTTGGCAAATCAGACGCCATCGCCCCTCCAGTGCGCTGCCAATCATCGCCGATGGGGACTGTTCGGGCATCGCACGCAACCAGAATATCCCCATTGATCTGCACTAATGCTGGGGCACGCACCTCCACAACACCCGCAACGAGCGTATCGACGTCGCGGGGGCTCAGAAATACTGTGTCCTCAAGAAGGTGCAGATTAGGCATGCTTTGGCTGCGAACCCAGCACTACTTCAAACTCTAAGAGTTCGAAGCTCTTTGCTACTGGCTTCTTATCACCATCATGTGCGGCCGCGTCGTCTTTCTTTCCGGCCTTACGTTCATCGCCATCACGCCATGCTTGATAAGATTCCTCATCGGCCCACTGGGTAACCACGAAGTAGCGAGTTTCCCCAGCTACTGGGCGCAATAATTGGAAACCTTCGAATCCCGGGGCATTATCCACAACATGCTTCCGAGCTTCGAACCTTTTTTCAAGTTCCTCGCCATGGCCCTCGGGAACGGTCAGCGCATTAATCTTCACAATACTCATGAGAATTAGCCTACCCTCATTTCTCCGAACTGCAGGTCTCGCTGCCACAATTGGAATCTGATAGTGATGCAGCGCAAGCGTCACACATTAAGACTTGCTTGCGACACTCACCATTGTCGCAGTTCACAAACATGTTCGTGGGAGCGTTGCACTGGACGCAATGCCCGAGCTGCGCGGCGTCGTCACCAAATTCCATATGCATCCGCCGATCGAACACATACAACGAGCCTTCCCACAAGCCCTTATTGCCAAACTTTTCGCCGTAGCGGACAATGCCGCCATCGATTTGGTACACCTCTTTAAACCCTCGGTTAATCATTAGCGCCGATAAGATCTCGCAGCGGATACCACCCGTGCAATAGGTGACCACGGGTTTATCTTTCAGATGGTCATACTTACCCGATTCAATCTCCGGAATAAAGTCATGCGTGGTACGCACATCCGGAACGATCGCGTTTTTAAACTTGCCGATCTGGGCTTCCATCGCATTACGGCCATCGAAAAACACGACGTCCTCACCGCGTTCTTCCACTAATTTATTCACCTCAGCAGGCTTTAAATGCACCCCGCCGCCGATCACACCATCGGCGTCAACCTTTAATTCACCCGGTGCACCGAACGCGACAATTTCATCCCGAACCTTCACAGAAAGCTTTGGAAAATCCTCGGCGCCGCCTTCAGACCACTTAAACTCGATGCCCTTGAAGTACTCTTTGGTCTTTCGCACATATCGTTTACAGGCTTTGATCTCACCACCAACAGTGCCATTGATCCCGTGCTCCGAAATCAAAATTCTTCCTTTGAGTTTCAAGGACTCGCAGAGGTCACGCTGCCACAGCATCACCGCAAAAGGATCCGCGATTGGTTGAAACTTGTAATACAAAAGAATCTTGCTCTGGACCATACCTTGTAGTCTAAACCTTCGACTGTAAACTTTAACTACTACCAGGTGTTTTGCACCCTCCACTGCCACTTTCCAGGAGAACTTTCATTGTCCCAACTACGGTCACGTGCTGACCTCCCAACGTTCCGTTACTTTCCAGACCCCGTGGGCGCCGAAGTATTCGTAGAAGATACCGCAGCAGAATGCCCTTGCTGTAATCAACGTACTGGCTGGAAATATGCCCTCCTCCCATACGCGGAAGACGAAATCGACGATCTCTGCCCGTGGTGCATCGCCGATGGCAGCGCAGCCAAAATGTTCGATGCAGAGTTTAATGATTTAACTGATGACCTCCCCGAAGAAATCCTCCAAGAAATAAACGAGCGAACGCCAGAGTTTTTCACATGGCAGCAAAGTGTTTGGCTCACACACTGCAACGATGCCGCCGTTTTCGTCGGCAGCCCAGGTTGGGACGAACTGCAAACCATGCCAGACGTGCAGGAATTACTACTTCAAGAGGGAATACCTGCAGAATTTCTACACCTCATAGGAACCAACAACTCATCATTATCCGCCTACGTATTCCAATGCCGACACTGCGACGAAAAGCTGGTGTACACCGACTGTGATTAACGAACAGACAATCCCATGGAACCGCATCCTGCATATGTACGGTCTAGCCACTGATACTCCGGGCCACCTCCAAGCACTCCGCAGTTCCAACGAAGCCTCAATCCACGACGCTATCAACCACCTATCCAGCGCGATCGTGCACCAAGAAACCGTTTCACCGGCTGCTCCATATGTGGCGCAAGTGCTGTTAACGGCGCTGTGCACCGGTGAGATCACTCACGAATCAGCTCGAACCAAAACTATCGAATGGTTTAGTTACCTCGCACAATGCGTCCAACAAGTGGAAATCCCGTCTCGCGATTCCGTCGAAGAACCAGACCAAGATTTACTTGATGAACTCGCCACACTGGATGGCGATGCTGCGGATGAATTCCTTGAATGTAATGGCGTCGTTCTATACGAACAAACCTTCCCATTCGGCTATATACAGTGCGCGGAACTAGCCCCTACGTTCGCAGCGAAACTCGCCACCCTGCCCGATGCCACTGCCACAGCTCAGGCATGGCGCAACATATAGCGCGACTATGTCTTCACGCTTTCCTTTTCGTTGTCTTCGATCTCTTCAAAGTCGAGTTGGGTATCGGTATCCGCTGGTTCTTCTGGCTCCTCAGCTTCTGGTGCATCCTGAATCAGGAACTGGCTGGTCATTGACTTTTTACGATCAGCACAGGTCACCACAGTCACGCCGCCAATATAATCCTGCACCGTTTGCAGCATTTTCTCCGGCGTAGCCAGCACCATGTGGAAACCGAACTTGGTGAACACATCCATCGCACGGCGCGTAAAGCGCGCGTCCGCCCGGTCAAAGGCTTCATCGAGGATTACAGTTCCGTACCGCGAACAATCCCCAACAACACACGTTCGAGCACGAGCTTCACTTAAACCGGCGCCCGTGAGCTGATACCGCAATGCTGCTGCAAGACAGAAGAACACAAGTTTTTGAGCCTGACCACCGGAAAGGCCTTCCGCTGAATCATAGACAGCACCCCTGGAACCATCGAGGTTAAGTTCAACACCCAAGAAGGTAACGTGCTTTCGGGTATCCAAGCGCAGTCGATAGATCCGCTCGGGAGATTCGTCCGAAATCTTCAACAGCTCAATCACCTCCTTTAACTTCAGGAAGCGTTCTTCACTGTCAAGTGCGTCTTCATCATTGAGTACACCATCAACAACTTCGCGCAGTTTGGACACGAAGTCGCGTGCCTCGGCTGGCAGTGCTTCTCGTGCCTCGATTTGCAGGTGGGCACCCGGTTCGAACTCCGTGGTCGATAGCGAGGCATTGATAAGCTCCATGGCGTCCCGGATTTCCCGAGGGGCACTTTGGATCTGATACAGCAACTTATTGAGGTTTTGCTTCGTTTGGTCACGCAGCATTTCTCGGAACCGAGCCTCAAAGTTCGGCAAATCGTCCTCTTCGAGCCGCGCCAGCAGCGCCGCGAAGTCACCGCGATATGCCTGGTCAGCCACTAAATCACCAGAACGCTCAGGCCAGCGGCTTAAAAAGCCCAGCATGGCTTCCATTGCTAAACGTTCTTGCTGCTGGATTTCCCGGTTGCATTTTGTGATCTGCTTGTTCAGTTCCTTGCTCACACGGTCTTTCACTTGGAGAATGTTGTCGGACCTGATCGACCTGGTGAAGTTCAGGAACCGAGCATTTAGACGCTCCTTCACCTCATCCGTGAGTTCACCGAAATCCTCCACTTTGCTTTGTAATTCATGGCAAAGATTCTCCGATTGCCGGAATTCCTGGAGATAACCGCCGCGCTGCGTGGTAAGCCGATCTGCCTCTTCAATTGCTTGCTGCAATTCATCTTCCACGTTCACAAAGCGACGTTTTAGCTCTTTGAGCTCTACTTCAGCATCAACAAGTTCATCGATCTTTGTTTGGCACCGATTGACCTCAAACTTACAGGCTTCAATATCAATCGCCGAGAAATCTGTAACTGCAATAATCGCCCTACCAGCGCGAAGCGATTCGTAATCACGATTAGTGTTTTCTTCAAATACCGCCGCATCTTCATCGGCTTTGGCTAACCGTTGTTGTGCGGCTGCGATCGCCGATGTGAGCGCATCAATCTTGTCGTCATTGCTGCTGCTCAACACCCAGTGCGTGCGGTCGGTGAGCACCTCGCGGTCATCTTTTTCGTGTTGACGCACGTTATGCTTGGCGTGGCCACACCGGGTCACCGCTCGGCGTTGCCTCCGGAATTCCTCCATGGTGTCCACGCAGGTGTAGTCGAATTTCATGGCCAACTGCTGTTGAATCCACGCATGGAATCTACCGGGCTCGACCTGGATTTTTGTTGCCAGTGTGCCAGCTCGGAATGGCATTTGGTTCCGCAGATCATCTGTGCCACTGAGCCGAACATAGTTCAGCCTTGTTTTCAGGTTCTTTTCCTCAACAGCATCAGTAAACGCCGTGTAGTGTTCCTCCGGAACAAGCATGGTTCGGGCGAAATCATGCATCACACGCTCAGCTACTGCCTGCCAACGATGCTCGTCTGGATCCACCTGAATGAGTTCGGCGATAAAGGGAAGATCATTATGTTGCAAATCCAGCGCATCGCATATTTCCTCGCGGACGACCAAAAGATCGCTATCCATCGAAGATTGGTAGCTGCGAACTGCGGAAAGTTCTTTACGCAACGATAACAACCGCTCCTGGATCACCCGGTACGCGCCGTAAAGTTCCTGACGTCTATTCGTATACTTCTTGGCACTCTGCTCCAATTCCTCGCAAAGTTCCTGCACTTGGAGCCGCATATCAATGAAGCCCTCCCGGGTTTCAGGAACAGTTGCATCAAGAACCTCCGCGTTTGCTTCAAATTCATCACGTTCCTTCTTGATGATTTGGAGCCGAGTTTGTGCGCGTTCATGATCGTGCCGTGCATTCACCAAACCAATACCTTGCCGCCCTTGGATAAGGTCACGCACTTGGTCCCGCTCGTGTTGAAAGTGGCCGACGCGTTGCTTGGCAGCTGTAAGTTCTTCTTCTACGCTTGTTACGCAGGCTCGAACCTCAAGCATCTTCTTCTCAGCTTCGGACAGTCGATGCCCCGTGATAAACCGTTCAAGGTGATCGCGATCTGTGGAAGTGAGTTCCAGTTCTTTCCGCGTTTCAGCTATTCGCTCATTTGCTTTCCGAATCGGGGAGAGAGCACCGATCTGCAACCGGGAATTCTGCACAGACTGGTATGCGGCGTTCAATTCGGTAAAACCTTCAACGGCTGCCGCTGCAGTCTGGAGCGTTGGTGGCTCAGGCAGCATAAAGTCACGCATTAACGCATTTAAATCACCGAGCGACTTCGCGGATTGTGTCCGGTGCAACAGGGTCAGCGCGCCTTGATCGGCAATGCCAAGTTCTTTCCGCAGTGCGTTCATAAATGGGGCATGATTGCGCTGCACAACAAGTAATTCTGGCCAAGTGTGTTTTGCCTGGCGAAGGTTGAGTTCTTCCCTCGCGATTTTTTCGCACTCGGATAAGTTCGCTGCCCGAGGAAACAGCAGGAACAGGTTCACGATGTCGCTCGGATGATGGCATTGAGCGCTCAAGAACATTAAGCGAATAGCGGTAACAACTTTGCCTTTGCCGTCATCGTAAGTCAGCGCTACACCTGACCATTGCGGACCTGTGCGCAGGTAAGATTGGGTGAGTTCGTCAAATTCGCTGGAATGTTCACGACGCCACGCCCCTCTGCAATACGTGATCAGGTTACGGCCCGAACGCGTACCGGTGTCTTGGGCGGCCGCGTTGAAGCGAACGGTGACGGGTGGGACCAGAACGACGGAAACGGCGTCGATAAGTGTTGATTTTCCTGAGCCAGACGCGCCAGTAATGAGGTGCCCCGCGCGGGCAATATCCACGGTGTGCAGACCGTGGAACGTACCCCAGTTGTACAGCTGAATTTGGGAAAGTCGGAATTGTCCGTTGACGTCACTATTCATTGTCGTCCTCAGAGTTTTCATTCAAAGTAGCGCTGTGTTCTCCGATGAGTCGTTTGTAGCTCGCAGTGAGCGCTGAAATCTCTTCACCCTTGAAGATCAAGCGAAGCACCGGAGAAATCTCAAAACGTCCAGCAGTATTCGCCGGTCGAATAATCGAATTTTCTATAAGTTTGCCCCAGGCAGCATCAAACTTTTCCCGCAATGCACTTTCTTCAGTACCGGAAACTTCCTGGTAAGGCAGCATTGCCTCAAAAACTTCTTCTTCACCAATGACCGCGCGTTCGCTTGGGCTGGTCATCACAAGGGCATAGCGCAGATGCAAAAGAATTGCGCTCTCCAATAACGTCAGGGGAGTGCGCCGCATTAATGTGGTTTTTCCGTCTACATCCACATCCCATGTTTTGGCGTAGGCCACCCCGGCGGAATCGTCAACATGAAGCGACAGGAAAAGGTTATCTAGTTGCTGGGCAAGCAGTTCGCGGTTCGCTGATATGGCCCGAAAGAGTTCTGGCGTTTGTTCAGCTGATACATAGGGCCCCTGCAGCAGAGCAGCGAACGCTTGGCGCTGCAGGACAGTCAGTGTGCCGTTATCGCCTTCACGAAGGGTTGTTGCCCGTTCCTTATGTTCCGTCACATGTGCTCCTTTTTGACGGTCGTGCCTTTCCACGGCACCAATCGATCGAAGCTCAAACTGGAAATACCAAAATCTGGGGCTTCTGTGAATTCATATCTTGGCAATCTTGCAAGTTTCTTATTGCCATAGGAAGTTGTCCAAGTAACTTCCTCGGTTCCTTCACCACGCTCCGCGTATTGCAGCGCGAGCTTAAAAATTCCCACCACACTTGCAAGACCCTGCGTAGGGGGTCGCAGCGCAAAAATCTCCGCAATACTTGCGCGCGGATGATCCAGCAACACTAGTTTCAGCGATGCTTCTAGGTCACCCCAGTCAATCTCAGATTCCCGCACACGCTGGAACAATTCCAGTAAGTCCGCTTCCCTTGGCTGAGCAACCTCCATGCCGCCTTCGATGCGGTAATCAGTGGGATCATCCAAGACCCATACCCCCACTGAAGAGAACTCGCGCGTAGTGAGCTCAATTTCTACTTCAACTGACGTATCCCAATCAAGTTTATTGCTGAGTTTCCGGGCCTTGGCCTGCGCACCAGCAATCGCCGTGGCGAGTGCCTGCTGTGATTCCGCGTCACGTGATTGTACGAACTTCCGTAACGACCTGGACAGGCCGTTCACCGCGATATATATATCGCTCGCATGATCTTCAAGGTTTCGGATGAGCCACCGCAATTGCGAACGCTGGTCTGGCAATAGTGCCGCTACAAAGGGACGCTCCAAGATTACATCCATCGTTGTTTGCAGCATCGCCGATGTCTCACGATCGAATAGAAGTTCATAGAATCCACGGAACGATCGGCCGGCCTCGGAATTTTGAATTAAATCAACACCGCGGAAAATGTTTTCCAACACATCACCCGCAGAGATTTCTTTCAATAAAATTTGCTCGCGAAGGCGGTGGTCTAAATCTTCAGTTTCGGTTAATACCCGAGCAAAATCGCCAGGGATTTCTGACGTAAGTTGGAGAATATTTTCCGCTCGCTCACGAGCTTCCGCTTCAGAGATAACATCGACACCGCGGTCACGAATGATCTCTTTCCGCCGCTCCAACGCTGCAATTTGATCGTCAATACCAGCGAGAACGCGTGCTTCATCAGCATCTGTGTCAGATGCCAAATTCTCCAATTGATCAATTACTGTTTTAAGGCGAGAACGAGTTGCCGTGCGTGATGGATTTTGAACCTCGGAAAGGTAATTCATCGCGCGATATGATGCGGGAGAAAGTTGATAATATTCATCAACTGAATCCCTTGGACTATGGCGGTGCAAGTACCCTGCACGCACCCATTCATTCACATATTCCGCTGTTGCTTTGGGTAACTCAAAACCAGCTTCCCGCATTTCCAAAAGTAAAGAATCGAGTTCATCAATAAGTTCGATACCAGTGATGCTACGCCGGTCTCTGGCATATATTGCCCCAAGCACGGATGCGATTACTGGGGCCAGCGGTGAACGCAAAAATGACCACGAAGCTTGTTCAGTAGATGCAGCTTGAAGTGCAAGCGCTTCTGCTACGGGATCGCGTACAACCACAGCGCCCTCCTTTCGATATCTTTTCTCCCGTTACTCTGACATTTTTTTCAGTGCTACCACAGAAGAACCCCTTTCAAGGTAACAACGAACACAAATAGTGGGGGTAGCGATTAGCAAACATGGCAGGCCAGGGCACTGAATATGCCCCACCCCCAAGAAAG
This sequence comes from Corynebacterium sp., assembly GCA_030528295.1. Lineage (GTDB taxonomy): Bacteria > Actinomycetota > Actinomycetes > Mycobacteriales > Mycobacteriaceae > Corynebacterium. The sequence continues at coordinate 29,226 of JAUMZC010000001.1, forward strand.
AAACTGACTTCATTAACTTGCACGGTTTTGTTCTGCATCAAAATAGCCATAGTCAAAGAAGTTACAAAACAAATTCCCCGCAATCGATAGCAAAAATCTTCGATAAGAAAAACGGGTTAGGACACCAAAATGCGATCTTCTACGCCTTTTCAGGTTATCCAAACCCGTTTTCAACTGGAAGCCCCCAGGAAAACCGTAGGGTTTTCTTCCCGAGTTTTCCAGAATTACATAAAAACTTCTCAGTTAACTATGTTTATACGCTTTTCTAGCGCTTGCGGTACAGGGATTTCATTTGATACTCCGGCTCGGAAGTTACTAAAACTCCCAGATTCCGGAAAATGCTCTCATCAACAGGCCCAAGAATCGTGGTGGTATGCGCATCGCAACCACGAAGACTTTGCAGTTTATCCAGAGCTCGTCGCGCATCATCGTTAGTCGCGGCGGAAACTGATAATGCAATCAGCACTTCATCGGTATGCAACCGTGGATTCCGCGACCCCAGGTGCTGGGTTTTCAGAGTTTGAATCGGTTCAATCGAATCAGGGGAGAGGAGATCCACCGCACGATCGATCCCCGCCAGGTGTTTCAGGGCATTCAGCACCACTGCCGCGGAGCAACCCAGCAGCGGAGTGGTTTTGCCGGTGATAATCGTGCCATCGTAGAGCATCATTGCCGCCGCAGGATCGCCTGTTTCTTCCGCCAACGCCAAAGCTGGAGCAACCACCTGGCGGTTCGTGGCGTCGATATGCGCCTTGCTCATCACCATCGCTGCACGGTCCGATAGCGTGGTGTCGTCCGTTTCAGAGCGGCGTTCCTCAACCAGCGCCTTGTAATAGCGGCGGATGATCTCCTGCTGAGCAGCCTCGCAACATACTTCGTCGTCGGTGATGCAATAGCCAGCCATGTTCACACCCATGTCTGTTGGGGATGCATACGGTGACTCCCCAGAAATCTCCATCAATAGCGCTTTGACCAAGGGGAACACTTCGACGTCGCGGTTGTAGCTGGTCACTTGCTTGTCGTAGGTTGCCAAGTGGAATGGGTCGATGAGGTTGATGTCATCGAGGTCAACTGTTGCGGCTTCGTAGGCGAGGTTCACAGGATGCTCGATCGGAAGATTCCAAATTGGGAATGTTTCGAACTTTGCATAGCCCGCCGCGATCCCGCGCTGATGATCGTGGTACACCTGCGAAAGGCAGGTAGCTAATTTGCCGGACCCTGGCCCCGGCGCAGTCACCACAACAAGGTCGCGAGTGGTTTCTACATAGTCGTTGCGTCCAAACCCTTCCGCGGAGACGATTCGGCGAATATCCGTGGGGTACCCCGCAATCGTGCGGTGACAAGCAACCTTGAGCCCCAACCGTTGCAGCCGCTCCCGGAATTCATTCGCCGCCTGGTTTTCTGGCTCCAATTGCGTGAGCACCACATGCTCAACCAGGAAACCGCCTTCTCGGAAGGCATCCACCAAGCGGAGAACATCCTCCTCATAAGGAATGCCAAGGTCTGCACGTACTTTCTTGCGCTGCAGATCCTTGGCATTGATACACACCACGATCTCTAGATCGTCTTTGATCCGTTCCAACATGGCGATTTTATTGTTCGGTGTAAAACCAGGCAGGACACGCGACGCATGCATATCGTCAAAGAGTTTGCCCCCCATTTCGAGATAGAGTTTCCCTCCGATCGCCCGCCGTCGTTCATTGATGTGCTGCGACTGCATTTCGATGTAACGTTCGCGATCAAACCCGATGGCTTGTGGCATGTGTGTGGCCTTCCGTAGTATGGCGGTTCCCTAACCGTCAATATCTTAGTCTTTAACGTGCACAACTTAATTGCCACGCAGGTCACGCTAACTTTTGCGCCACACTAGGCTCGGCCGGTATTCCCAGACTAGGATGACACACCATGCCTGAAGGTCACGTCATTCATCGTCTTGCCAACGAACTCGAATCCACGTTCGGCGGCGCACCGGTCACCGTAACGTCACCTCAGGGCAGGTTTGCCGCGGCGTCGACACTCAACGGCAGTCGCCTCACCAGCGCCGAAGCCTGGGGCAAGCACCTATTTTTGCTTTTCGACGCCGCGAAGCCCGCGCATATCGTCCACATTCACCTGGGCTTGATTGGGACGCTACGGCTATCCCCACTCGCGCCGCCAGTCGGCCAAGTTCGCCTCCGCCTCGCCAATTCCACCACCGCCGCCGATCTCCGCGGGCCACAGTGGTGCACATTGCTCACCGAGGCTGAAATGCAGCAGAAAGTGGCAAAACTCGGCGCCGACCCATTGCGTATCGACGCCGACCCAACCTCCATTCGCACCAAAGTTCAGCGTTCATCCCGCTCAATTGCATCACTTCTGATGGATCAAAAGCTTTTTGCAGGCGTGGGAAATATCTATCGCGCGGAAACATTGTTTCGTTTGGGCATTGACCCCACAACTCCTGGCACAGCGATAGACACAGAAACTTTCCAGGACATCTGGTCCGATCTTGTTCTCCTTATGCGAGACGGCGTTTCTTCAGGCCGCATCGACACAGTACGCCCAGAACACACACCAGAAGCCATGAACCGACCCGCCCGCAAAGACGACCACGGTGGGGAAGTGTACGTATACCGGCGCGACGGAAACCCTTGCCATATTTGCGGAACACCAATCTCGCATTCAGTGTTGGAGGGCCGGAATTTATTCTGGTGTCCTGGCTGCCAACAATAGACTCATGAATCATTTATAGCGTATTAACTATCGCATTATTCCGCGCTTTCAAAGAATTGATATTGAACCTCACTTGCTTACCCTAAGAGCAATTCAGCACCGAATATAACGGCCTTATAACAGCGCGGTAACTAAATTAATAAACCGGTGGCACGCGAGATATTATGGGCCTTTTCCGGGGTCGAATTATTCATTCGTACCCCAAAGTGGAAACTGGTTATTTCTTCCCTTATTGGAGCCATTTCGGCAGAATTTCAAGCAATGCTGGAACCAAGTCCAACAAGAAAAATACCGTCGCAGCAAACAGGCAACAGGCGTACACCATCAACTGACATGCCAACCGTGAAGCCTTACGCATCATCTCCACAGCCGACCGCGCCCCCAAGGCCGCTCCCAAGGTATTCGAAATCAGATCACCCGTATCCGTGTACCCGATCTTCAACAAAAACTGGATGCTCTCCAAAGAAAAACTAAACGCGAAGGCAACAGCGGCGACCAACGCAACCACATTCCTGCGGAATTTCCGAAACCATCCCGAAAACGCCAGCAGTATCCCAAACGGAACGAACATAGCGATATTGCCAACCAAATTGAATGTTGGCGCAAACCACGTTGTGGCCGTAAAGAAATCTAAGAATGGAATGAGGTCCAGCGAACGTCTTTCATGCGCCCCCGTTTTCCATAACCCGCCGATAGTGACCCAAGTCTTTCCCAGTGTGAGCGAAAGTATTGCAACCACGCACAGTATCAACGCTACATGCAGGAACCGTAACTTGTGACGAGCCATGCAGGCTATGGTAAACCCCCGAGAATTAAACCCGAAACTACACCTGCAGCGAGCGGAATGGTTCCCACGGAAGCAGCCGAATAATGAACCACACCCCGATAATGATCCCGATTGCTAATGACGAATGTTTCCAGTTATTCCAGTTAGGTAGCCGCTTCCCCAAAGTGCGACCAAACCAAACCAACCAGCTCCAAGCCAGCAGAAAAAGTGCAAACACACCAACCGCGTTGTAGTGAACAGCGGCTGGAATATCCAAATGCGTCAGAGAATAAATCATCCGAGCACTGCCACAACCAGGGCAATTAATGCCGAAAATCGCCTTAGTGGGACATAGCGGGGTAGGCCCACCCGGCGTAGTTGGATCCGCTAAATGCAGCAAAAAACACCCACACACTGCACCAGCCGCAACCGCAAGAGGGGCTACTGGAGATTCCTTTGTATGAGAATCATGAGTGCAGGTATGAGTGTTCATGCCGACTTACTTTAGTGTTTTCTACTCGCCAGTGTCCACAGCATCGACGCCGGTGCCTGCAGCGAAAACGAAGATCTGCAGGATGAAATAGAGGACCATGAGCACGATGCCTAGTACAGCACCAATGATGGCGAACTTCTTAGCGCTCTCAGAAGCTTGTGCAGCCTCAGCATACTGACCAGCTGACCACAGCTTATCGACCTGAAGGGAGAGGTAGATGGAGTATGCACCGATAGGCAAGCAGCAAAGAAGGGTACAGAGAATAGTTAGAATTAGGTAGTTATCTGGCTTTTGACCACCAGGCATAGCCTCATTAGAAGCAAATGGGTTCGTCATATGAACTCCCTTATCGAATCGATTGTTTTACACAAAAACGTCTCGACCATATCAACCCGCGACTAATTTCCTCAAGTATTTAACAGTGAACTATCACCTTATATACCCCCTTATTGGGGGTTTTGTAGCACATTTAGAGCACGTGTGGCCCGGTTACGGCTCGTAAATATGCAAAACTTAATACTCGCCTATGTCTGATACTTCCTGAATGCCAAGAATGAGGTAAACCATCAAATACATGATGGTGAGAACGAGTGGGACTGCTACGCCCAGGATCGCGAACAGCTTAGCCTTCTTGGCGGCGTCGGCAGCCTCGTTTTGGTAACCCATCCGCCAACGCTTATCCACCTGGGTAGAAAAATAGATTCCAATGCCGCCCAAAAGCGCAAACGGCGAACATAACAGCACGCTGAAAAGTGTTGATAGGATACACCAAACCATGTTGTTATCCGGGACTGACTGCATGGGCTGCATCATGTAAGGCTGCTGCCAATAGGGGTTTTGCGACTGGCCATACTGCGCTGGTGGATAAATGTTCGGGTCGTTCATGGGATCGTAGACGGGCTGCGGAGGTGAAGCATAGGGATTGCCTGCGTCTGCGAACGGATTCTCGCCAGCAGCATATGGGTTAGCACCATTATTCGGCGCTGGATTCTGGGGATACATATTATTTTGATGATTATTCGGACTATCAGGGTAAGTCATATTTACTCCCGAATTTCATGTGCAACGTTTTGACCAACAGATTACCGAACAGCATCGACACTGAGTCATTGATAGAAGGACAATATCGCATAATTTGAGGAAATCTTATCTGCTACAGAGATGTCCTTTTCACCCACAGAAAGTCAAGTATGACGTAGCTCACAATGGGGGTATTTTTACCCCCATTTTTGCCACAATGCACGTGCATTAAGCGTTCAGCAGCCACATCCCCGCAACTGGCGAACCGCTGAACACTTTCGCTTAGTAGCTGCTAGTTGACTCACTAGCCTGGCCAAACATCGCTAACATGACGATGAAAATGATGTAGAGAACCAACAAAATAACGATGCTCACTGCTCCAGCAATCGCAAAGTTCTTCGCTTTTCGTGATGCACCTTCAGCCTCTGCATACATGCCTGCTTCCCAATATTTATCCACCTGCATTGAGTAGTAGATACCAATCGCCCCAAGCGGCACACAACAAATAATCGTGCTCAGGATTGTCCATACCAGCTGGTTATCTGGCTTCATCATTCCATTTGGCATAGCACCGTAGGGCATGCCAGCTCCGTAACCCTGATTGAAATGGGGCTGTTGCCCATTAGGGTCGTAGGGATTAAAAGGTTCAGTCATTCAGATCTCCCAAAAACAAAACAATACAACTTCCAACAGCCTAACGGATGACCTTAACCAAACTAAAGATCCCATTGGTAAATTCTCAGGAATTCATGGAAAAGACTAATCTTTCCGCAGTACAACGATAGTGCAGCCAAGGTACCAATGTTTCAGCTCACAGCTTCTGATGCGTCTATTGGTAGCGCAGTGATCACACTGTAGTCTCTCAGCACGGCACTGCATCGCTTCGAGTGGTCCTGGTTTATTCGGAAACACCATGTTGATACACGGCGGCGCAGAATAATCACTACCTAAACTTGGATTCTTTTTACAAAGACAATGATGCAAGCGTAATACCTGCAATAATTCACCGAGCCGCGAACAGGCCGAAAAACGAATTCAAAAAACAACACCAAGGTAACAATGTTCAGGCAGCACACCTATTTGCACGGGCCTCAACGGTACTCAGCAATTGAAAAGAAGAAAATGACAGATGCTGACATCATCGCGCCAAATCACACACCAAATCAGAGACTAATAATCGGGGACTGGTCGAGATTGAAGACATAAGCACCTCTATGCAGTAAGAGCACTACCCAAAAGCGCATAACTCCATCTCTCATGCTATTGGAAAACTATGTATTTAGACAGGACGTGTATTTATACAGATCCAGATATGCAAAAGGCTGACGCCAACGTTGTTTCAGTCGACCTCAGCCTTAAATTGTGGGAAGTTACTTCACCACAAGGTTCACCATACGTCCAGGTACAACAATGTGCTTGACCACTGTTTTACCTGCAACATGTACTGCAATTTGTTCATCTGCTAATGCAGCCTCAACGACTGCATCTTGGTCTGCATCCACAGCAACTTGGATACGCCCGCGGACTTTTCCATTCACCTGAACTGGCAATTCGATTGTCTCATCTACCAGCCACTGTTCGTCGAAGGCAGGGAAACTCTCATAGGTCAACGTGTCTTTATGCCCCAAACGTGACCAAAGTTCTTCCGCAATATGCGGTGCAACTGGGGCAACCATCAGCACCAACGGCTTGATGGCTTCTCGAGGTGCACCAGAGGGGTAAGTCTTGGTCAGATAATTCACGTATTCGATGAGTTTCGCCACCACTGTGTTCATGCGAAGGCCCTGGTAATCCTCGCGCACACCAGCAATTGTGCGGTGTAGAGCCTTGTTGTCTTCATCGGTGAGCGCGGCGTCGATAACCGAAAGTTGGCCGCTCGCCTCATCAACAACAAGGCGCCACATCCGCTGCAGGAAACGCTGAGCGCCTACAACGTCTTTTGTAGCCCAAGGGCGCGATGTATCAAGGGGACCCATAGACATCTCGTAGACACGGAGCGTATCAGCACCATAATTGTCGCAGATCTCATCGGGGGAGACGGAGTTTTTCAGCGACTTCCCCATCTTTCCGTATTCTTGCGTGACCTCTTCACCGTTGTAGAAGAACTTGCCTTCCTTTTCCTCTACCTCGGCCGCGGGAACGTACACACCACGGGCATCGGTGTATGCGAAAGCCTGGATATAGCCCTGATTAAACAGCCGGCGGTATGGTTCGAAGGAAGTTACGTGCCCGAGGTCGTAGAGGACCTTGTGCCAGAAACGTGCATACAGCAGGTGCAATACTGCATGCTCCACGCCACCAACATAGAGATCAACGCCACCACAATCACCTGGGAACTGTGGGCCGGTCCAATAGCGTTCATTCTCCAGGTCACAGAATTTCTCATTATTCTGCGGGTCAATATAACGCAATTGGTACCAGGATGAGCCCGCCCATTGTGGCATGACGTTGGTGTCTCGACGATACTTCTTTAAGCCGTCGCCCAGGTCCAATTCCACTTCAACCCATTCGGTAGCTTTTGCCAATGGGGGATGCGGTTCAGATTCACTGTCTTCGGGGTCAAAGGATACTGGTTTGTAGTCCTCAACCTCTGGAAGCTCCACCGGCAGCATGGATTCCGGTAGCGCGTGGGCGATGCCATCTTCGTCATAAACGATTGGGAACGGTTCTCCCCAGTAACGCTGGCGGGCAAAGAGCCAGTCACGCAGTTTGTATTGGACCTTTTCCCGTCCTAGGCCGCGCTCAATAAGCCAAGCAATACTCGCAGCAACGGCTTCTTCTTTGCCCATGCCATTCATATCCAAGCCCGCGTCGTTGGCGGAATTAACCACAACCCCCGGATCTGTAAACACAGCCTCCATCACATCGCCACCGGCAACAACCTCAGCAATCGGAAGTCCGAACAATTTGGCGAATTCGTGGTCTCGTTCATCGTGGCCCGGCACAGCCATAATCGCGCCTGTACCGTAACCAGAGAGAACATAATCGGCGATAAAGACTGGGATTTCCTCACCGCTGACGGGGTTCACGGCATAAGCACCAAGGAACACACCCGTTTTCTCTTTGTTCTCCTGGCGTTCCAAATCCGATTTCGCGGCAATAGCCTTGCGATACTCCGCCACAGCCTCGGCGGGGGAGTCCGCCCCAAACGTCCACCGCGTATCGACGCCCTCGTAGCTACCAGAGCCCGCCGCTACCAGGACGTCGACAAGCTCATGCTCGGGTGCGAGAACCATGTACGTAACGCCAAACAACGTGTCTGGACGCGTAGTAAACACCGTGATATTCTCACCGTGGCTAGCAAAATCAACCTCTGCACCGCGCGAACGCCCAATCCAATTACGCTGCATGGAGCGCACTTTATCGGGCCAATCAAGCGCATCAAGGTCATCAATCAGGCGATCCGCGTAGGCCGTAATCCGCATCATCCATTGAGAAAGATTTTTGCGGAACACTGGGAAGTTACCACGCTCGGATTTACCGTCCGCCGTCACTTCTTCATTTGCCAGTACGGTCCCTAAACCGGGGCACCAATTCACGGTCGAGTAGGAGCGGTACACCAGGCGGTATTCATCCACAACCTTCGCCTGTTGGACGCTATCTAATGCATTGAAATCAGCTGTGCCGAATTCCTCTACCAAGTGTTCCGGAATTGGGCGCGCACCGGACTTGAGTAATGGCAGCAGATCGGCAATCGGACGGGCTTTGTCTGACTCTGTATCAAACCAAGAATTGAAAATCTGCAGGAAAATCCATTGCGTCCAGCGATAATAATCCGTATCAATGGTGGCAATGGCACGCCGTTTATCGTGGCCCAATCCAAGCCTATTCAGCTGCCGCTCCATATTGTCAATGGATTCTTGGGTTTTAATGCGTGGATGTGTTCCCGTTTGAATCGCGTACTGCTCCGCAGGCAGGCCAAACGCATCATAGCCCAAGGTATGCAGAACATTTTTGCCCATCATCCGATTGAACCGGGCAAAGGTATCAGTAGCGATATATCCCAGCGGGTGTCCAACATGCAGGCCGGCCCCGGAAGGGAACGGAAACATATCTTGAACAAACAGCTTCTCTGCAGGTAGCGGCCCTTCTGCGGCTAATGCACCCACCGGGTTCGGTGCGTGGAACGTGCCTTGATTCCGCCAATATTCTTGCCAGTGTTGCTCAATTTGACCGGCAAGTTCAGCAGAATAACGATATGCAGGAGAGTCGCTGGGATTGTTCATGCTGAACAGTGTAATCTCTTCGACTTTTGGTATTTAATTCGCGTCCGGGATAACTCAACCGGGGAAGCATTGGCTCACAATTGAAGAACCCTGGTAAAGATTTGCAGCTGCCGTTACAAATTGCTTTACCAGGGGAGGGCCTTTTCAGACTTCGTAAGCCACAGTACTCCGTACTAGTTGACCTTTCCTGAGGCTTGGACGTCTTCTTCGATGATCTCTATCCGATTTTCACCCTCTTCTTGGGCTACTCGCTCGATCTTGCCCTTGGTCAGCTTGTTCACAATCAGGGCGATTGCGCCGTCGCCCGTCACGTTACATGCCGTACCGAAGGAGTCAATGGCGATGTACGCTGCGATCATCAAAGCAACTTGGTCATCGCTAAAGCCCAGCATGGAGGAAAGCAAGCCTACCGCTGCCATGATCGCGCCACCTGGAACACCTGGTGCAGCAACCATGGTGACACCGAGCATCAGTATGAATCCCAGTGCTTTACCTGGACCAACATCGATTCCATCCATATACACGATGGCAAATGCGAACAGCCCGATCTTGAGCATGGAACCAGCAAGGTGCGTTGTAGCACAAAGCGGCACGGTAAAGCCTGCAACACCTGGAGCTACACCATTCTTTTTCACACAGGCGTACGTCACAGGAATTGTGGCGGCCGAGGATGAAGTACCCAATGCCGTCGCGTATGCCGGCATCATGTTCTTCAAGCTGGTGAAGGGGTTTTTCCCGGAGAGTGCGCCAGCTACAAAGAACTGGATGAGCAGCAATACAACGGTAAGCACGATCGCCAGAACAAGCACCTTGGCAAATTGCTCCAGGGTGGCACGTAGGTTTCCGTTCATGCCCATGGACAGGAACACGCCGAAGATAAACAGCGGCAACAATGGGATGACGAACTTGGAAATCACGCGCATGATTACGCGTTCAAGGTCACGCATTCCCGCATATAGGGTGTCACTTTTCACGGCGGTCATTGCCACACCAATGCAGAATGCCAACAACAGGGCGGTCATTACGCCCATTGGAGGCGGCATTTCAATGGTGAAGTACGGCCCCAACGCTCCCGCATCAATGTCGGAGGCCTTCATCACTTCTTCGCCTTCTAGGAGGCTCGGATACACGGCGTTTGCCGCCACGTATGCCATAAGACCAGCGAAGATAGTAGAGGTATACGCAATACCAGTGGTGATTGCCAACCATTTTCCGGCGCCTTTACCAATGCCTGCGATAGCTGGAGTGATGAGCGCGAAAATCAGTACGGGAATAAAGAACTTCAGAAAGTTTCCGAACAGCTCGTTGAACGTTACAAACACACGAGCGAGTTCGGCTGGGAAAAAGAAGCTGCATCCTATGCCAAGGATGATTGCCACAACAATGCGAAACAGCAATGACTGCGACAGTGTTTTTAATTCCATGACGGCCACATTTCTTGATCGGAATTGCCTTTACTCGGCAACGTTACTGCATGGCTCATCACCATTAGAACTCGTTGGGATACATTTCACTCGCTTATCTTCACTGCCTGCAGCTATTTCCGAAGCATAAATACTGCTGCTTAGCCCCTGGGGACTAAGCTGGCAATATGATCCTGCTCGCCGTCGTTTTACTTGTCATCGCGATCCTCACCGCAATTATTGGGGTGTTGGCATGGACCCAAAAGCTCCCCGGTAATGCGGTCATTGGTATTCGGGTTCCTGAGGTACGCAAGTCACAGGAGCTATGGCAGACTGCGCACCGCATCGCTGGCCCGTTTTGGACGCTCGCTGGCCTGTTTCTAGCGTTCGGCGGCATTGTTGCTGCATCGGCTAGTGGCTGGATGTGGCTCCTGGTGGTCATTTCGGCTGTGGCGTGGTTGGTATTCCTTGGTATGGGCGCGGGGATGGCCGCTCACACGGTCGCGCTTATCGACGCCCAGGCCGCCGCCACCGCCTCCGAGGGCTGCTGTTCTTCCGAGCCATCTGATCCAGCCGCAGATTGTGGCGTTTCTGGAGGTTGTGGATCGTGCGCTTTGAATGGCTCGTGTGAAGGTGGCGCCACCATCGACCTTGAAGCGGCACGCCGCGCGGCTGCAGCGTCAGACAAGTAACTCTATGGCTACTCCACAATTCATTCGCGATCTCCGAGCACACATTGGCCACGCTGAACTGTGGTTGCCTGGTGTTTCCGTGTTTGTGATCCAGGATGAGCAAATCCTTCTTGTTCGCCGCAAAGACAATAACCAATGGACTCCGATCACCGGTATTTGCGATCCTGGCGAGCAGCCCGATATTGCCGCTTGCCGCGAGTGCCTTGAAGAAACTGGTGTCCAAGTTGAGCCCGTGAAAGTCATTTGGGTTCAGGCAGTTGGCCCGGTGACCTACCCCAATAACGACGTCGCTAGCTATATGGACATTGCGTTCCTGTGTCGTCCAACGGCTGGGCACGCCCATGTTGCTGACGATGAAAACTCCGAAGTCCGGTGGTTTCATCTGGACGATTTACCACCTATGAAGGCTCGTTTTACAAACACCCTCCAACATGCATTGAAAGACGAGCCTACCGGTTGGGCCAATTCATTATAAAAGAATCTCTAAATATGGCTTTAGTACGCGCCATACTCGCAATTCCTCCGCGTATTTCGCCAGCTGATTCAAATCCTTATCAGGTCGCTGCACATATAGCTCGAGTGCTTCAATCAGGTTTCGCTTTTCCAGCTGGCCACGGCTCCGCACAAGATCACAAATACTTCGCTCTAAATCGTATGCGGGAACCAAATTACCTTCCGGCGTTCTTACCGTGGTTTTCCCCAGTTCAAAAGCGCTTTTCTTTACTGAAAACACCTCAAATCCTTCACCCCGCAGATTCGTGGCGTTATATCCCGTTGGCACCGTGACATGAATATTCTCCGGCTCATATTCCCGAATTCCATGAAGATACAGGGCAGTGAGGTGCGAAAATATAATTCTGTCTACCCTTCTATGCAGCACCCAAAGTTCATCGATCCATACTCCAGGTTCCGCATATACCCCGTGCGCTACACGTTCCAATCCTTGATTCCGCACGAATGTTAGAAATGTCGGGGCTGATATACCTGTAGCAAGTGCATCACGGGTACAAATTATCCCAGCATTCGATCTCATGAGCTTGGATAACACCTCTGCGGAAGACATCGAAACAAACCTCATTGTTTTAGATACACACTCATAAACTTAGTGTTCATAGTGCATATATTCATTATTTACATGTTCGTTGTTAACTTAAAGCCTTGAAACAAACGGGGCGCTAACGACACGCGTACATAGCGCTCACAGTTTAAGTCAAAAAAGGGTTTTGTCATTCATGCGACACAACTACGATACGGCTCGAAACTCAAAGACAAAACAGCGCTCGCCAATCTTGCCTATGATTCGACAATATTGACGATTCAAAGCTCTTATAAATGACCTTTCACCTGCATATTCTTCTGCCAACAATATCCCTCACCCAGAAGGGGGAAATTATTCACTCACAGCGCCTAGCCCCCTTCACCTTGCCGCAAACCCACGCCAATGTTTCACGTGAAACATGCAGTTTTCGCGACGTCGTGACGCAGCGGGGGGAGAGTTGCCTAACCGGGTTTGAACGCGATAATGTGGTCGCATGTCGAATTCAGTAAAACCTCTATCCATCAACTGGTGGTGGCGCGCTAGCTAGCGGGCCACGGTTGAATCGACGCATGTAAGGCTCGCAAGCTTCACTTTGAAGCGCGGGCTTTTCTTCATTCGTGTGGTAGCCCCGCCGAAAAGTGAAAACATTCACTCAGAAAGGCACCACAATGAAAACCCCAGAAATCAAACGTCGCGAAACTCTTATCGACGCCTATTTCGGCGACTTTGGCGGCCAATACGTCCCCGAAATGCTCTATCCAGTCCTCGACGAACTTGAACAAGCATACGTAGATGCTATTAATGACCCAACGTTTGCCAAAGAACTCCGCGAACTTTACGTAAACTACCTTGGACGCCCAACCCCCATTACCGAGTGTTCAAACCTCCCACTCGCTGGAAAAGGAAAGGGTAAGGCCCGTATCTTCTTAAAACGCGAAGATCTCGTTCACGGCGGCGCACACAAGGGAAACCAAGTAATCGCACAGGCTCTGCTGGCTAAACGACTTGGAAAAACTCGGCTTATTGCCGAAACTGGCGCTGGTCAACACGGAACCGCTACCGCTATGGTCGCCGCGCTCTTCGGCATGAAATGCACCATCTACATGGGCGCCCGCGACATCGCCCGCCAGCAGCCAAACGTGTATCGTATGCGTCTCATGGGTGCGGAAGTTGTCCCAGTTGAGGAAGTGGAAGGCAACGGCCTGGAAAATGCCATCGATGTCGCACTGATGGACTGGGTAAAAACGTACAAAGACACCCACTACCTGCTCGGTACCGCTGCTGGACCACACCCGTTCCCAACGCTCGTGAAAGAATTCCAGGCAGTGATTTCACGTGAATCCCGCGAGCAAATGCTCGAGCGTATCGACGCCCTCCCAGACGTCGTGGTTGCAGCTGTTGGCGGCGGCTCCAACGCAATCGGCGCATTCGCTGATTACCTCACCAATAAAGAAGGAAACGAGAATGTTCGCCTTATCGGTGTAGAACCCGCAGGTGAAGGGCTCGATTCCGGAAAGCATGGCGCACCACTGTGCCGCGGACGCGTCGGAGTCCTCCATGGTTCACGTTCCTATGTCATGCTTGCAGAAGACGATTCCGTCCTCCATTCACACTCTGTATCAGCCGGTTTGGATTACCCAGGTGTTGGCCCAGAGCATGCCCACCTTTTGGAATCTGGCCGCGCGGAATATGTCGGCATCACAGACGCAAAAGCTCTGCAGGCATTCCGCCTATTGTCTCGCTACGAAGGCATTATTCCGGCATTGGAATCCAGCCACGCCCTTGCATACGCGCTCAAGCTCGCTGAGCTCACCGAAGAAACCGGGGAAGAACTCAATATCCTGGTCAATCTTTCTGGTCGTGGCGATAAGGACGTCAACTATGTACGCGCCTTGCTCGGCGACCTTGCTGGCGAAGACCCCAGCGCAAGCCCGGTGCATGACCTTGATGTTTCCAAGGCGATCGGCGCACTCACTGCCGCCATGGAGGCTCTATGATTCCGAAGTATTTTACGCGGCAAGTTCGATACCATGAGGATGCTTCAGCCCTGTTTTCCCACTTAGACAGCGGCGACGATGTGATTCTCCTGGAAAGCGCAGACATAGCCTCCAAGCAGGGACTTTCTTCGATTGCCGTATTGAAGGCGAGCGCGCGCATCACGTGCCACATGGAGCATGTCCAAATAACGCCACTTTCCCCCTCAGGGGAAATTCTTAGGGACCGCATTCACAGCAAACTAGGTGAAGAACTCATCTTTCCGCCAAGCAGGGCTGCCGACGAACGCGAACGGCTAACGGCCTGCAGCAGCATCGAGGTCTTGCGTACCCTGCAAATGGATCCTGGCTACGAGATCGAAGGTTGGCCCTTTATTGCTGGGGGATTCGCCTTCGACTATCTGGGATCGTTTGAATCCTTACCGGAGGTCAGTGATTCCGTAAACACCTATCCTGACTATGAGTTTTTAGTCGCAGAAGTCCTGCTGGTCATCGACCACCAAGCGCAAACCGCAGAACTGCAAGCCCTTTCGCTTGCAGGCGAAGATTTACTGCCCGTGATCAATGAATTTGCGGAGCGAATCGAATCGGCGTCGCCTAGCCATCCTCAACCAGAACCGCAAAAAGTATTACGCGCGGTAGCAGATATTACCGACCAAGATTTCCGCGATCAGGTCATTGAACTGCAAAAACACATCTACTGTGGCGATATTTATCAAGTTGTTCCGGCGCGAACGTTTACAGTTCCGTGCCCGGATGCCTTCGCTGCATACCGTGTGTTACGTGAAACCAACCCCAGTCCGTACATGTTCTATGTGCGCACTGGCGGTTCCGAGTTGTTTGGTGCTTCACCAGAATCAAGCTTGAAGTTCACTGCGGAAACACGCCAGGTAGAGCTTTATCCTATTGCCGGAACCCTTCCTAGAGGCGCGGATCATGAGCTGGATATCCGCAATGAACTGGAACTTCGCACTAATTCCAAAGAAATCGCCGAACACACCATGTTGGTAGATTTGGCTCGCAATGATCTAGCACGTGTTGCGCTACCAGGCACACGCAAGGTCGCCGAGCTCATGAAAGTGGATCGATATTCGCGAGTGATGCACCTTGTGAGCAGGGTTGTTGCAGAACTTCACCCGGATTTCGACGCCCTGGATGCATACCGTGCCTGCATGAATATGGGTACCTTGACGGGTGCGCCGAAGCTTCGTGCCACGGAGCTGCTGCGCGGCGTCGAAAAGCATCGCCGAGGTTCATACGGTGGTGCGGTGGGTTACCTGCGCGGCGGAGGAGACATGGACACCTGCATTGTGATCCGCTCAGCGTTTGTATGTGACGGTTACGCCGCAGTGCAAGCCGGTGCTGGTGTAGTGCGCGATTCTGACCCGCAAGCGGAAGCCGATGAAACACTGCACAAAGCCTATGCAGTGCTGCATGCAATCGCCGCTTCAGTAGGCGCAGAATTGGAGGTAGAGCGATGAAGATAGTGCTCATTGATAACCACGACTCCTTTGTGTACAACCTCGTCGACGCGTTTGCTCAACACGAGTGCGTGGTGTACCGCAATACGGTTCCCGTGGAACAGGTTTTGGCCGCCAACCCCGATGTGATTTGTTTGTCACCGGGTCCCGGGCATCCGAGGGAAGCCGGGAACCTTATGCGCATCGTAGAAGTTTGCTATGGAAAAATACCACTGCTCGGTATTTGTCTTGGCTTCCAAGCGATCCTTGAGCATTTGGGCGGCGCGGTAGTTCCATGTGGTCCAGTCCATGGGGTAGCGGACACGATGAAAGTTACTTCAGAGGGGAAACAATTTTTCGGCGGCGATGTTAAGGTCGCACGGTACCATTCTTTAGGTTGCGTCACAGTGACGAAAAGCATGCATGTGCTAGGTACCTGTAAATCTGATATCGGAGACGTAATAATGGCCGCATATGCGCCACAGGAAAAAGCACTCGGATTGCAATTTCATCCCGAATCAATTCTCAGCCCAACCGGTCCACTCATCCTCGAGAAAGCACTTTCAGTATTGGGAGCAAAAGCATGACTCATCCTGTAGATAAACTCCGCACATACTTAGACAACCCAAATCCGAGCGTCAAAGAAGCACGCGAAGTATTCACACCGCTAACTATTGGCGCATACGACGATGTTCATATCGCCGCACTTTTGGCAACCATCCGCACCCGCGGAGAAACCATTGCCGATATTGCTGGCGCGGCACAAGCATTTCTTAGCGCTGCTCGTCCATTCCCGATTACCGGGGAAGGGGTACTCGATACCGCCGGCACAGGAGGCGACAACTCAAACACCATCAATATTTCCACCGGGGCTTCCCTTGTGACTGCCGCTGGTGGCTGCATGGTGATCAAACACGGCAACCGTTCGGTGAGTTCAAAATCAGGCTCAGCAGATGTGTTGGAAGCGCTGAATATTCCGCTCGATTTAGATGTTTCACGTGCTGAAAAACAGGCACGGAACGCCAATTTCACGTTCTTATTTGCACCTGCGTATCACCCGGCAATCGCGCTCGTGATGCCGGTACGCAAGGCACTCCGCGTTCCAACCTTGTTTAATATTCTCGGACCGCTACTCAGCCCAGCGCGACCCAAACTTCAGGTCATGGGCGTGAATAAACCGTCATTGGGTGAGCCAGTAATCAACGTGATGCGGGAATTGGGACGTGACCGTGCGCTGGTTATCCACGGATCCGGTACCGATGAGTTCGCTGTTCATGGCCCAACCGACGTGTGGGAATTGCGCGATGGGGAGATCAACCACTACACGGTCACACCATCTGATTTTGGTGTAAAGAACCATAAGCTCAGTGAACTTGCGGGTGGTGACGGTCAGGAGAATGCCCAGTTATTGCGGGCGGTTTTTGCGGGGCAAGCGCCGGAAGCGCATTCGGATGCGATTGCGATGAACGCCGCCGCGATGTTCTACCTGCATGGGCGAGTGGATGATTTCCAGCAGGGCACCGAACTGGCCAAGGAATTGCTGTCCAGTGGCACGGTGAAAGAATGGCTCCAAACTCACGAAGAGGCGAATTATGGCTGAGATTCCTACGATCCTTCAGGAGATTGTCCAAAATCGACGCTCACACGTCCCAGGAATCGCTGAACACATCCAAGGTATGCCTGAACCCACAAAGTCCTCCCGAAGCCTTTACAGGGCCCTTAATGGCGCGAATCGGTTCATTATGGAGTGTAAGTCAGCGTCTCCTTCGCTTGGACTGATCCGCGCGGATTACCGCCCTGGGGATATCGCGCGCATCTACTCGCGCTACGCTTCAGCCATTTCGGTCCTGTGCGAACCTGACCGTTTCGGTGGGGATTACGACCATTTGGCCACGGTTGCTGCCAGCACACACCTTCCTGTGTTGTGCAAGGACTTCATTATTGCCCCTGAGCAGGTCCGCGCCGCCCGCCTGTTTGGCGCCGATGCGATCTTGCTTATGCTCTCGATTTTGAGCGATAGCGAGTACCAAGAACTGGCTTCCATAGCGGGGGAGTATGACCTGGACATCCTCACCGAAGTGATTTCCGAAGAGGAAATGGCGCGCGCCGCAACACTCGGCGCACGGATCATTGGGATTAATCACCGTAATCTGCATGATCTCACCATCGATATTTCCCGCTCGGCTGAGCTGGCTCCGCTGGCACCTGAGGGTGCGCTGGTGATTGCGGAGTCGGGCATACGTGATCACGCCACGGTCCGCGACGTCGCTAAGCATGTCAATGGTTTCCTGGTGGGTTCGCAACTGACGGGCCAGCCTGACGTTGACCGCGCCTGCCGCGAGCTGGTGTACGGCGTCAATAAAGTGTGCGGTTTGACGACGCCGCGCGCTGCACAAATGGCGCGTGCGGCGGGGGCGGTATACGGTGGCTTGATTTTCGAGCCCGCCTCACCCCGCAATGTTTCACGTGAAACATCGGAAAAAATCATGGCTGCGGAACCAAATCTTGAATACGTTGCGGTTTCCCGTCGAACCGAAAATTTCTCCGAGCTCAATATTGCGGGCGTTCACGCGTACCAGATTCACGCACCGCTCCAAGACAGCGTCGCCGCCGAAATTGCGCTTATCGACGCCGCGCAGGCCGCTCTTCCCGGAAAAGCTATCTGGCGTGCGGTTTCCATGACCGATCCCCGTGGAGCCAAATACGCTTCAGCACTGGCAGACCACGTTGACCTCCTTATCCTCGACTCCGGCGACGGCGGCACCGGCGAAAGCTTCGATTGGTCTTGTATTCCTGGCGAAGTGTTGCAGCGCAGCTTGCTGGCCGGTGGTATTGGTCCGCATAATGTCTTGGCCGCACATAAGGTTGGCTGCCGAGGTGTAGATGTAAATTCCGGCGTGGAGTACGCCCATTCCGTTGAAAAGGACGCCACCAAGCTCATGTCCGTCTTCGAATCGATCCGCAAAGATAGGTAACACCGTGACACTTCTTCCAGCATATTTTGGAGAATTCGGCGGTCAGTACGTTCCCGAATTGCTTATACCCGCCCTTGACCAATTGGAGTACGCATTCGTTGAAGCAATGAACGATGAAGCGTTTCACGCTGAACTTCGTTCCTACCTTCGCGATTACCTGGGCCGCCCAACACCAATCACTGAATGCGCCAACCTACCGCTAGGCAGCAACGCTCGCATTTTCCTGAAACGCGAAGACCTGGTCCACGGCGGGGCCCACAAAACGAACCAGGTGATTGGCCAAGCGCTGCTGGCAAAACGAATGGGAAAGACCCGCATTATTGCGGAAACCGGTGCCGGGCAGCATGGCACAGCCACTGCTCTTGCTTGTGCGCTTCTTGGTCTGGAGTGCATGATCTATATGGGGGAGGAGGACGTCCATAGGCAACAGCCGAACGTGTACCGCATGAAGCTGATGGGCGCCAAGGTTGTCCCGGTGACTTCCGGCGCTGGCACGTTAAAGGACGCGGTGAATGAGGCGTTGCGCGATTGGGCGGCAACGTTCCACGAGTCCCATTATCTCCTTGGCACTGCTGCTGGCCCTCACCCGTTCCCTACGATCGTCCGCGAGTTCCACCGCGTCATTTCTACGGAGGCTCGGGCGCAGATGCTTGAGCGTATTGGCCGCCTACCGGATGTGGTCACTGCTTGTGTTGGTGGCGGTTCGAATGCGATCGGTATTTTCGCCGATTTCATTGATGATCACGTGGAACTTGTTGGTGTGGAGCCTGCTGGTGAAGGTTTGGATTCTGGACGCCACGGCGCCCCGATCCATGCTGGGCAGATCGGCATCTTGCATGGCGCTCGTAGTTATTTGATGCGCACTGGGGATGGCCAGGTTGAGGAGTCCTATTCGATTTCTGCGGGTCTTGATTATCCGGGGGTGGGTCCGCAGCATGCGTATCTGCACTCGATTGGCCGCGCTCAGTACGTTGGTATTACGGACGCTGAAGCGTTGGAGGCTTTCCAGTTGTTGTGCCGCTATGAGGGTATTATTCCTGCGCTGGAATCGAGCCACGCGATGGCGTATGCGTTGAAGCGCGCGAAGACTGATCCTGATGCTACGATCCTGGTTTCGCTTTCTGGTCGTGGTGATAAGGATGTGGATCATGTGCGGGCGACGCTTGAGGCCCATCCCGAATTTCAACTCAAGGAGCAGTTATGAGCCGTTATTCCGCCATCTTTGAGAGGTTGGGGGAGGAGGGGGCTTTTGTCCCATTCTTTATGCTGGGCGACCCGAACCCTGATATGAGCTACCAGATTATTAGCGCCGCTATTGATGCGGGTGCCGACGCCCTGGAGCTCGGCGTTCCTTTCTCGGATCCGGTGGCTGATGGGCCAACGATTCAATTGGCGCATATTCGTGCGTTGAAGGCGAACGTTGATGTGGATACTGCGTTGGGGATAGTCCGGAGAATTCGGGATAACTACCCGGATGTACCGATTGGCTTGTTGATGTACGGCAATGTTGCCTTTGCACGTGGAACTGAACAGTTTTACAAGGATGTGGCGGCTTCTGGTGCGGATTCGGTGCTGTTGCCGGATATTCCGATTCGTGAGGGTCGCCCGTTTGCGCAGGCGGCTATTGAAGCCGGTGTTGATCCTATTTTCATTGCGCCTCCTCATGCGACTCCGGATACGTTGGTCGGGGTTGCCGAGAATAGCCGCGGATATACGTACGCCGTTTCACGTGTTGGTGTCACGGGGACGGAATGGGCGTCGTCAACTGATGGGTTGTCGGATATTGTGAAGCACCTTGCGAGCTTTGGTGGCCCGCCGGCGTTGCTTGGTTTTGGCATTTCGACGCCGCGACACGTCCGCGATGCGATTGCTGCCGGTGCTGCTGGCGCGATTTGCGGTTCCGCGTTGAGCAAGCTGATTGAGCAGTTTGAGGGCGAGGAGCTGATTGCGGCGATTAAGTCCTTTGTCTCCGAAATGAAGGCGGCGACTCGCGCCTGACCTCCCTGTTTTCTTGCCAATGTTTCACGTGAAACATTGGCTTTTCCATGCCAAGACACCCCATTATTCAACCTTAGACGTATCGACCGGCAACCAGTCATAGAATTTGTCACCTGCACTTGGCGGCGCACCATGGTATTTCAAGTGCCGCTCATATTGCCGCTTTCGTTTTCGGTAGAACGTGGTGCCCCACCGACCTAACCCTTTCCTGCTTGGAGGTCTTGTCTGGTGTTCGGGTCTTTCGGTTGCCTCCGAATGTCTCGTGGTAATCCCTTCTTCCAGGCCTCTAATGATTCCTCCGAGCGGACCTCTCGGGATAGTTTTCACGGTGGTACCATCTCGAAACTCCCAGGTTATTATCCCTTCCGCGGTGCTGGTCGCATGTACGTGCCGGTCGGTTTTGAGGTTGTGGTGTGTTCGGCACAGGCACTGCAGGTTTGAGAGTGTGGTCCAACCGCCGGCGGCGTGGTTGATCACGTGGTCAATGTCGCAACGTGTGGCGTCGACGGTGCATCCGGGGAAGCAGCACATCCCATCACGAAGCCTGGTGAGAAACCGCTGCTTCGGTGTTGGGTCGTGGGCAGTGCGGCAGATTTTCGCAACCTCTAACGCATCGACGTAAGCCGCATTCTTGGAGAGACGAACACTCTGGGTGGTGGTTAACTGCCCAACACCTTGCGCATAGGAAATAGTTGCTTCTGTATCTTTGGGGAGGTCTCCCACTCCGAAGATTACGGTTGTGTGTGGCGCCACCCCGAGATCTTGACCACTGAGTGCCGCGACCACCACTTCTACCCGTGGCATATCAAGATCTTTCGCGGCTTTTTTCAGGTGGTCTTCAACGATATATGCGGTATCGCTAGCCATGGTTACTTCCATGGTCGTCGCACCCGGATGAACAGTGGGGACGAAGCGAACTCCGAAATATCCTTCTGCCGGTTGTGGTTGTCCTGTTGCCGTCATCGGTACACGTGAAACTTCCTTGTCTTCCTCCAAATCAGGCTCGGTCTGTTGGGTTTCCGGCTCGGGTTCAGGCTGCAACTCCAGGTCTTCATAACAACCTTGCCGGATTAATTCATCACGCAATACGCGCTGTACATACGGCCACGTTGGTAGTGCCTGCTTGGGCTGCGTTGGAGTGAATATACCTACCAGGAAGTCGTCGAGTTTCTCCCACAATGAACTGGGCGCTCGCAAACACGGTGCACCGAGGAGTGTTGTCCAAATGGTCCGCATAAGATTTACATCGAGTAAACCCCAGTTCAATGCGTGTTCTTTAAATTGGGGGAGGTAGTTGTGCAGTAACACGCAGCATTGCACTATGTAGCGCATGCGGGTCGTCGAAAAGTGACCACAGCAGGCGACCAGCTTCTTTACAATCAAATCCAGATTGTCGGTCATCAGGTCCAAATTCTTGGTCGCCTCAAGAAAAATGCTTAATACAGCCTTATTTTGCGCCGCGAGCACCATGCCATAGGGATTATCGGGATGATGCAAATAGAAACCCGCAGGCTCTACGGTCTCCTGCGTCTTCTCCATGTTGCACCACCCTCCTAACCTTGCCCTACCCCAAAGCCCCAATCGGTGTATAGCACCTATACTATCATGAAAACTGCAGGTCAGCAACGTTTTTTGCCAAGTTTTAACATTGTCCTCGACCCAATACAGCACCCCCACACAGCCCCGTTACCAGCAGAAACAACACCGAGACGAGAAGCGCACAATACACTTACCGCAAATCAGCTACAAAGGCCCTCGATACCTAATCCAACCCAGAATGCCGTACATAACCCCGATAACGAAAGAAAACGCATATAAGTAACTAAATTGACCCTAACCGCCACAAAACACCGGAATAAAAAACATGTGAAATAGCGCACTAATGAAAGTACACTGCACCGCCCCATAACGGGGGTGAATAACCCGGCCGTAACCGGCAAAACCAACCTTCACCCAATGGGCGTCGATAAGCAAACAATAACGTCACTGTGACGCTAAACCTTATATGCGATACTGATGGTATGACTTGCTCACGCCGACTATTTCTTGTTGCCACAGCGACCACCTTTGGCGGCGCATTATTGGCAGCCTGTGGAAGCACAACCACAGAAATCCCCGCCGCCGACGTCCCCGTAGGAAAAGCTATCGTGATCGACGGTTTTATTATCGCGCAGCCAACCAAGGGCGTGTATAAAGCGTACTCCGCGAGCTGCCCGCACCAGGGGAGCCCCATTTCCGTTGTGCATGACGATGGAACGGTCGAATGCCCCAACCATCATTCCATTTTCTCGATCGAGGACGGCTCCGTAATCTCTGGCCCCTCCCGCGCGGGAATGATGCCCGCAAAGCTCACCGCTGATGGAGACAAACTGCAAGCTGCTTTATGACGCCCAGCCAACTCAAGAAACGCTGTAATGTTTCACGTGAAACATACTTAGCGCCCAAGGTATCTTTCAGCGAACTTGGTGAAGTAACGTAACATTATGCGACTTAAAAAACCAGATCCGCTTATTGTTCTTATAATCCTCGCAGTCATTCTTGCTCTGATTGCACCCATCTACGGACAAGCAGCGGATTGGTTTAGCTTCGCCACAAAGATTGCGATAGCACTTCTTTTCTTCCTGTATGGTGCTCGGCTATCCACCACCGAAGCAATTGCGGGCCTCAAACATTGGCGTCTGCACCTGACCATCCTCTGCTTTACCTATATCGCGTTTCCGCTTATTGGATTAGCGCTGCAACCGACCAGCCCATGGATAGGGGAGGACCTATATCTCGGTATCCTTTATCTCACGCTTGTGCCGTCGACGGTGCAATCCTCTGTCGCATTCACATCCATCGCGCGCGGCAATGTCGCTGGCGCAATCGTCAGTGCCTCCGCATCGAACCTTTTAGGAGTCGTTGCGACGCCGCTGTTGGTGATGTTGTGCATGGCCCGCAATTCCGTAACCATCAACGGGGGAGTATTCCTCGATATTGCGATACAGCTTTTGTTGCCGTTCCTTGCGGGACAATTGTGTCGGCCGTGGATTAAAACATTCGCAGCCAGCCAAGCAACAAAGATCGTTGATCGCGGCTCCATTGCTATGGTGGTCTATTCCGCTTTTTCCGCCGGTGTAATCGGTGGGATATGGGACCGACTCGGCGCAATTCAGCTGATTGGGCTCATTATATTCTCTGTAGTGCTGGTTGCCGCCATGTTGTTTATTACGCGGCTCGTTGCCCAAAAGCTGCGCTTTGATGAGGCAGATACCATTGCCATCCAATTTTGCGGCACAAAAAAATCTTTGGCCACAGGTCTCCCAATGGCGGCGGTTATCTTCGGAGGAGCCAATATTGGCCTCCTCATTCTCCCCTTAATGATCTTCCATCAAGTGCAGCTCATGATGTGTTCCGCGTTGGCGTCCAGGTACGCCTTGCGTCCGGAATAAGAAACAAGCAGACTATTTCACGTGAAAGAATTGTACGTAAAAACGACCTTCGCTGAACCGAACCTTGCCGCTACGGTTCATATTGCAGAATTAGCCCCGATTCAAGGCACCAACATGTGTACGATGACCCGCCTCATTGAGATGTTGGACGGACAGAATGTTACTGGTATCTGGTCCTCGAAGGGAACCAATAAAGGACTAATGAACAAGCCAAATAAGCATGTTCCGCATCCTGATTCCTACGGAGATTTCCCCGATATTAACGTTGAAATGATTTCTCACCTTGAGTTTGAAGGTATTTGGTTAGAGGCAAACGCCAACCTGTGAACCGCGCCCGCACGACAAAATTCCATCTGAATGTTTCACGTGAAACATTCAGGCCTAGTTATCCATAGTGTCAACAGGGAATGTTGAGAACAGCGGTAGTGGGAAATTTTGGCGGCGCATCACATCGCCCCAAACATCCGTGTTTCCGGGTGCGATCACATCAGAGGGGAGGGCTGGAGCAACGAACCAATCACCCCGGGAGATCTCTTGATCCAACTGCCCGGGCGCCCATTCTGCAAAACCAGCAAACAATCGAATGCCGTCTAAATAATCCACAATTTCATTGGGATCAGCTCGAAGATCAACATGAACAATTCGGTTGGCCAGCTTCTTAAACACCTCATGTTCGTTTTCTTGAACACCAAGTTTAGTCACGCCAACCCCTACAACACTTTCTTGGTGCAGTGGTCCACCAAGATATAGCGCCTGCGGTTTGGCCACGCATGGCAGCCATTCCGGCATCACGTTGGCAACCGCAACTTCCAAGCGAGACGTTAAATTCACACCGAACGTCATGTACTGGCTATGTTCAACAATCAGTATTACACTGCGCGCGAAATCTTCGGAGTACATACCTGGCGCAGCCACCAACAACGTTCCCGGCTGTGGATCATTTCGCTCTAGCGCCAAAAAGAGTCGATCTGCAAAATAGTTTTCCATGGGACCTCATTTCGAATTAGCTGGATCCTCATCAATCCTGCCACATTCAGCACATTAACGCTGTTCAGCCCACCAAACCTTGAGTGCCTCGATTGCTTCTTCGCGTTCCAAAGGGCCACGTTCCAAACGTAGCTCTTTCAGAAATGACCACGCTTTACCAACATCGGGCCCAGGCTGAAGCCCTAACAATTCCATAATTTCATTGCCATTGAGATCCGGGCGTACCCTTGCCAAATCTTCCTTCTCTGCAAGGTCTTTGATCCGCTCTTCTAAATGATCACACGTTCGTTGCAAACGTTGTGCTTTCCGTTTATTCCGAGTTGTGCAATCGGCGCGCACCAGTTTTAACAACTGGGGGAGTAGCTTTCCAGCATCGGTGACGTACCGCCGCACCGCAGAATCTGTCCATTGCCCCTCACCGAAACCATGGAACCTCATGTGAAGGTAAATCAACTGACTCACATCTTGAACCATTTGTTTCGAGTATTTCAACGACCGCATCCGCTTACGAACAAGTTTCGCACCCACAACTTCATGGTGGTGGAATGTCACACCGCCGCCTGGTTTCAATGCTCGTGTGGCAGGTTTACCGCAATCATGAAGGAACGCCGCCCAACGAAGCACTAGATCTGGGCCGTCTTCTTCCTGTTCAATTGCTTGTCGCAATACCTGCATTGAATGGGCATAGACGTCTTTGTGTTGCATGTGTTCGTCTTGTGTCAGTTTCATTCCCGGGATCTCGGGGAACACATAGTCCGCGATATGCGTGTTCACCATCAGGTTTAGCCCAGTCCACGGAGCCCTGCCCACCATGAGTTTGTCTAATTCAGCACGTACACGCTCGGCAGTAATGCGTTGTATTTCCGAGGACATGTCTTGCATTGCCTCACGCACGCGATCAGCCACGCTAAAACCGAGTTGCGAAACAAAGCGAGCAGCGCGAAGCATACGCAATGGATCATCATTGAATGAGATTTCCGGCGCATCGGGTGTATCCAGCCGTTTTGCTTGCAAATCTGCAAACCCTCCAGTCGGATCATAGAACGTGAACTCACCATTGGGGTGGATTTCCATGGCCATGGCATTGACTTTGAAATCTCGCCTAATAAGGTCGCCTTCCAATGTATCGCCGAAGGTGACCTCAGGATTCCGGGACATTCCATCATATAAATCAGAACGGAATGTAGTGATCTCGATTTGGCTGCCGTTTTTTTCTGCGGATAGTGTTCCGAATTCAATACCCGTATCCCAAACGGTATCTGCGTAATTATCAAGGATTTCTCGCACTACATCCGGCCGCGCTGCCGTGGTGAAGTCAAGGTCGTTGCCAAGTTCACCTAGGAAGGCATCCCGAACCGAACCTCCTACCAGGTAGATAGGGTACCCACGCTCGGCGAACGCTTGAGCTAAAGGTACGAGCACGTCAAGTACGGCTTCAAGTTCTTTGTGCAGAATATCCTCATTTGTCACGGTCATGAGTCTACTCGTTGGTTTGATACCATCATGAGGATGAGTGAGAAGGAACGTCAGCAGGGTGGCGCTAATCGTAAGCGCCGTCGCCGTCGGAAGCGTCCGGCGCAGCAGCGACGTCGTTCTCCCCAAGCGCGGGGGCAGAAGTCTCGGCGCCAGTCAACCCGCATGCGCACCAGTGATGAAACTTCTGCTGGCGGGCTTGTTGTATCAGGACTGGCGGAAGCTGTACAACCTGATGGCAGTGTAGATTTCAGCCGAATTTATGTTGCGCTTATTGGCAGACTTGACCGTCGTGGGCGGCTTCTCTGGTCTATGCCCAAGGGACATGTTGAAGACGGGGAAGATCGCGCATCAACGGCTGAACGTGAAGTTTGGGAAGAAACTGGTGTCCACGGCGAAGTGTTCGCTGACCTTGGCGTGATCGATTATTGGTTTGTCTCGGATGGCACTCGGATTCATAAAACGGTTCACCACCACCTGCTGAGGTATCGCGATGGTGATCTCAACGATGAGGACCCTGAAGTCACTGAGGTTTCGTGGATTCCGGTCAGCGAGTTGATTGAACGGCTTGCCTACGCGGATGAACGGAAACTTGCCCGCAAAGCACATGACTTGCTGCCTGATCTCGCTCGTCAAGAGCAATTGGAGGGAAGGGCGACACCGCAGTGAGACGATGGATTCCACTCATGGTTGTGCCGTTCTTGGCAATTCCGTGGGCAGGTGCTTTGCCAGTCCCGACCCGCCCCGACGATCCTGCCGTTGCCAGCCAATGGCAATTCCCCAAAGTTCGTAGTGTTGATGCGCAATCAAGCGTAAAAGTTGACATCACCGAAGCCTTTGTCGTTGATAACAACGTTCGAATAGAGGCAACGATCCGCAATGATGCAACACAAAAAGCGGATGATCTTTCAGTTCGAATACAACGTGCAGCCCCGGTAACTACTACTAGTGAAGCCCATCAGATACTTTCTGAGCCAGAATCAAATTTTGGCATTCACGCTGGTGATTTCCGGGATCTCAATTGGTCGCTGGAACCTGGGGAGTCCAAGGACGCCTCCTGGACAATCCCACTCGAGTCTCTTGGTCTGACCGAACCAGGAACCTACCCTCTGTTGGTCAACCTCAATGGCCAAATCGGCGGCGCTATTGTTTCCTATTTGCATTCGAGCCGTGTGCTACTAGAGATTCCGCCGGAAACGGAGGCTCCGAAAACACCGGTTGGTTTCACCATGCTGTGGCCGTTGAGCGCAGACACCGGTTTAGTCGCAGGAGAGACCGGGGAAGCTCCTGGTAGATCGCCGTTGATACTGCATGATGAGCGGCTCGCCAGTGAGCTTATCGACGGCGGGCGGCTCGACCAGCTCGTCGATGACGCCATTGCTGCAACCACCGACCCAAACAACACGAGTTTGCGGGAATCGCTCTGTATCGCTATCGACCCTGAGCTCCTCGATGTTGTAGAACGCATGAGCCATGGATATTCGGTCGGTTCCGAACGTCCCAGCCCGGTTGCGCAAAAGAAGCGGCTTCGCGATAGCTGGGGAACGGCGGAAAATACCGACCTTGTTCCAGGTACTTCCCAATTGGTTGCGGGCGAGTGGTTGGCTAAAGTTCGAACACTTGCAGAAAACGGATGCACCGTGCCGCTGCCATGGGCGGATACCGACGTGGATGCGGTATCACGCACGGGAAATGAGTGGCTGATGCGGGAAGCCCTTGCCCGCGGCCCGGAAGTTCTTGAACGTATTCTTGGCGTAAAACCTGAACGAAACATCGTTATCCCTGGTTCTGGCTATGTTTCGCACCCTGGGCCATTGGTATATGCCGCGACGACAAACCCTTCCACAGCGTGGGAGAGGCAACAACCAATGGAGGCGACAGAAGGCGGCCCGGAGCCATCGTTATTCGACCCCAAGTTGCCGAACACAATTTCGAATGCAGCGCCATCCGGATCGCTGGTACACGTGTTAGTCGCAGATAATTCACTGCCACCAGCGACCCCCGGGGTTCACGCCATTCCGTATCATGCGGGACTTGCGGAATCCTTAGCGGCAGTGGGGGATAAGCCACTCACACAGGGGTTTAGCACAGAGAGTCGACGTTATGATCACTCCGCCGACGGTGAGCATGCGCGCAGTGCGGTGGCCGCGACGTCGATACGCTTGGCGCTGCAGGAGGGCAATCCGGTGCTGGCCGTACCCCCGTCGACGATCGCTTCGCCCACCGCCGGTGCTGCGCTTCTCGACGCCGCGGCAAAGGCGCTCAACGAAGGTTTAGCTGAGCCGCAAACGTTGCGCAAATACCTCGAAAAAGTGGATCCCGGTGAAGGCGGAGGAGTGCCTTTTACGGACCCGGGAGCCCCTACGGACACTGAAGTTCTTCGGGCCACTCAGCAGGCAAACTATATTGATGATCTCACTGGTCTGATGGTGAACGACCCGCTCATCGCGATGAGCAGGTATGACTTCACAACCCCGTTGCGTCGGGACATGCTGCGTGCTCTCGGTTCCGCTATTCGGCGCGATCCCAAAAACTATTTGGCAACCACAGCACGTGCCGATCAAACATTAAACGGCAACCGGGACATGCTGCAGCAGCTCCGGGCGTCGGTTTCGTTGCTACCCCCCGGAAATGTGTATACCCGGACGTCCGAATCCTCTCCACTATTGATCGTTGCACGTAATGGTCTTCCATTGCCGGTGATCGCAAATATTCGTTACACCGGCGACGGCATCATTCACACACCGGAATCGTTGCGGATTCCGGCGAAAGGTTCCATCACTACACAAATGACCGCTGACTTGGAATCTCATAGCGATCGCGCCGACCTTACCGTGTGGTTAGCCTCATCGGATAGCGCCGCAATTAGCGATCCTGTGGAAATCAGTGTGCAAACAAGGACTGGCTTCAACAGCATCAGTGGATTGCTTGCTGCAGCTGGCCTTGGCGTCGCACTGGCCGCCCGCATCATTCGAAGCAACAGGCGTAAAGGGTAGCTCGCCCCTGTAATGTGCAACTCTCGCACGAATCACTCACAATGGTGAAGTGAACCAGAACGAATCCTGGCAACGTAGCCGCATTATCACGCCCGCGCCACCGGCGCCTGTGATTAAGCCTAAACCGCAGGTCATCGAAGCAATCGACGAGGTTGAGGAAACCTCAGATGGCGATGTGGTTCGCTCTACTGGCTCGATGGCAATCGCCACCCTGTTCAGCCGCGTTACTGGCTTTTTACGCACGGTGGCAATCGGTTCCTCACTTGGTACGGCGGTAGCGTCTGCTTTTAACGCTGCAAACACGCTGCCGAACCTAATTACCGAGATTGTCCTTGGCACGGTGCTTACCTCACTGATTGTCCCGGTTCTTGTTAGAGCCGAGAAGGAGGATGAGGACCAAGGCGCGGCGTTTATCCGAAGACTTTTCACACTCTCAGTCACGTTATTGACTGTTGTGACACTCATATCGTTGGCAACAGCTACGTGGATTACCAGGATGCAGCTGGGATCTGAAGGGCAAGTAAACCTCAGTCAAGCCACCGCGATCGCGTATTTGGTATTGCCGCAGATTTTCTTCTACGGCATATTTTCCCTGTTTACTGCGGTACTGAATACTAAAGGTGTGTTCCGACCAGGCGCTTGGGCGCCGGTGGTCAATAACATCATCTGTTTGGTGGTTTTGGCTACATACTGGTTATTGCCTGGAAAACTGGACCCTGACGAGCCAGTGAGCATTACAAACCCCCATATTTTGTTACTGGGCATAGGAACGACACTGGGTATTGTTGTCCAGGCGTTGATTATGTTGCCGTCGATGTGGAAACTCGGAATCAGCCTGAAACCCCTGTGGGGCATTGACGAACGCTTGAAGCAATTCGGTGGAATGGCGCTGGCCATCATCGTGTATGTGGGCATCTCACAAGCTGGCCTGATTATTGCTACACGCATTGCATCTCACAGCGATTCCAGAGCAATTACCATTTACCAATCCGCCTGGCTGCTGCTACAGGTACCCTACGGCGTTATTGGCGTGACCTTGCTGACAGCGATTATGCCGCGCCTTAGCCGCAATGCAGCGGATGGTGACAATGAAGCGGTGGTCAATGACCTCAAGGTCGCATCCAAATTGACAATGATGGCCTTGCTTCCAGTCATCGTCTTCTTTACCGCCTTCGGCCGGCAACTTGCCCACGCGCTTTTCGCCTATGGTGCCTTTGATAATGAGTCCGCTGATCTGCTCGGCTCAACGCTGTCCTATTCAGCATTCACGCTGATTCCGTACGCACTAGTATTGCTCCATCTACGCGTGTTTTATGCACGCGAAGAAGCCTGGACCCCAACATTTATTATCGCCGGAATTACTGGCACCAAAGTAGTGCTGAGCTATTTGGCAATATATTTTGCTTCCGCGCCGAGCCATGTGGTGATTCTGCTTGGCGCAGCGAATGGCTGTGGCTTTATTTCCGGTGCCGTGATCGGTGGATTCCTACTGCGCCGTAAGCTTGGCCCACTGGGAACCCGCGAGGTTATGCGAACATGCATTTGGGCAATCGGATCTTCCTTGGTTGGCGTTGCATTCGCCTGGTTGGTCGATTACGGGATCAGCTTAGTGACCACGGAAAGCAATATTTGGTTCGTCGTCCGAGTTGGCCTCAGCGGCATTGTCTTCCTCGCACTTACCGGTGTGGTGCTGTCCCGTTCCGGCCTCCAAGAGCTCAGCTCCCTCGGCGCAATCGTCAACCGTATTCCTGGCCTCCGGACCACTTCCGTGGAAGCAACCCAGCTTCTCACTCTGGACTCCTTAAGCGCCACACCTGGCCCGATGTCTGGTGGTGCAGTTCACGCACCACGGCTTATGGCTGGTGCCCTCGTGGCGAATGGCGAATTCCGGTTGCTAGCGCCGCACGGCGAATCAAACGGCGCGAAATTCTGGCATGCGCGTGAAGTAGCCACCGAAAAAGAGGTGGCGTTAGTGTTCATCGATGATCCTGACCACGAAATTGCGAAACGAACCGTGGAACTTGGCAATAAACAACTCCCAGGCGTAGCCCCAATTTCCGGAGTGCTCACAGACAACTGGGGTTCGATCGTGGTGGCGGAGTGGACTCCTGGTGTGAGCTGGAGCAGTATCCAAGAGGCAAGTCCACGCGCAGCTGCCCATGCGCTGCAAGCCTTAGCATTAGCGCCATGCCCATTGGGCATTGACAGTCCACAGCGCCTGCGAATCACGAGCGAGGGCAAAGCGATATTGGCGTTCCCAGCAATTGTTGTGGAGCAACCAGATCAACTCAACACGGCTTTACACGCGGTGGTTGATACGGACAAGACAGTAAATGAACTACTCCAATTAACTGACGATTACGCCAAGCTACATCCAGAGGCTGAGGCAACGCCCGAGCCCGAAAACCAAGCAAGCTTTGGTGATGGTTACTCTCGGGTGATGACCATCGTCATTGCAGTACTTACGGTGTTCCTTGTCTCCGTGGCAGCTGTTGCAACGATGGTGCTCTTTGGCCCTTAAATAGCCAGTCTGGTACCTAACCTCCCCCAAAAGAAGTCATAGCTCAAAATCTTCGCGCAGCATCGTAGATTTTGAGCTACTTCTCTTTCATAATGGCAGTATCAGCTGGGGTGGATTGGCTGATGCTACTTATTATCGGGACCTTTCGGGAATTTGGGGGGACGATGAAACTCAGCGAAGCTGTGTTAATCCAGAACTACCTTGATGGTGATCAACGTGCGTTTACCCGCCTCGTTGAAGGACATATTGAAAAATTACTGTGTGTGGCACGCAGACATGCTCCAAGAAATGTGGACGCGCAGGATATTGTGCAGATTGCGTTGTGGAACGCTTCCCGAAATCTCCATAAATTTCGTCAAGAATGCGCGCTAAGTACCTGGCTTTATCGCTTAGTTGTAAACGCCGCCTACGATTTTGGTAGGCGGCAATCTAATTGCATGTATGAGTGTTTAGAAAACATCGAAGAACAAGGATTTGAACACAATATCGAATTGTCTATCGAGATTTCAGAAGCGTTGAATTCACTGTCTCGGGAACAACGGGAAGCAATTATTTTAGTGGACATTGCAGGCACCACCATTGAATCAGTTGCCAAATATCAAGGCGTCCGGCCCGGCACCGTAAAATCCCGCCGCGCTCGAGCTAGAAAAACACTACGAAAACTGCTCCAGGTGGAATAGCTTTTCGCTCGGCGACGTTAGAATTTTCATATACAGCACCTCCAGACTGAAAGAGGAAGCACTTTGACAATTCATGACGTAGCCATCATTGGCTCAGGTCCGGCGGGCTATACTGCGGCAATTTACGCAGCCCGAGCTGAGTTGAAGCCGATAGTCTTCGAAGGAATTGAATACGGTGGCTCTTTAATGACCACCACTGATGTGGAAAACTATCCAGGTTTCCCAGAGGGTATTATGGGCCCTGAACTCATGGAAAACATGCGTACCCAGGCCGAACGTTTTGGCGCTGATCTTCAAATGGAGTTAGTCGAACGCGTTGACCTTTCCGGCGACGTCAAAAAGCTCTGGGTAGGGGACCAGGAATTTCAAGCGCGCTCGGTAATTCTTGCTATGGGTTCGGCACCTCGTTATTTGGGTGTTCCGGGTGAGCAGGAGCTTCTTGGCCGTGGCGTTTCGTCGTGCGCGACCTGCGATGGCTTCTTCTTCCGCGACCACGATATTGCAGTGATTGGCGGCGGTGATTCGGCGATGGAGGAGGCTATTTTCCTCACGCGTTTTGCTAAGTCTGTGACGATCGTGCATCGGCGTGACGAGTTCCGTGCGAGCCGCATTATGCTCGACCGCGCCCGCGCCAATGAGAAAATACGTTTCATTACTAACGCGGTAGTGAATCGCGTACTTGGCGACGATACAGTGACCGGATTAGAACTCACGGTCGACGGCAAAGTTACGGAGCTTCCGGTGACTGCCATGTTCGTAGCAATCGGCGCGGATCCCCGCTCGGAGCTGGTACGCGACCAGGTACAACTTAACGACGCCGGGTACGTCACCGTTGAGCAGCCATCTACCCGCACCAACGTCCCTGGCGTTTTCGCTGTTGGTGACCTAGTGGATAGCCACTATAAACAAGCGATCACCGCTGCCGGTTCTGGTTGCCGCGCCGCAATTGACGCAGAGCATTACCTCGCACAATAGGAGTAGCTTAATGAGCAATGTGACCAATATCACTGCAGATAGTTTTGATGCTGAAGTTCTAAAGTCGGAAAAACCAGTGCTGGTGGACTTTTGGGCAGACTGGTGTGTTCCATGTAAGAAACTCGCCCCCGTAATCGATGAAATCGCAGCAGAAGTAGGGGATCGAGCACTTATTGCCAAGGTAGATTTAAACAAAGAGCGAAGCCTTGGAGTGGACTACCAAATCTTTTCAATACCTACGCTTTTGATCTTTAAAAACGGAGAAAAAGTCGCGGAAATGGTTGGTGCGCAGTCAAAATCTAAGATCATGGCGAAGCTCGAATCCTTCATGTAGCTGGTATCGTAGCCCCCAGTGTGGATGAAGAAGGAAGGAGCATCGTGACAGAGGTTCTTAAAATCGGTGATAAAAGTCCCCGAGTGGCCGAAGTCCGAGCGGCACTCGCTCAGTTGGGTCTTTTGAAAGATTTTCATGGAGATTCCATTCAGACTTTCCAACCAGAAGACACCCTGTTTGACGCTTCTTTATCCCAAGCCCTTCAGGCTTTTCAGCAAAGCCGAGGCATTATCGCCGATGGGCATATCGGAGAAACCACTCTCCGTGTCTTGCGCGAAGCTTCGTTCACCCTAGGGGCAAGGGTTCTGCAATATCAGCCATCAAACATTCTCATCGGTGACGATGTTGCACAGCTCCAAAATCACCTTCATGAACTGGGTTTTTACCCAGAACGTGTTGATGGCTGTTTCGGCGAACGCACCCACCAAGCTGTGATTAATTACCAAATCAACTCAGATCTTCAAGCAGACGGAATTTGCGGTCCGAAGACTATTCGAGCACTGCAATATCTTGGTCGCCGTATCACTGGCGGCTCACCGTACGCTATTCGAGAGCGAGAAGCTATACGTCTCGCGGGTCCGCGCCTCGCTGGCAAACGCGTAGTGATCGATCCATGGTTGGGTGGTTCGGACACTGGAAAACTGGTCGAAGGACCCTTCGGATCCATCACTGAGGCAGATATTGTTTGGGATTTAGCTTCCCGAATTTACGGACGAATGACAGCGGCCGGAGTTGAAACGGCAATGTCGCGGCCAAAGATTACCAATCCCTCCCAGATTGAACGCGCTCAAATGGCGAATGCCTACAGCGCTGACCTTGTTATCAGCTTGGCTTGTGACCATTACCCCAACGCAAAAGCTTCCGGCATTTCCTCCCTGTATTTTGGCAACACTGAGGGAACCAGCTCCCTCATGGGAGAGATGCTGAGCAGCTATATTCAGCGCGAAATTTGCGCACGCACTCAGCTAGTCAATTGCGGCAATCACGCGAAGATCCTGGATATTCTCCGTCTTACTCAGATGCCTTCTGTGATCGTCTTCCTGGGCTACCTCTCCAATCCTCACGACGTCGCGATTCTCACTGATCCTAAGCAGCGCGACGTCATCGCGGAGGCCATCGTTGTGGCTGTGAAACGGTGGTATTTGTTGGATCGAGATGATCAACCAACTGGAACATTTAACTTCAGTGAGCTTCTAAAAGCAGAGTTGCTCTAAAAGCGTCACAGAAGCTACATAGAGGAGATGAAGTACTCTCCCATATGGTTGGTGTGGTTTTTAGAATTTAACGCCGCAAAACCGCCAATAATCGTTGTGCAAAATCAAAAACGCCCCGCTCGTGATAGCAGGGCGTTTTGTGTTTGAACTATTTGTGGTCGATAAGTCCGATAATCCGCTCAAAATCATCACGGTCACCGAATTCCACAACGATGCGGCCTTTTCTCTTGCCCATGGTGACGGTAACTTTTGTGTCCAAACCGTCCGCTAGGCGATCAGCAGCACTCGTGAAAAACTCTGGGGTTTCCCGTTTTGTTGGGGTTTTCTTCGTTTTCACTTCACCCCGATTGGCCAACATCACGGCTTCTTCAGTCGCGCGCACTGAAAGGCCTTCCGCGACGATCCGATCGGCTAATTCTTCTTGGGCGTCGGCTCCCTGTTTCAATCCAAGCACTGCCCTTGCATGTCCGGCACTTAATACACCTGCGGCCACACGTGACTGGACTTTCACAGGTAACGCCAGCAAACGAATAGCGTTGGTAATCACAGGCCGAGATCGGCCAATACGATCCGCAAGTTCTCCCTGTGTGACACCGAATTCCTCTAAAAGTTGCTGGTATGCTGCTGCTTCTTCCAAAGGATTGAGCTGCACCCTGTGAATGTTTTCCAGCAGGGCATCGCGGAGCAGCGAACTATCGTCAGTTTCGCGGATGATAGCCGGAATTTTCTTCATTCCGGCTTTTGCAGCGGCGCGCCAACGGCGTTCACCCATGATGATCTCAAACGAATCATCAACAGGGGAGTGGCGCACAACGATTGGTTGCATCAGGCCAAATTCGCGAATGGAATGCACCAGTTCAGCCAGCGCATCCTCATCGAACACTTGTCGCGGTTGTCGCGGATTTGGAACGATCTGTGAGATTGGAATCTCTTGATAGCTCGCACCAAAATCACTTACAGCCTCCTTGGCTGAAGGCTTTGGTGTTGTCTCCTTAGCAGCCTCGTTCGCAGGGGCAGCAGGCTGCTTCTTTTGAGGGGCTTGACTCTTTTGGGGCCGCGCACTCCCGCCGATGATGATGTCAGCTGCTCCATCACCTAGCTTCGGGCTTTGAGCGGGAGTACTTGGAATCAGGGCAGCGAGCCCACGTCCGAGGCCGCTTTTGCGCGGTTCTTGTGCCATAAGAGCGTTAAGCCTTTCCTAGCGCAGTAACTTCAGTACATAGCGGATAGAAATCAAGATTTTGGTGCTACTCCAATAGTCCCAGATTCTGGTGTGGGCAGGTAATCGCCGCGCTTAGCCATTTCTTTCGCAGCGTCGAGATAGGCCATAGCTCCCCGAGAACCTGGATCGTATTCCAACACTGTTTGGCCAAAGCCTGGGGCCTCGGACACTTTGACACTGCGTGGGATCACGGTCTTCAACACAACATCTTTGAAATGTCCCCGAACATCCTCTGCTACCTGCTCTGCCAGCTTTGTTCTGCCATCGTACATGGTGAGCAAGATGGTGGAGATGTGCAGTTCATGGTTGAGATGCTGTCGAATCATCGAAATATTGTTAAGCAGCTGACCTACACCTTCCAGCGCGTAATACTCACACTGAATCGGGATAAGAACCTCGCGAACGGCGGTCATCGAATTGATCGTCAGTAACCCCAAAGAGGGGGGACAGTCAATGATGACATAGTCGAAATTATTTCTTTCAAGAAAATCATTATCCAGGGCATCTTTCAGCCTGAATTCCCGCCGAGCAATATTCACAAGTTCAATTTCTGCGCCTGCTAAATCAATTGTTGCCGGAATGCAGAAAAGATTCACATGGGAAGGGGATTGCTGCATTGCTTCTTCGGGCGTGCATTCTCCGAGTAATACTTCGTAACTCGAACGTGTGCCAGCACGATGTTCCACGCCTAATGCAGTGGATGCGTTGCCCTGCGGATCTAAATCCACCACCAACACTCGCAGACCATGAAATGCCAAGCCGGCAGCCAGGTTTACCGAGGTAGTGGTTTTACCAACCCCGCCTTTTTGATTCGACACGGTAATGAGGCGCGGTTGATCCGGGCGCGGCAAATGCAAGGCATTAGGTGTCTGCACCTTTGTTGCGCGCTGGGCAGCTGCCCCGATCGGGGTGTCTTCCCAGTACCGTTCGTCCATGGAGGTTCCTTCTCCTTCGTGTTGCTTTGTTTTTACCCTACGGCAGTTATTTCACTCGCGGAATACTGATCAATGTCGTGGGCTCTTGTAGGTGTTGCTCACCTACTGTAAGGATGGTTGCCTCTCCGCCGCCGGCTTTTCGAATATCTTTTGCATCTCGGGTGAGTTCTTCACCCACGGATACCCCCTTCATCGCCAACATCTTTCCGCCTTTACGTACTAATGGTAGCGACCATGCGGCAAGCCTTCCGAGAGGCGCGACGGCGCGGGAGGTTACGACGTCGAAAAGCCCAACTTGAGTTTTTACAGCTTTTTCCTCAGCGCGACCGCGAACCACTGTCACGTTTTCCAGCCCGAGCAGCGACACAACCTCATCGAGGTATACCGAGCGCTTCAACAGCGGCTCAATGAGGGTAATTTTTAGATCTGGCCGGGCGATGGCGAGTGGAATTCCGGGCAGCCCCGCACCGGAACCAATGTCCGCTACCTTGGAGTTTCGGGGGATGGCCTCGCCAATAACCGCACAATTCAGAATGTGCCGCTCCCACAACCTGGGCACCTCCCGCGGGCCAATAAAGCCACGCTCCGCGCCGTCCGTGGCGAGCGACGCCCGGTATGCCTCCGCCTGCACAAAATGCTCACCGAACACTTCGTGAGCGGCGTTTGGGGGCGACGCCTCCGCATCATCAACGCCGTTATGCTGCGGTTTCACGTGAAACATCCTTCCAAAAACAAACAGACGGGCAAGCCCCGAAACCAACTACATTGACTATACGCAAAAGAAAACATCCCAACCGAGTCGGCTGGGATGTTCGCTTACGTTATCGAATTTTTAGC
The DNA here is from genome assembly GCA_030528295.1 of Corynebacterium sp. Classification (GTDB taxonomy): domain Bacteria; phylum Actinomycetota; class Actinomycetes; order Mycobacteriales; family Mycobacteriaceae; genus Corynebacterium. The sequence goes on from JAUMZC010000001.1 coordinate 67,609, forward strand.
GGGCGATATCTCGCGCAAACTTACTTGCGGCGCTTCTTGGTGTTTTTAGGCTTCACACCAGGCTTGGGAGCACTTGCTCGTTTAGCTTCACGCTTTGCCGCAAGTTCTTCTTCCTCTTCGCGGTCCATTTTATTAAAGATGTAACGCTGCTGGAAAAATGTCCAAATATTGTTTGCGCCCATATAGCAAAGCAAACCGATATGCCAAAATACACCGGTGAATAGAATGGTGGCTGGCAAGAACCAAACCATCATTTTATTCATCATTTGCATCTGCATTTGCATTTGATCATTTGTGGGCGCTGTAGCCCGGCCAGATGCAACCCGTTCCTTTTGTCGAGTCACCGCCATTTTCGCGTTAAAGTGCGTTGCCAGCGCAATAATAATAATGAGCGGGGCAGCCACAAGAATGATCGAAAGCTGGGTGAAGTTCACCGGCGAAAAGCCTTGATACATTTCTTCCGGCATTGTGATGTATGCGGAAAGTGGCACACCAAATAACCGCGCATCCAAGAATGATTGAACATCCTCTGGGGAGAAAATGTAGTTTGCGGTATTACGGTTTTCTTCGATGGAAAGCCCGAGCTGTCCAGCGCCGGTGCCGGTTCGGTTAAAGGACCGTAGCACGTGGAACAGGCCGATAAACACTGGCATTTGCACCAGCACTGGCAAACAACCGGCGAGCGGATTTACACCCATCTCTTTTTGAAGTTTGCGGGTTTCCTCCAGCATTTTTTGCTGGTCGTTTTTATATTTTGCACGAATTTCCGCCATTCGCGGCTGCATTTCCTGCATTTTACGGGAGGACCGCATCTGGTTAACCGTGGGACGCACGAGGACGACGCGAATGGTAAACGTCAGGAACACGATCGCCAGCACCCACGTGATGCCGGATCCTGGGTCTAGTACAAAACTGAATGCTTTGTGCCAGAACCACAAGATGGCCGAGATTGGCCAGTATACGAAGTTGAGCACAGTTGGTCAGGACTCCTGATTAGGTTTAAGTTTGGTCTTCCTGCGCGTCCGAATGCGTATCGACGCCGCGGTGAGGCACAGGATCGTACCCTCCCGGATGCCAAGGACCGCACTTGGAAAACCGCACCAAGAACAGTACTAGCCCTTTGAAAGCACCATGAACTTTCACGGCCTCAAGAGCGTATGCACTGCAGGTTGGTTCGAAACGACAGGTTGACCCCATCTTAAGGGGTGAAAAATAGATTTGGTAGCCACGGACTGCCCGTATGAGCACACGTGCGAAAACGCTATGTGATTGCGTTGAGCCGTTGGAGTGCTCGCTGCACATCAGACTTCAACTCCTCACTGCTCGCATTTGCTGCTGCTGGCAGCACGCGGATCACCACATCACAACGATCTTGCATACTGCTCGTAAGATTTGCGCAGATATGCCGAAGCCGTCGCGAAATGCTATGTCGAGCAACCGCATTTCCGACGGCCTTAGAAACAATAAGGCCGAAGCGTGGTCCGCCACTGCGAGCAAGACCAGCTTCGGCTGTGTGCTCCCATACGTACACCACAACAGTTTTCGAACCTTTGCGCTTCCCTTGTTTTACCACTCGGCTGAATTCAGCTGATGTAGCCAACTTATGTTGCTTGGGTAGCACGTGCGAAGATTCCTTGTTGTTGGTGCCGTAATGGGCGCCGACTACTGAATTAAGCAGTCAGGGAAGCACGGCCCTTACGACGACGAGCCGACACGATTGCGCGACCTGCACGGGTACGCATACGAGTACGGAAGCCGTGAACACGTGCACGACGACGGTTGTTCGGCTGGAACGTCCGCTTGCCCTTAGCCACGGTGAACACTCCTAGTTGTGAGAGGGTGACTCGATGATCCGAGTTTTCATCCGCGAAGTTGATAGTGCGGCCACCCTGATTTGGATGATTCTAAAAACCTAGACAACCCGAAAACGGGAACTCCCTAGGCTCGCAACAGGCGCGATCACGCATTCCTGCGGATCACGCCCGGTGCGAGAAGCACATCTGCTTGGCTAATAAGAACTAAAAACCTCATTGATGTGCGAGACTCTGCCAGACTACGCGGTTCGGCATGTTGAAACAAATCGACACGCTCCGGCTCGCACAGCCTCTAAAGATTACAGTGATGTAATTTCCAAAACTGTTGTCGAGAAATCACTCCAGAAATCCCTTTCGACCAGAGGAGTTGTACACAGCTCCCCACCCCTGTGGAAAACTTTGCCTGTGGATAACTCCAAAAAGTTCTCTATAGTTTGACTTAAAAACCGGCTATTTCTGCAGGTCAAGCACTTATGTGGCGAACAAAATATCTATCCACAGGTGGGAAACTAGACTGTGGATAAAATTTTTGCGTAGAGTTGTCCACAGCTGTGGGCAGTACTGTGTATAAGCAGGTTGACCACGATCGTGGTTATTCACAGGGCTCGTGGAAAAGCTTCCAGAGTTTTCCCCAACCCTTTTCGTAACCAGACACTGCGGATCGCCTTTTCACCGTGGTTTGTGTGATGCCAACAAGGTTTCGACCCGTATTTCGACAATCGATGACAAAAGGACGTAACCCAGCGTGCAAGATGCAGCCCTCCAGGACACCTGGAACCAGGTGGTGAAAGAACTCCAACGTCTCTCTGGTAAGCCTGAGAGCGGAATCCCATCGTTGTCTCACTACCATGTTGCGCTGCTCAAACTGGTGCAACCGGTAGCCATCGTCAATGGTTATGCAGTCCTTCATGCCAATAACTCTGCTGCTCGTAACCTGGTTGAAGGCGAATTACGGGAGCCCATTATTGATGTGCTTTCGGCTCGCATGGGTACACCATGCAATTTGGCTGTAAGTGTTGCCAGCAATGAAGAAGTTCATCCGCCAGCCCCAGCACCCAAGGAATTTTCTAATCCGCAAAACACGGAGCCAATTCCGGCAGCCATCAACGAACCGCCGAGCAAGCACAATGCTTCTCCCGGCCCGGAACTTGAACCGTTCACAGTGCTGCATGCCCAAGAGGCGACAAGTTGGCGGAATCTCAATATTGCGCCACCACGACACAGCGCACAACAAACTCGTGAACAAATTGCGCATCCAGAAGAACCACATACACCACCACGCTGGACCACCGGCGGAGGTGTTATTCCTACTGGTAGGCACGCATTATTGAGCAATCCGCCCAGTTCGAATGGTAATGGTGATCAGTCGCTAAACCAGCGCTACACTTTCGATTCTTTTGTTATTGGTTCATCGAACCGTTTTCCACATGCGGCCGCGGTTGCTGTAGCGGAAAATCCTGCCAACGCATACAACCCCCTGTTTATCTGGGGAGGCTCAGGGCTGGGGAAAACGCACCTTTTGCACGCCACAGGGAATTACGCGCGGCAACTCCAGCCAGGGTTGCGTGTGAAATACGTTTCGAGCGAGGAATTCACCAACGACTTCATTAATTCCATGCGCGATGACCGGCAAGAATCCTTTAAACGTCGGTACCGCAACCTGGACATGCTCATGGTGGACGATATCCAGTTCATCCAAGGTAAAGAAAGCACGCAGGAAGAGTTTTTCCACACGTTCAATGCGCTGCATCAGGCGAATAAGCAGATTATTCTGTCCTCAGACCGGCCTACGAAAGAACTCACAACGCTTGAAGACCGATTGCGAACACGGTTTGAACAAGGGTTGATTGTGGATATTCAGCCTCCAGACTTGGAAACCCGCATCGCGATCCTGATGAAAAAAGCACAGATGGATCGCACTGAACTTGGCAGAGACGTCCTAGAGCTCATCGCCAGCCGATTTGAAAACTCCATCCGCGAACTTGAAGGCGCTTTGATACGAGTCGCTGCATATAGCTCGCTCAACCAAGTGCCAATCACTACTGATTCTGCGATGAAGGCACTGCAGGACATCATGCCTGATCGTTCTGACATTGTGATTACAGCCGCCACCATCATGGATGCAACGGCTGACTATTTCAATATCACCCTGGAAGCTTTGCGCGGAACGGGTAAAACTCGATCTGTTGCGCATGCCCGTCAGCTTGCCATGTACCTATGCCGTGAGCTCACGGATCTTTCGCTACCTAAGATCGGTGAAAGTTTTGGTGGCAAAGACCACACCACGGTGATGTATGCGGATCGGAAAATCCGGAAAGAGATGAAGCAAAAACCTGAAACCTTTGATCAGATCCAAGAACTGACCCAAATTATCAAGGGCCGAAGCCGAGACTAGAAGCTTTGACACCGCCCATATTTCCATTTGCGCACAAATAAAACGTGCACAAAGGTTATCCACAGGTTTTATGGTTTTCCGGGAGTTTTCCACAGGCTAAATTTGTGACTTTAGTCACTGTAGAATTTTCACCAGGGCTGTGGATAACAGCATAATCCCTGTGTACAAGTAGGTAGCAAATTGTGGAATAAATGTGAATAAAATTCGTTATGGAAAAAGTTATCCACAGTGGGTCAAAGTTATCCACAGTTTATTCACAGCGTTTTCCACACCCCGAATTGCCCCTCTAGCAGGCGAAAGGACCATGTATCCACAATTCTACAGGCCCTACTGCTTTTACTATTTTTTCTTCTAATTAAAGAAAAGAAGAAATAGGGCCTGTGAAAAACTTGCCGCGAGCACGCCGCCGAGCCTTGACACGGCGTCGCAAAGCAACGAAGGTTTTAAGCTCTGTTGGTGCTTCGCGGTACCTTAGGGGTAACCCGAGATAGCAGGAGCATTTTTGATTATGTTTCTAAGCAAATGCTTTAGCTCTAGCTAAATCTCGCACGTTCAACTTCTTGAGGAGCTTGTCAGTATGGAGTCACAGGCGGTGTCGTTCCGCGTTCCAAAAGATGACTTAGCCAATGCAGTTGCATGGGTGGCACGGAGCCTGCCGTCGAAACCAACGCAGCCGATCCTGCGTGCCATGCTCATCACTGCCGATGACGAAGGGTTAGAGTTTGCCGGCTTTGACTACGAAGTCTCCACAAAGGCACGAATTTCAGCCGAGATCTCTGAGCCGGGTCGTTTTGCAGTCACAGGCAAGCTCATCGCCGAGATTTCTGCTTCACTGCAAGCAAAGCCAGTTGAGGTTGTGGTTGATGAAAGCAAAGTGCTTCTGACCTGTGGATCATCACGGTTTGAGCTGCCACGCATCCCGCTCGATGATTATCCGCAGCTGCCAAGCTTGCCGGAGAAGACTGGTGAAATTGATCCACGCTTGTTCTCGGAAGCTGTCAGCCAAGTAGCCATCGCTGCCGGCCGAGATGACACGCTCCCGATGCTCACAGGTGTGCACATGGAATTCCATGGGGAAAAGATGCTTCTGGCCGCCACAGACCGGTTCCGGATGGCGGTTCGGCACTTGGAGTGGGCTCCGGTCTCACCGGAGGTTGAAGCGAAGCTCCTGATACCCGCTAAAACGCTCCTAGACAACGCTCGCTCGCTCGATTCTGGCGTCTTGGACCGTTTGGACATCGCGGTGGGTACAGGCGAGCAGATCGGCCGTGAGGGGCTTTTTGGTGTGCATGCCGACGCCCGCCAAACCACTACCCGCATGCTCGATGCGGACTTCCCGAATTTCCAGCCTTTGTTGCCTAAAGTTCATACCTCGTTGGCGTCTGTGGATATCGCTTCGCTGCAGACCGCGATTCGGCGTGTTTCGCTCATGACCGAGCGAAATGCACAAATCCGAATGGAGTTTTCCCACGGTCAGGTCATGCTTTCTGCCGGCGGCACCGAGGCAGGCCGCGCTGAAGAAACCTTGCCATGTGCATTTGCTGGTGAGCCACTGCTTATTGCGTTTAACCCCGGTTATCTCAAAGATGGTTTGAGCGTGATCCACACCGACCGCGTGGTGTTTGGCTTTACGCAGCCTTCCCGTCCGGCGATTTTGATTCCGGAGCCAGCGGAGCTTCCAGAGGCTGGCGAAAACGGTGAATTCCCAACCCCTGAAACAGATTTCACCTACCTGCTGATGCCGGTGAGGTTGCCGGGCTAAGCGGATCCAGCATGTACCTCAGGTCTTTACAGCTCAGGGATTTTCGGTCCTGGTCGAACATGTCAGTGACGCTGGAGCCTGGGGTAACTGTGTTTTTGGGACGCAATGGGCACGGCAAAACCAATATTGTGGAGGCAGTTGGTTATATCGCACATTTGTCTTCACATAGGGTGTCTCACGACGCCCCGTTGGTGCGCTCTGGCACCGAACACGCCCGGATTTCTGCCACCGCTGTGAATCAAGGAAGAGAATTAACTGCTCATTTATTGATTCACCCACATCGCGCAAATCAAGCCCAACTTAATCGCACAAAAGTTTCATCGCCGCGGCAGTTGCTTGGCGTGGTAAAAACTGTGTTGTTCGCGCCGGAAGATCTCGCATTAGTCCGTGGTGAACCTGCTGAACGACGACGGTATTTAAGTGAGGTGTTAGCGCAACGGCATCCTCGCTTGGCGGGCGTTAAGGCTGATTATGAAAAGGCATTGCGCCAGCGTAATGCCCTTTTAAAGCGTTCTGCGGCCGCGCTTCGCCAGGGCTATAATTCGCCCGATGGGGCCACCGCATTAGCCACCCTTGATGTTTGGGATAGTCAACTTGCGGCACTGGGCGCCGAGCTCATTGTTGCCCGTTCGCAAATTATTTTGGAATTGGCGCCGTTGGTGAGTGCTGCCTATGCGGGATTGGCGCCGGAGTCACGCACGGCGTCGATACGCTATCGGTGTTCGGTCCCTAGCGAAGTGCTTGACGACGTCGCGGTGGTTGAGGCTGCCATGTTGGCTGAGCTGGGCTCCAAACGTTCGCGCGAAATTGAACGTGGGGTGAGTTTAGTGGGGCCGCATCGCGATGAGCTGGAGTTGTTGCTGGGGGAGGAGCCTGCGAAAGGGTTTGCGAGCCATGGGGAATGTTGGTCGTTTGCTTTAGCATTACGGTTGGCAGTTTTCACATTGTTGCGGCAGGATGCAGTAACCCCAATTTTGATCCTTGACGATGTGTTTGCAGAGCTTGATGTGCGACGTCGAAACGCATTGGTTTCAGTGTTGGCGGAAGCTGAGCAGGTGCTTATTACCGCAGCCGTCGGTGATGACCTGCCAGAAACCCTCACCTCCGCAAACCTCACAATCCATACGGTCGCGGTCGCGGACACACCCGAAGGCCGGATATCCACACTCGATCCAAAGGGGCAACATGACTGAACCAACCCACGATGCGATTGCCCGAGCGTTTGAATCAATCCGTATGGAAGCGAAAAAGCGCAACGGACGTGTTCCTGACCTTTCGAGACAAGGCAAAGTACCAAAATCAACCCCCAAAAGGGGCGGTAGGCCAATAGGTAAACCCACAGGTCCAGATGGTCGTAGCACTTGGCAAGGGAAACAAGCGGTGACGTTCGGCAGCGTTTTACAAACAGAAATCCAGCGCCGTGGGTGGCATCGTGAACTTGCTGGTGGTTGGGTACATAGCAACTGGGATCAATTGGTTGGTGGAACCATCGCCCAACATACAAAAGTGGAGATGTTGAAGGAAAAAACCCTCCATATCAGTTGTGATTCCACAGCGTGGGCTACCAATCTTCGGATGATGCAGCGGAATATACTACAAACCATAGCCCAACGAGTTGGCCCTGATGTTGTGGTTGAGCTTCGAATCTACGGTCCACAGGTTCCAAGTTGGCGGAAAGGTCGGCTGCACATTCAAGGTCGCGGTCCTCGAGACACATATGGCTAAACCTAAATAGGTCGCCTTCAAGTGTATTCATGCCTTAGGCGCGCCGAACCCCTACCTTACGTAGGGGGATAGTGGGTGTAAGATAAATAAGGTCTATTTCAATTCTGAGTGAGGAGTGCTGCACCACCGTGGCTGCCACAGAACATCAGTATGACGCCTCATCCATCACCATCCTGGAAGGCTTAGAAGCTGTCCGTAAGCGGCCAGGTATGTACATTGGCTCAACAAACGAACGGGGCCTGCACCATCTGGTGTGGGAAGTTGTGGATAACTCCGTCGACGAAGCAATGGCGGGGTATGCCGACAAAGTCGATGTAACGTTGCTGGAAGACGGCGGAGTTGAGGTGACAGACAATGGCCGTGGCATTCCTGTGGAAATGCATCCCTCTGGTGCACCAACCGTGCAGGTTGTAATGACCCAACTCCACGCGGGTGGTAAGTTCGACTCCGATTCTTATGCCGTTTCGGGTGGTCTTCACGGTGTGGGTATCTCCGTGGTTAACGCACTTTCCACACGTGTAGAAGCAGATATTAAACGCGAAGGGCACCACTGGTATCAGAATTTTGTGAATGCCGTTCCTGAAGAACTAGTCAAAGGTGGCGGTGCCCGAGGAACCGGAACCACTGTCCGTTTCTGGCCGGATCCAGAAATCTTTGAAACTACCGACTTTAAGTTTGACACCATTTCTAAGCGTTTGCAGGAGATGGCATTCCTGAACAAGGGCTTGACTATCACCCTCACTGACCAGCGGGTTACTGAGGAAGAGCTGGAACTTGAGGCAATTGCCGAGGCTGGTGAGCAAGCGGAACTTGTTGATGTTTCGTTTGATGATGCAGCAGCGGAAAACAGCGTTGAAGCCGCTGAAAAGAAAAAGGCTGAAAAACCAAAAGAACGTAAAAAGGTATTTCATTATCCCGATGGTCTGAAGGATTACGTTAATAGCCTCAACAAGACCAAGACGGTGATTCACCCAACGATCATTTCCTTTGAAGCTAAAGGTGATGACCATGAGGTTGAGGTGGCGATGCAATGGAACTCCAGTTATTCCCAAAGCATTCATACGTTTGCAAACACCATCAACACCATGGAAGGCGGAACCCACGATGAGGGTTTCCGCACGGCATTGACTACGTTAATGAACCGTTATGCACGTGAACATAAGTTGCTGAAGGAAAAAGACTCAAACCTCACTGGTGAGGACTGCCGCGAAGGCCTTTCAGCTGTAGTTTCAGTTCGTGTTGGTGATCCGCAATTCGAAGGCCAAACCAAAACCAAGCTTGGCAACTCTGAGGTGCGTACCTTCGTTCAGCGTTCCACTTTCGAGCATTTCCAATACTGGCTGGAAGCAAATCCCGCTGAAGCGAAGATTATTGTAAACAAAGCTATTGCTTCTGCTCATGCCCGCCAGGCTGCGCGTAAAGCTCGTGATCTTGTGCGCAGAAAGTCTGCAAATGATCTTGGAGGATTGCCCGGTAAACTTGCAGATTGCCGTACCAAAGACCCAGTAAAGTCTGAGCTTTACATCGTGGAGGGTGACTCCGCTGGTGGTTCTGCAAAGTTGGGTCGAGATTCCATGTACCAGGCGATTTTGCCGCTACGAGGCAAGATTTTGAATGTGGAAAAGGCCCGCCTGGATAAGGTGCTTAAGAATAATGAGGTGCAGGCTATTATCACTGCGCTGGGCACCGGTATTCATGATGAGTTTGATATTGAAAAGCTGCGATATCACAAGATTATTTTGATGGCCGATGCTGACGTTGACGGTCAGCACATCGCAACGCTGCTGCTTACATTGTTGTTCCGCTTCATGCCGAAACTCATTGATGATGGCTTTGTATATCTTGCGCAACCGCCGTTGTATAAGTTGAAGTGGTCAAAGGGCGAACCAGGCTTCGCCTATAGCGACCTTGAGCGTGATGAAGAGCTTAAGATCGGGCTTGAAGCTGGCCGCAAGATCAATAAAGATGATGGAATCCAGCGCTACAAGGGTTTGGGCGAAATGAACGCGAAAGAATTGTGGGAAACCACGATGGACCCTTCCACGCGTATTCTTCGCCGTGTGACCATGGAAGATGCACAAGCCGCCGATGAACTCTTCTCAATCCTTATGGGAGATGATGTTGTAGCGCGCCGTGCATTTATTACCCGTAACGCAAAGGACGTGCGTTTCCTCGACGTGTAATCAAAATAAAAAGAACGCCTGAACCTTCAACCGGAAAACCGAGGAGAGAATGTTGAAGGTTCAGGCGTTTTGCGCCTAATTACCCAGCGTGGCGCTGGATAATGGTTCCGATGTTACCAGCGTTTGCTTCCAACACCTGAGCACCCTTGCTGCGGACAGTGCCGTAGATCTTGGAAAGAGTGGAGTTGCCTTCTTCTTTGGCGCGCTGATCGGTGATCTCCAAAATGCTGTTTGCCACGTCTGCTTTTTGGGAATCAAGGAAGCTACCAAAGTCTTGGTTGCCGGAGGCCAAGAATGCCAACCACTTGGGGTTCAGGGCATCCGCAACGTCAGGGAGAAGACGAGAAACAACCTTGGAAACGATCTCGGAGTCGTATTTGGTTGCAGCAGCCATAGCGCCCTTCACTGCAACCCCACCAACGCCGGACATATCGCTGACGCTCTTGGTTACGAGGTCAGAGATATCAGCAACAACGGCTCCCTGGGCGGCGCCAGTGAGAATTGATTTCAATTCGGTCATGTAATGATTTTCCTTTGAAAGTATGAACTTCGGGACCGGAGACTAGATTAGGCGTTTCCGCATTGTATTGGGGTGCCCAGATTTATTTACGCAGTTCAGAGACTTAAGAATACACCCTGTTGGGTGACTGCTCGGGTTATTTTACCTGCCGGTAAGGAATGCGTAAGGCATGAAAAACGGCCCTCACCAGTGAAAGGTGTACCTAATAATGGCGAGGACCGTTCCTGTGTTGCGACTCTTCCACCGCAGTTCATCCATCACATTAGTTAACTGCAATCACAACAGTCACAGAGTTTACCTGGTTCGCAAACTTGAGATCAAGATTTCGTGGGCGTGTCATGAATTCACCCTTGCAAAAACCTCACCGGCAACCACAGCAAATTCCTGGTTACGTTGGTTCAACGGCATCAATGCGGTAATTGCACGTTCTAAACTGGCACGGGCCGACACGATAGTTCTATGGACCGGTACCCCCTCGAATTGCCCTCCGGTGATGGAGGCAGCGGCACAAATTGCAGCGTAATCAACAATGGCAACTCTGTGGTGGGCGCAGAACTCATCGGCCACGAGGAGTAGCTGCTCAGCGGATAAATGTCGCATTATCGCACCCGCGGAGGGGTCTGCTTGATTCTCCGCTCCATGGTTGCGTATTCGGCGACACAGCTGCGTGCAAGCTCGGCCACCTCGGCGTCGATAAGCATTTTCGCAGCCGTAGCGACGATCGCGCGCGCCGCCGCTTCCTGCTTGCTTGTGCCCTGTGCGGCGGCGAGGAGGGTGAGTGCGCGGTCTTGTTCCGCAGACAGCCGTAACGTCATTGCCATGTGCCAAATGATACCAATCTGGTACCAGAAAATGAAGAATAGACTGAAATACCGCGCATATATCGATGCTTATCGCATCCTGCAAGTAAGCTAGTAAATGTTGACCGTAAGAAAGCTCCAAACAAAAGGTGAATAGTGAGCGACGATAATTTTGAGGGCGAGGATCTCTTCGACCGGATACATCCCATTGATATCGGCGAGGAAATGCAATCCTCATACATCGATTACGCCATGTCCGTTATTGTCGGGCGTGCGCTTCCAGAGGTCCGCGACGGTTTAAAGCCGGTGCATCGCCGAATTCTGTATGCAATGTATGACAACGGCTATCGGCCGGACCGCTCCTATGTGAAATCCGCAAAGCCAGTCGCAGACACCATGGGTAACTATCACCCGCATGGTGACTCGGCTATCTATGACACATTGGTCCGCATGGCACAGCCATGGTCGATGCGGTATCCGCTGGTAGACGGCCAAGGTAACTTCGGTTCCCGCGGTAATGACGGCCCTGCGGCTATGCGTTATACGGAGTCTCGTTTGACTCCGCTGGCCATGGAAATGGTTCGGGATATCCGTGAAAACACGGTGGACTTTGTGCCTAACTATGACGGCAAAACCACCGAGCCAACTGTGTTGCCATCCCGTGTGCCAAACCTGCTGATGAATGGTTCCGGCGGTATCGCCGTCGGTATGGCTACAAATATTCCCCCGCATAACCTGCGGGAACTTGCTGATGCCATCTACTGGATGTTAAAGAATCCAGACGCCGATGATGCTACTTCGTTGGAAGCCTGCATGAAGTACATCAAGGGCCCAGATTTCCCAACGGCGGGTTTGATTGTTGGTGACCAGGGTATCCGCGATGCGTACACCACTGGCCGTGGTTCTATCCGTATGCGTGGCGTGACCAGTATCGAAGAAGATGGTCACCGTCAGACAATTGTGATTACGGAACTTCCGTACCAAGTAAATCCCGATAACCTGATCTCAAACATCGCTGAGCAGGTCAAACAGGGCAAGCTTGTTGGTATTTCCAAGATTGAAGATGAATCTTCGGATCGTGTGGGCATGCGCATTGTGGTCACGCTGCGCCGCGACGCTGTACCTCGCGTGGTTTTGAATAACCTGTATAAGCATTCCCAGCTCCAAACCAGTTTTGGTGCGAATATGCTCTCCATCGTTGATGGTGTGCCACGTACGCTGCGCATCGACCAAATGGTCCGCTACTACGTCGAGCACCAAATCGACGTGATCGTACGCCGCACACAATATCGCCTCGATGAAGCTGAAAAACGCGCCCATATCCTGCGTGGCCTGGTGAAAGCCCTGGATATGCTGGATGAGGTCATTGCCCTTATCCGTGGTTCCGCAACGGTAGATATTGCTCGCAACGGTTTGATCGATCTCCTGGATATTGATGAGATTCAGGCCGATGCGATCCTAGCCATGCAGCTGCGCCGCCTGGCTGCGCTGGAACGCCAGAAAATCATTGATGAACTGGCGGAAATCGAACTGGAAATTGCTGACCTCAAAGACATTCTGGCCAGCCCAGAACGTCAACGCAGTATTGTCCACGATGAGCTCAAAGAAATTGTGGATAAGTATGGCGACGATCGCCGCACCCAAATTGTGGCCGCAACTGGTGACGTCAAAGAAGAAGACCTTATCGCACGTGAAAACGTGGTGGTCACCATCACCTCCACGGGTTACGCTAAGCGCACCAAGGTGGATTCTTACCGCAACCAGCGTCGTGGCGGCAAGGGCGTGATTGGCGCCGAGCTGAAGCAGGACGACGTCGTGCGTCACTTCTTTGTGTGCTCCACCCACGATTGGATTTTGTTCTTTACGAACTTTGGCCGTGTGTACCGTTTGAAGGCGTTTGAATTGCCGGAGGCTACCCGTACTGCGCGTGGCCAGCACGTGGCTAACCTCTTGGAATTCCAGCCAGGGGAGCAGATTGCGCAGGTTATTCAGATCCACAGCTATGAAGATGCCCCATACTTGGTGCTTTCCACAGTGCATGGACGTGTGAAGAAAACCCGCCTTGCGGAATATGATTCCATCCGCTCTGGTGGCTTGATCGCAATTAACCTCAATGACGATGACCGTCTGATCGGCGCTGCGCTCTGCTCGGCCGATGACGATCTCCTGTTGGTTTCTGAAGAAGGCCAAGCCCTGCGCTTTAAAGCTGATGATGAAACGCTGCGTCCGATGGGTCGTGCTACCCAGGGCGTCAAGGGCATGCGTTTCCGTGGCGAGGATCAGCTCTTGGCAATGTGCGTGGTCCGTGACGGAAACTACTTGATGGTTGCCACCACGGGCGGCTACGGCAAGCGCACCGCAATGGATGAGTACAGCGTCAAGGGCCGCGCAGGTCTGGGCGTTGTTACGTTTAACTACACCCCGAAGCGCGGCAAGCTGATTGGCGCGCTCGCTGTGGATGACGATGACCAGATTTTTGCGATCACCACCGCTGGCGGCGTGATTCGTACCTCTGTAAATCAGATCCGTCCATCGAACCGTAAGACCATGGGTGTTCGTCTTGTTGACCTGCCGAAAGGCGAGGAGCTGTTTGCAATTGACCGCAATGTTGAGCGCGAAGAGGAAGACGAAATTGTGGAAACCACACCAGTTACTGACCCTACAACTCAGGAAATGCTTGACGACGGCGGGGAGGGTTAATGTCTAGCCGCAAAGTAACTGTTTCTAAGGTGTCACCGCTTTCTGTCTTTAGGACTACGTTGGCGTTGTCCCTAGCAGGACTTGTTGCTTGGATTCTTTGTGTTTGCATCGTGTACTTTGGCATGAGCGTGTTTGGCGTCTGGGCCAAGGTAAATGCAGTCATTGGAGGTGCTGGTGGTTCCGAGATTATTACCTTCCCGGTTGTGCTCAGTACAACAGCACTGTTTGGCGCAATGATTGCGCTTTCGAGTTCGGTGATCGCACCGCTGTCCGCTGTGTTGTACAACTCGTTTGTGCACCTTTTTGGTGGAGTTGTAGTTACTCTCCAAGAAGAAAGCGAATAATACGCTAAAACCCTTGGTATACAACCTCTTAAAAAGGGGTTTTACCAGGGGATTTGCCTAAGTGTTGGATGCTGGGTAAAGTTCTATCTCGTTCCCCGGGCCTATAGCTCAGTTGGTTAGAGCGCATCACTGATAATGATGAGGTCGCAAGTTCAATTCTTGCTAGGCCCACAGGAACAAAGGGGCATTAGCTCAATTGGTAGAGCACCTGCTTTGCAAGCAGGAGGTCAGGAGTTCGATTCTCCTATGCTCCACGGACTGTGGACAAACCGCTAGCGTAACAGCTAGCGGTTTTCTTTTTGCTACGCGTCCTTTTCGTTCTTAGTGGCTTCATCCACAGGTGTTTCCGTGGAATACACCAGCACAGAATCCTCGGTATCAAGGGTTACGTCATCCTCGTCTTCGAAGTCATCAACCCTTGGCGGTGTGATTTCAGGTTCCTCGACTGGTGCAAAGAACCAATATGCAACACCGGCAGCAATGCCAGCTAACAGCGTGAATAGAAGACCGAACTTGGCCACTTTTTTGAATCCGCAGCACTTCTTTTTAGGCTCTGGCTCAACTTTTTGCAGTTTGCTTTGGGCCTTTGTAAGCACCTTGTTTGCTGTGGTGCTTGCATCTTCCAAGGCATCAGAAAATGCAGAATCGAGGCGTGCACGTGCAGCGCGAGTTACCGCGCCAGCATCTTCCATGAATTCTTCGGCTCGCTCTGAGGCGGTGGAGCGGAAGTCACTGGTAGCGGCCGCGGCGTCGGCAAGCGCATCGTACGCCTCAACGGCCTTGCGCTGACGGTAGTCGTTGAGCGCATGCAATCCAGCGCGTGTGACCTTATAAGCGGTCCGGAGCACTGTTGTGTTCATCTGAGTTCCTTAATTCAAGTAAGAAATGAATTGGTTCACACTCAAGCGTAGCGATGAATTGAAGACTTCACTACGATGGTCGGCATGAGTCTTAAAACAGCCACTGCAATTCTGCACACCAACCGTGGAGATATTGCTATCGAGCTTTTTGGAAACCATGCCCCTGAAACCGTGGCAAACTTCGTTGGTCTTGCGCAAGGTACCAAAGAATACCGAGCTGAAAATGCTGCCGGCGATGCCAGCGGTCCGTTCTATGACGGTGCAATCTTCCACCGCGTAATCGATGGTTTCATGATCCAAGGTGGCGACCCCACAGGCACCGGCCGCGGCGGCCCAGGCTACATGTTCGGCGATGAATTCCACCCGGAACTGCAATTCAACCGCCCATACCTCCTAGCCATGGCAAACGCTGGCCCAGGCACCAACGGATCACAGTTCTTTATCACTGTGGTGCCAACACCTCACCTGAATATGCGTCACACCATCTTTGGTGAAGTCACGGATGCGGAATCTCAAAAAGTAGTCGATGCAATTGCTCAAACTGCTACTGACCAAATGGACCGTCCACTGGATCCAGTAGTGATCGAAAGCATTGAGATCAGCGAATAACATCCAGTATTGAAAGCCTCACTACCGCCAGTTGGAGTGGTAGTGAGGTTTTCTTTGTCTTTGAAAGGTTCATTACCGTGTCACTGTGGATCCGTAATGCACAGCGCCAAGCCCCCATGACGTTATTGCTCTGTGCAAGTATGTTGGCCGTCTTTATTATTACGGCATTGCAGTCAGGCTCAATAATGTACAACGTTGACGGAAGTGAGCTGGCTGAAGCGTGGATATTGTATGGACCTGCGATAGTTGAAAGCCGGTGGGGATTCTTACGCATCCTTGGGACAGCGTTTCTCCACATTGGCCCCGTGCACTTAGCAATGAACCTCATTATGCTGTTTCTTTTTGGCCGAGAGCTAGAGCAGGTACTAGGGCGGGGCACATTCCTTGCAGCGTTTTTCACAGGTGCTGTTGGTGCCTCCAGTGCAATTATTTTCTTTACACCGCTGGCGCCTACGGCGGGGGTCTCAGGAGTGGTGTTTGCGTTTATGGCGTTGTACGCGGGGGTCGCATTAGAACAAAAGCGGGAGCTGCGGGGACTACTGACGCTGATTGCTGTGAATATTGGGTTTACGGTCCTTTGGTCGGAATGGATCTCTGTATGGGGTCATTTTGGCGGTTTGGCAATCGGAATCGTACTAGCGATCGTAAATCTGATTGTGCGCCAAAAGGGGGTGCGCATTGTTGCTTACTTTGTAGTGTGCGCGATGTGTTTACTTGTGGATTACTCGGTGTTAACAGGGTTATCCACAGGCAGCCTTGTGTTCACAACTTTGTGAATGACTCTGTGTGTGAAAAACGTCCCCGAGAGTTATCCACTGGGGTCCGTGGATAACTTGAGGGGTGTGAAAAACTCCGATTTTTCCACACAGGTTATTCACAATGTGAAGAACGCCATGGTAGTAATTTTTCATCTTCACAGGCACATGCTTTCGATAAAAATCGCTTGAACAGGTATTTCCACAGGGTTTTTCGCATGAAAATACTGCTGGGGATAAAGTCGATGAAAAGTTATCCACAGGGTGTGGATAGTGTGGATAACTTGTTAGGAAGTGCACAATTCACAGAGTTGTTCACAGCCTGTGGATAACTTTTCCCACAACTGTGTGAGTAAAGTTATCCACAAATGACCTGTGTGTAAGTCTGCAAACCTGTGGATAACTCGGTTTTCCACAGGGGGTGTTGAAGGGGCATGTTAACAAAAATGTAATTCAGGCACCTAGCCTGTGGATAACTCGGGAAACCAAAAATTTCCACACTGAGATAGGGGAGCGCAATACATAAACATATGTTCGATTGGGGGTGGTCGGCGTCGTTACGTTGTTGTAGGCCAGGCGCTCTCAAGCCAAAAAACGGTAGCCCCGCCGAAGCGAGGCTACCGTGATGCTTGGAAAGCTAAGTGTTAGGGTGCGTGTGAGATTATCGCCAGCCCATGGTCATCAACAGACCCACAATGAAGGAAGCAAAGCCAATAGCGTAGTTCCATGGGCCGAGTTCCACCATGAATGGAATCTGCGGACCAGCAAGGTAGTTCACCACAAGCCACATCAGTCCAACGAGCATGAATGCGAACATGATGAACTTGTACCAGAGTGGAGTTCCGCTGCTGTTGATTTTTACAGGAGTGCGGTTGGCGGATGCACCCGAAGAGATCGGGGTAGAGCTTGCGGAGACCTTTGATTTAGGCAACTTGAGTGCACCTTCCAGAAAGTATTACTTGCAATATAACGGTAGTTGTTGTGTGGAACCCTACCATTGTGTACTCCCATCAACTTATCAGGGAGTACACAAAGTGGAAATTAGTTGCCGCCGAGGAGGTTAAACGTGAACACTCCTACGGTGATTTTTCCGTTCTTTTGGAGCGGGGTTCCCGGGGCTGGGGATTGATGTGCAATTTTCCCTTGGTCGATGAGCACGTTGGTTTCTACGCGCTCTTGAGTGAGGTTTCCGTCGGGACCTTCCCAGCCCGCAGCACGCAGCGCGCCAATCGCTTGCCCAACGTTCATTCCAACCAGATTAGGAGTGGTAAGTGCACGACCATTTGATACCTGAACGGTAAGTTCAGCACCTTTGGAAGCGTGAGTTCCTTCCTGCTCACCATTCGGGCCAATCACAGAAATAATTGTGCCCTCAGGTTCGGAAGAATCAACATATTCCACATGTGGAACGAAATCCAACGAGGTGAGATTGCTTTCAGCGGTTGCCCAGCGGCTGCCAGAAACTACTGGAATACGTACCTTGGCAATACCGGTGGAAATCGTGATCGTAATGGTGGTTCCTTTACTTACTTGGGAACCAGCAGGAGGCGACATCTCAACAATAGAGCCCTCAGGAACAGCATCAGATGACGTTTCTTTGAACTTGTCGTCCAGTTTGAGGTGTTGCTTTTCTAGTATTTCGCGAGCTTCATCCGCGTTCTTTCCAGTAACATCAGGAACCTCAATAACTTCCTTACCGGAAGACACCAATACCTTTACATTGCTGCCTTCTTCTACTTGAGTGCCAGCATCAGGTTCAGTGCTAATCACGCTGCCGCGGGCAACTTCTGGATCGGTTTTGGTTTCTACGGTGACTACAAAGCCTGCGTCTTCTAGTTTCGACACAGCCATTTCTTCGCTAATACCAGTCACTCTAGGAATGGAGACTTTCTTAGAGGCGCTAATTCCACTATTGCCTATGTAATCATAGGCAAAGACTCCGGCGACTGCGATAAAAATAATGACAACAATAGAGATCAGCCAAGTGAGCCAATTAGATCGTTTACGTTCTTCTGGTTCTTCTTCGTAAGAATTGTGTGCAAATTGCCGAGGTTCATCAACAACCGCTACTGGCCGGATTGCCCCCGGAGTCGGGGTCACCTCGATATCTTGTGCACCACTTATTGTGGTCGTAGCGGCCCCTACAGCTGGATTAATTGGTAAGGCAGTAGTGAGGTGTGCTTGCGCCGCTCGTGCCACAGCATTTCTACTCACACGCGAAAAATCCTCAGCCAATTCCATGGCACTTTGGTACCGGTCGGCGGGATTCTTCGCCATTGCGGTAAGGGCAACGGCATTAACATTCGTCGCCATTGTTGGGGAAAGGCCAGGAATAAACTCCGATGGCGGTGGTGCGGTGTCTTGCACGTGTTGGTATGCAACCGCAAACGCGGTCTCTCCCTCAAAAGGCGGCCTACCCGCTACGATTTCGTAGAACACACAGCCGAGGGAGTAAATGTCGGATCGGGGATCAGTGTGTTTACCGCGCGCTTGTTCGGGGGACAGGTACTGGGCAGTGCCAATGACCGTAGATGTCTGCGTCATGGCAGACGCGGCGTCGGTAAACGCACGTGCAATGCCAAAGTCCATCACCTTCACCGCGCCGGTGTTGGTGATCATGATGTTTGCCGGTTTGATGTCGCGGTGGACAATCCCGGCCTCGTGCGAAACCGCCAACGCTTCGCACACAGGTACTAATACTTTCGCGGCATCGGTGGGGGCCAGGGGCCCATCTTCCATGATGATTTCGCGGAGGGTGCGTCCGTGCACCAGTTCCATCACAATATAAGGAACTGCAGTACCTTGGATTTCGGTTTCGCCAGTATCGTAAATGGATACGATTGCCGGATGGTTTAATCGACCGGAGTTTTGTGCCTCCCTACGGAACCGCTCTTTAAATGTAGTATCGCGCGCCAGTTCTAAGCGCATCATTTTCACAGCTACAGGACGACCAAGTAATTTGTCAGTTGCTGCATAGACATCAGACATACCACCGCTGCCGATGATGCCACCAAGCTCGTAGCGATCCGCAAGTATTCGTGCGCTCACTGTTGGCTCACCTCTTCTGGTTCTGATGTCGGCTGGCTGGGGGCGGTAGTTGGTTGGACAGGTTGTTCACTTGTCACCTGTGGTTGTGAAGGTGGAACTGGAAACGCCGTTGGAATCGGAAAGTTGTTCTGATTCGTCGGAGTTTCTACGTACGATGATGGAAATTGTTGCTGTTGTTGGCTCGATGGTGGATTAAACGGATTGGATTGAGTTGAAGGAGCAGATGGAAGTTCCTGGTAGCTAGAGTCCTCTTGGGTATCTGGTGCTTCCTTCGACGTACTTGGTTTCGAAGTTGCAGCAGGAGTAGTGGTCGGCGAACGAGGCGTCGATTGGTCCATAAGACTTAATAGCAGCCAAACAGCGATTGCACCAATTGCCAACACAAGCACGGCTAATAGTGCATAGATACTTGTGTTGTTATTAGATTGGTTGTAGTTCGAACGCTGCGGTGCCCGTTGCGGTACGTTCGGAGCGCTCGGGGGTCGCTGGACGTTTTGCCCTTGTTGCATCTGCTGTGGCATTCGCCGTTGTTGGAGTTGATGCGTGGGAAGATTCCCTTGTGGCGGACGCTGCGTGGTTTGAATGGTGTTTTGCAGTGGTCGCTGTGGGCCGTGTGGCATCACCGTGGTGGCTGATTGCCGTGGCGGTTGCGGACGCTGCTGGGTTTGGGTTTTGGCGTCAGCCATTCCGTTTCGAGGTTCCGGCAATAGGGGTCGCTTACCGCTTCGAACGGTGGCGATTGCGCGGGCAAGGGCTGTGCCGTCTTGGTAGCGGCGTTCCGGGTCTTTCCGCAGGGAAACACCGATAAGGTCACGCGTTGGTTGTGAGATTTCTCGGGGCAGCGGGCGGGGCTGCTTATTGATGTGCGCGATTGCCACCGATACTGAGGAATCGCCAGCAAAAGGACGCCGACCAGCGAGCATTTCGTAGCCCACAACGCCCAATGAGTACACGTCCGTTGCGGCGGTGACCTGTTTACCCTGTGCTTGTTCCGGCGACACGTATTGTGCGGTGCCGACGACCATACCCGTCCGCGTCAGCGGCACAGCTTCAGCGGCTTTAGCGATACCGAAGTCCGCGATCTTCACCGTGCCGTCCTCGGCGATCAGCAAGTTGCCAGGCTTCATATCACGGTGCACCATGCCCATGCTGTGGATGATGGCTAGGCCGCTCGCGGCTTGCTCGAGGATATCCAGGGTTTCTGCTTCGCTTATCGACGTCTCTTTGAGTAGACGCTCAGCTAAGGTTTCGCCGCGCACGTACTCCATGGCGATAAAACAGAATGTGTTCCCTGAAGGGTCAGGCAATTCTCGGTAATCAAAAGTACGGACAACGTTAGGAGAGTCGATACCTTCGGACGCTTGTGCTTCGTTGCGGAAGCGACTTAAAAATTCGGCATTATCCGCAAATTCTGGGCGGAGTACTTTAACAGCAACTTCTTCATCGGTTCGGGTATCCGTGGCCAACCACACGGTGGACATGCCACCATGCCCAATAACGTGTTGTAGGGCGTAGTCCTCGCCAATAAGCTCTTGCAAACGCACTTGGGAATCAGTACTCATATTTCACCTATTGCCCTTGTGCTGCGTTGAGAACAGCGTGGCCGATCGGTGCAGCAACCGAGCCGCCAGTGGCAGCTTGACCGCGGTCACCACCATTCTTAACGACGACCGCGACAGCTACATCAGCATCTGGATTAAATGCAATGTACCATGTGTGCGGGTTAGAGTTGCGTGAATCTTCGCCGTGTTCCGCAGTACCAGTTTTCGAAGCCAAGTGGTTCGTACCACCAGGCATCGCCCGCTCTGAAGAACGCATCATTTCCGTCAATTGCGCAGCAATTTCCGGACTAATCGCCTGGCCCATTTCCTTCGTCTTGGTGGCACGCAGTTCACTGAGATCCGAGCGGAGAATACGCTTCACCACGAAGGGCTCCATACGCATTCCGCCATTGGCCACGGTGGCGGCTACGACGGCATTATGCAACACCGACATCCTAACGTCTCGCTGCCCAATCGAAGACTGTCCACGTGCAGCGGCATCCTCGATGTCACCAATGCCACCTTTTTCTACGGGCAGGCCGAAATCGTACGAGTCCTCAACACCAAATGCTTGAGCTGTTTCTGTGAGGGCTTCAGCTCCAATATCGACGCCCATTTCCACAAACGCTGTATTACAAGACTTAGCGAAGGCATCAATCAACGTAGTTGTTGCCCCTGAGCCGCACGACTGCCCACCATAATTCTCCAAGGTGACATTTGTGCCTGGCAAAGTAATTTCGGAAGCCGCCGTCACCTGGCTGTCAGGAGTGTAATTTTTCTGCAGCGCAGCAGCAGTGGTGATTACCTTGAACGTCGAGCCTGGTGGCAGAATCTCCTGCGTCGCGTGATTCAGTAATGGCGAATCCGGGTCCTGATTCAGCTGGGTCATTGTTTCTTCGGCTGTAGCTGGATCCACAATTGGCGAAGGATCATAACTAGGAGTGGAAGCCATTGCCAAGATCTCGCCGGTACTTGGGCGAATCGAAACAACTGCGCCTTGGTAATTGCGACTTGCAAGTTCGTTGTAGGCCGTTTCTTGCATTGCCGGGTTCAAGGTCAATTCGATGCTTGCGCCGCTGGCTTCTTTGCCCGTAAGCGCATCCCACCATTGGGAGGAAAGCAGCGACGAATCCGTACCGTTCAGGATGTCGTTATAGCTTTTTTCAATGCCTGCGGAACCGTAGACATCAGAGATATAGCCCTCGACGGGGCCGTATGCGATGGGGTTAGTGACGTACTCTCGGTGGTAGTAACCGTCCTCATCTTTATTTGAGCGCGCCAATACAATTCCACCAGCGGAAATTTGGCCACGTGGCATTGATTTCAGTTTGAGGAATTGGCGTCGGTTGTGATTGTTTTCAGCGTATTTTTCTTCCTGGAAAACCTGAATCCATGAAAGGTTCACCAACAAGATAACTATGAGAATTAGCGAAAAGATTGCGGTATTACGGATTGATTTGTTCATGAATTTGCCTCCGCTTCTCGCCGAGAAGAATCGGAAATTCGGAGAATAATGGCCATCAGAATGTAATTCGCCATCAACGACGATCCACCTTGTGACATAAAAGGCGTGGTCAAACCGGTCATAGGCATCAGTGCCGAAATGCCAGCAGTGACAACGAAAATCTGGATTGCCAATGTGAGTGACAGTCCGGAAGCAACCAGTTTGCCATAGGAATCTGGAACCTTCATCGCGGTGTGCATGCCACGAGAAATAAAGATTGCAAACAAAATCAACACGGATGCGATGCCGAACAGGCCGAGCTCTTCGGCCACCGCAGCCAAAATAAAGTCAGAAAATACAACAGGAATAAGTTGTGGATATCCTTGGCCCAGCCCAGTGCCTGTGATTCCACCCCAGGACATTCCAAACAGTGCTTGTGACAGCTGGTGTCCGGTTCCTAATGGATCCGCCAAGGGATCCATAAAGTTGGATACGCGGGCTTGGATTTTTGCTGAAACCTGGTAGACCAAAAAGCCGCCGATGCTTACCAAAATCACACCAATGATGAGCCACGAAGCGCGGCCAGATGCCAGATACAGCATGCCCAACACCGTGCCGAAAAGCAGCAACGCGGGGCCGAAGTCGTTTTCGCCAGCCATGATCATCAGCGCAATTGCCCAAACGCCAAGGATCGGCGCGAGATCGCGGATCCTGGGGAAATCCAAGCCTAGGATGCGGTAGCCAGCTACATTAAAAAGTGCTCGTTTATTCACCAAGAGTTGGGCGAAAAAGAGCAACAACATGATTTTGGAAAACTCACCAGGCTGCAACGATAACGGACCGATGGTGATCCAAATATCTGCGTCTGCCTCTGTATCCACAGGCCATACCATAGGCAAAGCCAAAAAAATCAGCCCGACGAGCCCAAGAAGGAATGAGAACTTGGTTAGGGACCGGTAATCCTTCAAAAAGACCAAGACTAGGACCATGAGTGTGACACCAATAAAGGTCCACATCACTTGGCGGGGTGCGAGCTCCACTTTGGGCAGGGCAATATCAATGCGGTACACCACAACTAGGCCCAATCCGTTGAGGATTGCCGCTACCGGCAGCATGATTTGATCCGCATGTGGCGCTTTCCAGCACATCACGAGGTGTGCAATAAGGAATACTGTGATGAAGCCACCGATAATTGTGAGAATATCGGTGGTGAGGTTTCCATTAATCGAGATTTCGAGGTTAATAACCGCAACCCCAACGATAATGGATGCGAGAATTAAAAGACCTAACTCTAAACGGCGCATACGCAGGCGCTCAAACACAATCATGACGCCTCCCGACAGTTCACTCCAGGCTTTTTCTGTTCCGTTGGTTGAGTACCAGAAGCGCCGTTTTGACCAGTGCTGGAAGCACAGACTGGTAAAGCATCTTCCGAAAGGCGCAACATTTGGTTAAGGACTGAATTATAAGAGCCAGCAGGCAATGTAGCAATTTCTCTGCGGGATTCTGGCAGGTCAGTAAGTTTAAATGCCCGGCAGTTAGAGTCACCTTGGCTA
Organism: Corynebacterium sp.; assembly: GCA_030528295.1. GTDB lineage: Bacteria > Actinomycetota > Actinomycetes > Mycobacteriales > Mycobacteriaceae > Corynebacterium. The sequence continues at coordinate 91,665 of JAUMZC010000001.1, forward strand.
TTAGCGTCTACCAGCGACAACGCGCCGGTATCATTGATGCAGGTTCGTTGAAAATGGCTGTGTAATGAATAGCCGAAGACGTCCTGGCTTAGACCCCGCTCAATCACCAGTGTTCCATCGTCTTCGGCAATGTAAAAAGTGTTGCGAATGTGGTTGTATCCCAGCCAACCACCGACCGCTAAACCCACTAGAAGCGCAAGTGATACCCATAGCGCCAGTTTTCGACTTTTCTTCGGCTTCGCCACAGCAGTATCGACGACCGGTTTTGGTTGCGGTTCTTCCGCAGGGGGCGTCGCAAGTGCCACCCCAGACCGCATTGTTGCCGCGCGACCCGCAGCAGTGTCTGGGCGTGGTGATTCTGGTTCGCCTGAATTCAGTGCACCGGCTGTCACTGGGACAGTGGAAACATACGCACTGTTGGCATTATCCCCAGGCACAATATCGGCAACAACTACGGTCACATTATCAGGGCCGCCTGAACGCAAGGCCAGTTCCACCAGACGCTGAGCAGCATTGGCTGGGGTGCCTTGCTGCAATGTCTCTTCAATAGTGGCGTGGGTGACCGGGTCGGACAAACCATCGGAGCATAACAGCAAACGGTCGCCGATCTGGGCGTCGAGAATTGTGACGGTAGGTTCAACCGGGCGGCCGTTGTATGCCTTGAGAATCAGCGAGCGTTGCGGGTGTGTGGAAACATCTTCGGGGTCGAGCTTGCCCTCCGCAACCAGCGTTTGAACAAACGTGTCGTCCGTGGTGATTTGCTCGAGCACCCCATGCCGCAACCGGTAGCCGCGGGAATCTCCGACGTGGCACAAGCCAAAACGGTAACCGTCGAACATTAACGCTGTGAGCGTTGTTCCCATGCCGTCGGTCTCAGGGGCCTGGCGGACTCGCTCTGCAATGGCGCGGTTTCCGTCATCCGCTACCGAGGCCAAGATGGCCAGCATGTCGTTTTCGCCAGGATGAACATCCAGCTGCTTCACATGTTGAATCATGAGTTGTGAAGCTATTTCTCCAGCAGCATGTCCCCCCATACCATCCGCAAGCGCGAGAAGATGAGGGCCGGCATACGCTGAATCTTCGTTGTTTCCGCGAACTAAACCTCTATCCGAGGCAACGGCGTAATTAAGTTTCAGCATTTAAGGTTCGAGCCTCACTGTAGTCCGGCCAATCACAATTTCCACCCCAACATCAACACGTTCTGGCTGGTCTATTCGGTAGCCATTGATAAACGTGCCGTTTCGGGAATCTAAGTCTTCAACAAACCACTCTGAGCCTCGGCGGAAAAAATGTGCATGCCGTGCCGAGGCGTAGTCATCGTTGATGGGGAAGGAGCAGTCAGGGCTGCGCCCCAGGACAATATCCTGAACATTGTCAACCTCAACGTAAGTGCCAGCCAACGGTCCCTCAACAATCATGAGGATGCGAGCTACTCCGCCTTTACCACCGCCAGTGCCCCCATCACTCAGAGGGGCGGCACTCACACCAGAAGGCCCAAAAGTGGAAGCGTACTTTGCGTCAGCCCGTAGTGCGCGCAAACTCATAAAAACAAAGAACCACAGTAAGACCAGCAGGCCAATGCGAAAAGCAAACAACACGAAGGTATCCATGTGGGTCTCCTTGTTTAAGTATGAATTAGCCGCTAATACGTACTTCGATATAAGAGTGGCCCACGGCAATTACATCGCCATCAGCCAACAACCAGTTTTCTACTGGCATATTATTCACCGTAGTGCCATTGGTTGATTGCAGATCAACCAATACAGCGTCGCGGCCATCCCACGTCACCTCGGCATGCTGACGGGATACTCCAGTATCAGGTAGGCGCAAATCAGCATCTACACCTCGCCCGATAATATTCGAACCTTCTTGAACTTGGTAGGAACGGTTAGAACCATCTTGGAGGATCAATAACACCGTTGGAAAATTTTGCAGGTGCGGTGCCGGAACAATCTCAGTCGCAGGCTCTTCCTGAATGTGCTGTTGGGGGTGCGGCTGCTGGAATGGCGACATAGGTTGATGCATCGGTGGAGCCGCTTGCGGAGGGCTCTGCGGCATCGGTGGTTGATGCATTGGAGGCATTTGTTGATGCATATCTGGCTTGGACGCAGGCTCACCACCATACATCGGTGGCTCTGGTGCAGGATCTGGCCGATACGACGGCGGATCAGCTGGATAGTGAGGTTGTTCGGTCTGATACGGAGACTGATCCATCGACGGTTGGTGCATTGGCTGCTGTCCAGCTTGCTGAGCTGGTTGCAAAAATGTCTCAGGGTGCGGCTGGTAGCCACCAGCACTGGATGTGGCACTTGGCTGCCCTGAATGACCAGTGTGCGAACCTGAATAAGGTTGCTGGTCATACTGGGAATCATACGAATGCTGTCCGTGTTGCTGGTCCTGGCCCGCATAACCACTCGGAATACCTGGATTTGGATTTGAAGTTGAGCGCGCCTTTAACTGGCCCGTTCGTAGACTGCCATCGAGCATCACAAAAACAACTGTGGGCCCTGCCAAAGACCAACCCTTATTTCGGGCAAACCGACCCATTCGATCCGCAAAATCGGCGGGCAGCGAAGGGTGATTTGATGAAAGATTGAGGAAATCCTTTGTGCTTACTGAGACTTCAAAAAAGTTAGGAGCAAGGATGCCGCTTCCACTGGTTTGGGCAATATTGTCTTCTGCCTCTTGTTTGAGCAATTCCTCCAGTTCAGCAGGGACAACCTTGCCTCCAAACACGAAAGCGAAACCGTTGTCCAAGCCACGCTGAAGAGCACTGTCCAGCTTGGCAATTCGGCCCATTACGGACACGTTCAGGCCACCTTTCTTCAGTATCGATTAGTAGTTGAATGACAAGGTCAATGCGACCAGTATATGTGTTTTAGGCAAGAGGACTGAAGAGGTGGTCGCGCAGCGTTTTTGGGGGGATTTTAGGAAAAGGCTATGTGGCCTGCGGATTTGGTTCTAGATTAACCAAACGTGGTATTGTGTTGAAGTCCACAGCGACACCATCACTCGGGCGAGTGGCGGAATGGCAGACGCGCTGGCTTCAGGTGCCAGTGTCCTTCGGGACGTGGGGGTTCAAGTCCCCCTTCGCCCACAAATAAAACACCGGCTATCATTTGATGGTCGGTGTTTTTATTTTTTTACTTGACGAAAATTGCCCTTGAGCAGTGGAAATCCGATGTTACGCATGGCTAAGGCCGATGGGTAACTAGTGCGTTGGAACGCAGATACTTCGCTGCGACGCAGGCATGGGGAGATGAATTTTTCCTGTGATTTATAAAAATTAACGTGGGGGTGGGGGAAAGCTTGGTCACAATATTAATTTGGAGTGAGATTGGTTGCTGTAGATGTGACATCGCCAGAAAATGATGACGTGAAGCTTGCTGGAACTAAAAATTTTAAACGGGGGACTATTGAAAACAAATTTAAATAAATTGCAAAGTGGCAGCGTATGGATATGCAAAGCAAATGTTGCTGAAGAAAAATGTCTTTGTTGGGATTGAAATCACTTTCATTTTCAATAAGCAGACAAAAAAGTTGAGGTAAACGGCTTGATTTTCAAGAACGTTTTCAACTACAGTGCGTTAATGAAAGTGATCTGGTTGTGAAACCTCGTCAAAAGCATCAAAACTGTTTGATTCCGGGAAGGAATAATTCAATGTCTCACAACATTCATGAAGGCCATACCCATGAGCATGGTGAGGGCTGCGGTCACGTAGCTATCCCTCACGGTGATCACGTTGACTACCTGCACGATGGCCACCTTCACCACAAGCACGAAGACCACTGGGACGAGTGCGTTTCTGAAGGACATCACGTTCACGAAGATCACGCCCATGAGCATGGTGAGGGCTGCGGTCACGTAGCTATCCCTCACGGTGATCACGTTGACTACCTGCACGATGGCCACCTTCACCACAAGCACGAAGACCACTGGGACGAGTGCGGCAAGGCATAAGCCAAAAATAGAAAAATACTCCCACCTCAATTGAGGGGCGGGAGTATTTTTATGCTTCGATAGGCTACTAGATGTTGTTGTGAATGAATTCCTTCACAGTGGCAACATCGTTTGGAAGGTCCATGACGCGTCGAGGTGCATTCATAATGTCTTTGAAGCGTTCAGGCATGTCAGGTTCGCTGCCGGTGGCTTCGATAATGGTTTCGGAGAACTTGACCGGAAGTGCAGTTTCCAGGCAGACAATAGGTGTTTCCACTTTGTCGCGGAGTTCCCTGGCTACATGGATACCATCAGCGGTGTGGGGGTCTACGAGCACACCCAAACGTTTGTGGCAATCCCGAATGGTTTCTACACGGTCTGCATGGGTGGAACGTCCAGAAAGGAAGCCGTAGGTTTCGGCAGCTGCGGGGAACGCGGGGTCGTTGGCAAGTGAAAAGCCTCCAGTCTTCACTTTTTCGCCAAAGAGTTCGGCAGTTCGGGTGGCGTCCCTATCAAGTAGGTCAAAGATAAAACGTTCGAAATTTGAGGCGCGCGAAATGTCCATGGAGGGGCTGGAAGTTTCCAATGTTTCGGCGCTGCTGCGGACGCGATAGGAGCCAGTGCGGAAGAACTCATCAAGGACGTCGTTTTCATTGGTGGCTACAATCAAGCGGTCAATTGGGACACCCATTGATTTCGCGATGTGACCGGCGCAGATATCGCCAAAATTGCCGGTAGGAACGGAGAAACTAATGCGTTGGTCATTTGTTTCCGTGGTGCGAATCCAGCAAGAAATGTAGTAAACCACCTGGGCTACAAGGCGAGCCCAGTTAATGGAGTTGACTGCTCCGATGAAGTGGGTCCGCTTAAAATCCAGGTCTGCGGAAACGGCTTTCACCACGTCCTGGCAGTCATCGAAAACACCATCGAGTGCAATGTTGTGAATATTGTCGTCCTGAAGGCCGAACATTTGTGCTTGTTGGAATGGTGTCATGCGGCCAGCTGGAGTCAGCATAAACACTGAGATTCCGGGTCGGCCACGCATGGCATATTCGGCGGCCGAACCAGTGTCGCCGGAGGTTGCACCAAGGATGTTTAAGGTTTCGCCGCGGCGTGCTAGTTCGTATTCGAATAGTTCGCCGAGTAACTGCATCGCCATGTCTTTAAACGCGGCAGTTGGTCCCATTGATAGGTGACCGATAAACATGCCAGGTTCAATCTCGGTAACCGGAACGATGCTCTTGTCAGAGAACTTCGGGAAGGTATACGCGCGAGAGCAAATATTTTCGAGGTCTTCAGCAGGGATATCGGTGATAAAAAGCTTGAGTACCTCAGCAGCTAAGGCTGCGTATCCGTGTTCGGTGAGTACCGACCGCCAGTGGGATAGTGTTTCGGCGGAAACCTGCGGATATTCACTTGGTAGGTATAAGCCCCCGTCGGGTGCTAACCCACCAAGCAAAATATCGGAGAAACTTGCGGCGGTCCGGGATGCGTCACGCGTTGAAATGTAGTCCACGCCATAAACCATACTGAACCACACGCAGATTTATGCCAACGTGACTTCCTCTAGCACGGTGCCTTCAGGTGACGCACTTCCACTCATGGGTTCTTCAGTAATCATCACCTTGGTGGTTTCAGCTGGTAACGGCATCCAAACATCTGTATGGGGTGATTGATCGATCACTCCTGCGGATTTCATGTCGCCGTTTTCCATTACCGCCCACACCTGTGCGCCCATGCCATCGTCAAGTTTGGGAGCTCCATTGACCATGAGACCGCCTTTGCCCATCTCTTTGGATACTGCGATCTCCAGTTGGGCACCCATTGCCTGGCCATTGCCGCTTTGGACATCGGTCGCAGTCATGATTTCGTCAAGACTGTGCCGATTTAATCTGGTGGTGTGGGAAGTGGGTGGGGATAGAAAACCAAAATCAGAGAAGTTTGTAGCCCAGATTCCAATGCCTGCAAGGGCGACGACGGACGCTGCTGCGGCGACGAACATGCGTGCTTTAGGGGCGGGACGTCGTAGCGAACTTACTTGCGGTTCTTCGGTGATGGCGTTGAGTATTTGTGCCCGCAACTCGGGCGGTGGCGCGATCGGCTCCGCGGCGTCGATAAGGAAATCCTCAACGCCATCCAAGTTGGGATCGTCGGCGCGGGCATCATCAAAAGCGCTGTTATTCATCGTGCCGCTCCTTTCTTATCGACGACCGCGCGCAGCTTACGCAATCCGTCCCTCACCCTAGTTTTTGCAGTGCCAAGTGGAACCCCGATGGCGTCCGCAAGCTCCTGATGGGTCAAACCCTGAAAATACGCCAGCATTACCGCAGTTCGGTGTGGTTCCCCAATGCTATCCACAGCCTGACGAATCGCCGAAGCTTCAATCGAAGCAACAGCTTGTTCTTCCACAGAAGCAAACCAGGAGGCTTGTTGTAAATCGAATTCACGCTGGTCTCGGCCTCGAGATGCGCGATAGGAACGCAGCCGGTCGATCGCGCGTAGCCGAGCTAGACGAAGCACCCAAGAACGAGCATTGCCCAATTCTGGATGAAATTCCGCAGCTCGACGCCACACCTCAATAAACACTTCCTGCATGACTTCTTCGGCCTGAGCGCGATCCTGCAAAATCTGCGCACACAAACCTAAAGTTTGAGGAGCAAGCGCATCGTATAAAGATGCGAATGCGTCCTTATTTCCCTGAGCTGTGCGAGCTAAAAGAGAATCACAATCGACAGATTGAGGGGATTCCATAGATGCCGAGATTAGCGCACGCATGAGGTGTTAAAAAAGAAACAACGCTAACCGCTGGATTAATTCTTGTCTTTCTCCATTTCCATCTTGTCGTCCTTCTCCATCTTGTCCATGGAGGAGCTGGTGGCCGGGGTGGAGCTGGAGTCTGCGGACTTGGTTTCGCCACAAGCTGCGAGAGCCAGGGTGGAGAGGAGGATGGTGCCAGCGACTACGGAGTTGCGGGTGATCTTACGCATGACAACTTCTTTCGAGTTGGGCCGTTCATGGAAGGTATCAACGGCGAAATGTTCAGTACGTTAATCAATGCGGAGTGATCCCGTATTTCGGATTGGAGGAATTTTTAAAAGGGGTATTTGTGGGGGTATTGCACCCCTTGATTGGGGTAATTGGTGAAAAGTCCAATCTTCACTTTCGTTATCTCCGTATTGCCCTATAGATGCCGCTGAAGTGCGGTGGAAATAAAACGAAGTTTCCGGTTGCTTTTCCTTGGGTCCTTAATGAGCCGAATTCGTTTTGTTGCACTTCAGCGGCGTCCTGATTGAAAGGAATGTAAAACGTGTTTGAGTTAGCGGTGATTGGTCTAATTGGGGGTCTGGTAACAGGTATTTCACCGTGTATTCTGCCGGTGCTTCCGGTTGTCCTTGCAATTACGACCAAAGAAGGTAGAAAACCCTTCCCAGTTGTATCTGGTATTGCGATTAGCTTTGCCACAATTACCTTAATTGGAACGGTGCTACTCAATGCACTAGGACTCCCGCAATCCACGCTGCGTTGGGTAGGCATAATCTTGCTTGTAGTGGTTGGCTTGGGGATGATCGTTCCAGCATTTGGCAGGTTAATCGAAATCCCATTTCAACACATTCCGCGTCCTACGTTCTTGCAAACAAAAGCTCGAGGTAAGGGTGGTTTCCTGATTGGCCTGGCACTGGGCGGGGTGTATGTGCCGTGTGCTGGACCAGTCCTTGCGGCGGTCACCGTTGCTGGTGCTACCGGTGAAATTGGCTGGTCAACGGTGGTGCTTACGGTAACCTTTGCGATCGGGGCGTCGGCACCTTTGCTGGTCTTTGCCGCTGCTGGTGATCGCATTGGGGCTATGCAAAACGCATTTGTTCAGCGAATCGCTGGTGTAGTTATTCTGGTGCTCGCAGTCGCATTAGTTTTCGACGCCCCCGCAGCTGTGCAGCGTGCATTGCCTGACTGGACTTCTGGTGTTCAACGTTCAATTAGTGAAAACGAGCGGGTACAGGAGGTGCTGACTGGTGCTTCCGGTGGAGCAGAAGGCACTTTAGAGCATTGCCGCAACGCAGGTGCAGATACATTAAATGATTGCGGCAAAGCGCCAGAATTTGAAGGTCTCGAAGGTTGGTTTAACACTGATGCGCCAGTCCAGGTCAATGAAGGCAAAGTGACATTGGTTGATTTCTGGGCTTACGCTTGCATTAACTGCCAGCGTGCGAACCAGCACATTACAAAACTATATGACACATACAAAGACGCTGGGTTGCAGGTAGTTGGTATTCACGCACCCGAGTACGGATTTGAACGAGAATTGGACAATGTGAAGGCTGCGGCGAAAGAACAGGGTATTCATTATCCGGTTGCTCAAGACAATGATTTCATTACCTGGAAAAAGTACAACAACCGTTATTGGCCGGCGCACTATTTGGTCGATGTTGAGGGTAAAGTCCGCCAAATCCATGAAGGTGAAGGTGCTTACGCAGAGACTGAACAATTGGTTCGTGAATTGCTCACGCAAGCGAACCCAAACGTGAACCTTCCGGATCCAATTGAAGACGGCACCACGGATAAAGTCACATTGAATCGAAATCCAGAAACATACCTGGGCACCCAACGAGCCCGTTTCTACACCAACCAGGGCTATACAAACGGTGTGCACTCATTCGAAGAGTCAAACTCTAAGCTGGATCGCTTCCAATACCACCTGTCCGGTGATTGGAAACTCGCGGATGACGCGATTGAGCCACAAGCAGATGGTGCTCGATTAACACTTGATTACCATGCTTCACTGGTGCAAGTGGTTGCTTCTGGCAAAGGTGAAATTACGGTAACTCGCGCGGACGGATCGAAAGAAACGTTTACCGTGCCAGAAACGCCGGGCACCATTGACCTTGTCAAGGTTTCCAGTGCACAAAACGGCGTCTTAACGATCGATGCAGATCAAGGAATCCGCATGTATTCCTTGACGTTCGGATAGCACGCATCCAGTTACGCAATGCCCAAGGTTGAATTCTTCACAGCTTCGTAGCGGGCGAGGGCGTCGAGACGCTCAGCCGCATGATCGACGATTGGTTGAGGATACGCCTTGGGTAGATTGCGTAATTTATGAATATCGTTTGCGGGAACGTCCGCCAACTCTGGAACCCATTTGCGAATGTACACAGCGTCTGGATCGAAGCGTTGCCCCTGTGTTTGTGGGTTGAAAATCCGGAAATAAGGCGAGGCATCGGTCCCGGTACCCGCACACCATTGCCATGAATGTTGATTAATAGCTTCATCAAAATCAATAAGGGTGTTGCGGAAATAATCAGCCCCCAATTGCCACGGTAAATGCAGATCCTTAGTCAAAAAACTGGCCACAAGCATGCGAACACGGTTGTGCATCCAGCCTGTTGCGGCTAGTTGGCGCATTCCAGCATCGATGATTGGGTAACCGGTGATCCCAGCTTTCCAGATTTCAAAATCTTCCGAAACTTCATTCCATTGGAAGTTTACGAATTTCGGGTTCACGTTCTCAGTGATGGAGTCTGGTCGGTGGTATACAAAATCCGCGTAAAACTCCCTAAATGCCAGCTCCCGGGCAAAAGCGGTCTTATCCTCCGGGCTGCCAGTATCGCATTGTCGTAGGGTTTCCAGTAGTGCGCGAGGATGCAGAGCGCCAAGGCTGAGATACTGCGAAATCCGGGAAGTTCCGTCCAGGTCCGGGCGATCGCGCAATGTGGCGTAATCCAAGAGCCGGAATTCTAGAAAATCTAACCAATGCTCCCACGCCGATCCGCCAGCGCGTTCGAGATTCGGAGTATCCCAACCGCAGTCAGACCAGGCCTTGTAGAACGGTGTGAATACTTTGTAGTGGTCTCCAGTCCGGGTTTTGAGCATGCCGGGTTGAACTGCGTATGGGGAATCTGCTGCTTGAAGGATCCCAGTGCCCAGTTGTACAGACACATGTTTGTCACGCCGCAACCCTCGCGGAGTGTAGTCAGCGCTGACGAACACATGTTTTGGATTGGCGTTGACGATGTCTGCCACTGGCCGACGTTCCAGCTCTAGACCCAGGTTATGAAACTGCGATTTCAGCACTCCAAGCAATTGCTCCAAAAGTTCGAATTGGAACGGTGACGCCGGCGGTTCATCGCTGTATATCACGCGCACATTTGTATGCTGAAGCGCGGCATCAAGTGCCAAATGGTCGAAAACCCGCAGGTCGCGACGCAGCCAGAGAATCGTCAGATCGCTCACAATACCCTTTTTCCGATCCGCAGTAATTGCGTCAGTGTTTTCGCATAGGTCGCGCGGGACATGTCGTTGGGGCCGCTGATGGGGAATAGCCGCTGCTCAGCGATGGTGCGTGCTTCGGTGTATTTCAGCAGTCCTTCATCTGCGTGTCGACGCCCCACGCCTGACGCTTTCCAGCCGCCCATCGGCGCGTCTATGCTTCCGAACGCTGCAGCGAATCCCTCGTTGATATTGACAGTTCCAGCGTGTAATTGCAGTGCGATATTCCAAGCGGTTGGAGGGGCAGCAAATACCGCTGCATTAAGGCCATATTCTGTGTCATTCGCCTTTGTGATCGCTTCTTCAATCGTTGAGACAACCTCAATATAAGCGACGGGTCCAAACACTTCTTCGCGGTATAAGCGGGCGTCTGCGGGAACATCCGTAAGGATCGTGGGGGACAGGTACGCTTCGCCTAGATCGGGAAGGCGGGTACCTCCAGTGAGTAACCGTGCGCCGCGTTCTAGAGCGTCATCAAGCATTTCAATAACATGTTCGACATGCTCGGGGGAGATCATGGAACCCATGTCTTCGGTCCAACCGCCGCCGCCAACCTTGAGTGCTTCTGTTGCATTCACAAAACGTTCGATAAATTCGTCGGCGATTTCCTCCTGAACATAAATACGTTCGATTGAAATGCAGAGTTGTCCAGAGTTGGAGAAGCAGGCATTTATTGCATTGGTGACCGCAAGGTCAAGGTCCGCATCAGGTGCCACAATGAGCGGGTTTTTGCCGCCTAATTCGGCGGAATAACCAATAAGGCGTTCGCCTGCTATTTTCGCCAGTTGTTTTCCGGTGGCAGTGGATCCAGTAAACATGAGATAATCCGCGAGCTGGGCAATTTGCTGGCCAACAACGCTTCCGGTGCCGGTGACCACTTGGAATACATCAGCTGGAAGCCCTGCCTCAATAAGGAGTTTCACACCGAGCAAAGCGCTGAACGGTGTCTTGGAATCGGGCTTTAGTACGACTGCATTTCCAGCAATTAACGCAGGAATTGCGTCAGAAATCGAAAGAGTCAGTGGGTAATTCCAAGGTGCGATAATTCCTATTACACCACGAGGACTATGGTCTACTACCGTTCGAGTAAGAAAAGGAAGGGCGCCCTTTTTTCTCTGGGGTTTTAATATTTTTGCCGCACGCCTCGCATAATGACGAGCAGTAATTGCAACATCAAGAACTTCATCAAGTGCGCTGGCCCTATTTTTGCCGGTTTCGGCTTGAATAACATCCATGATTTCGTCCTGGTGTTCCAAAACCAGATCATGGAAACGTAGAAAGATTTTCGTTCGTTCTGAAATCGGTGTGGTAACCCAGGCTTCTTGTGCTTTTCTGGCAATCGCGAAAGCTTGGCTGGTTTCTTCAGCGGTGTGTGCTGGGACTTCACCATATACCTCGCCGGTGCGAGGGTCTGTCACGGTAATGGTCTGCAATGCATTAGTCATGCTTTCCAAGCGTAGCTGCTCAAACTGAGGTGCTGTTAGGAAAAAGCCTCGTTCACCCTCGAACTCTCCTCCGTAACTACTTACACTGGGGGCTATGCGATCAATTTTTATTTCTGGTGCGGCTGCGGGGTTGGGCAGGGCAGTGGCTGAAAAGTTTTTAGATGCTGGTTGGACCGTTGGCGCGTTTGATATTGATCCGATTTCCTACAAGCATAAGCGTCTAGTATCTGGTTTTCTCGATGTCACCGACGCGGCTTCTTGGGACGCTGCACTTGCGCAATTTATACGCCACACTGGTGGCCAAATTGATGTATTAAATAATAATGCGGGAATAATCGTCGATGGAAAATTGACGGATTTATCACCCGCAGAAATTCAACAACAGATTGCGGTGAATTGTACGGGGGTGACACTTGGGGCACATGCTGCCAAACGCTACCTACGTAAAGGCGCCACATTAGTGAACATGTGTTCTGCCTCGGCGATCTATGGGCAGCCTGGGATCGCCGTGTATTCAGCGACGAAATTCTATGTGGCTGGTTTGACGGAAGCATTGAATTTGGAATGGGCCCGGGATGGGATCCGGGTGATTGATCTTTGGCCACTATGGGCGAAAACAAGGTTGGCAGATGTGCAAGCAAAGTCAGCTCGTAGATTAGGTGTTCGTATTACTCCGGAGCAGGTTGCAGATGCGTTTTGGGATGCTGTACACCCAAATAACAGGTGGGCGAAGGGCCAGGTGCACTACGGTGTATCTACTACCGATAAGATGTTCTACCTTGCTCGACGGCTTTCGCCCATGCGAATAGCGCGGATGACTACACGATTGGTTGCAGGATGAAAACTTGGATCGCAAAAGCCGAGCGTATTGCCCGAGTCGCTCATGCTGGACAAATAGATAAAGCTGGCGCGCCATATATCTTGCATCCGGAGCGGGTTGCTCGGATTGTCGCTGGCATAATCCCTGACCCTGAGGCGGTTGCGGCGGCGTGGCTTCATGATGTTCTCGAAGATACGAGCGTAACCAGCGCAGATCTTCGTGAGGAAGGTATTCCAGAAGACGTCATTCGAGTTGTGGAATTGATGACCCATGCCCCAGGAGTTCCGGTTGAAGACTATGTTCGAGCGCTCCGGGATGATCGACTGGCGCGCGCAGTAAAGGCTGCGGATTTAATAGACAATTCCTCACCTGCGCGTTTTGACGCCCTCCCCGCGCCGCTGCAAGAAAGGTTGCGGGCAAAATATCACAAGATGTGGGAGGTTCTGCTGACATAATTCTTGCGGATATTGGCTGCTACATGAGTTCGCCGTTCTTAAGGTGGATAAGTCGGTGGCATTGTGTGGCTTCGTGTTCGTAATGGGTGGTGACGAGGATGCCAATCCCGGCAGCTGCCGCAGCTCGAAGAGTCTTCCAAAGATGCATTCGAGAAAGTGGATCCATTCCGGACGTAGGTTCGTCCAAGATAAGGAGCTCAGGGTTGTGGCTCAATGCGCATTCGACGGCAATATTGCGCTGGGCTCCTAACGGGAGGTCCTTCACCCGGGATTTAACGTCGGAGAATCGGGAGTTCTTTCGATCGGATGTAAATACCGACGTCGTGAAGTCCAGGTTTTGCTGTGGACTGAGCGTTGGATACAGGCCAAGGCTTTGCGGAACATAACCTACTCGAGCTCGAGTGGTGAGGTTTGGAGGAGTACCGAAGAGCGTTGTATGCCCTTCAGTGGGGCGATCGAGACCCAACAAGAGCCGAATAAGTGTGCTTTTGCCCGCGCCGTTTCCGCCGATGAGCCCCACGATTTCACCGCTGGACACGTGCATTGAAATGTCATGCAATGCGGTGAAAGAACCGAATCTTTTTGTGACCTGTACTGCGGAAACCAGGGGAGAATTAGTCGTTGGTTTGGCGGAAATGACCAGTGGAGTGAATGGCTTGTTTTGAGGTTTCGAATGCTCGAGCAAAGTTGCGATAGCGGCGAGCTCAAGATCCATTGTGGCTGGCGACATCGCTGCGGGCGCGGCGTCGTCAGCCAACCAGCGGTATGCGATTGAACCACGCTCCCATACATGTAGGTCGGTGAGATCACGCTGTTGCATTTTGCCGATTTCTTGTTGCCATACTACGCCAGGAGCTGCGGAAATAACGTCCTCCGGACTGCCGCTAGCTAGCAGATTCCCATCGTTGAGCAGGAATACAACATCGGAATTCTGAGCCTCCTCCAAATAGGTGGTCGCCAATATAACTGTCGTCTGTTCAGCTGCTGCTTGAGTGATGAGATTCCACAGTGTCTTCCGGCTTTCTGGATCGACGCCGGTAGTGGGTTCGTCGAGAAGTAGTAATGAAGGCTTGGGGAGCATGGCCATGATGACGCCGAGTTTCTGGCGCATGCCTCCCGAAAGTTTGGATGCAGTTCGGTGCGTGGCGTCGGTAAGGCCAGCGGCGTCGATAAGCTGCGACATTGTTTGAGTTGCTACGTTCTTCGGAATATCGAATGTCTGAGCAATGAACTCGAGGTTTTCTTTAACGGACAGATTCCGCCAAACACCTGAGGTAGCGGGCTGAAAACAGACCTGGTTTTTGGATAGATTCGCATTTGTATTTGCGTTCCTGGTCTGTTCCGAAGCGAGGAGCTTTAACAGGCTAGTTTTACCAGCGCCGTCGCCACCGATTAATGCGTGGATCGCGCCTGGGCGAAAGCTGCCCGAGAAATTCTGAACAGCGGGCGTGCTGTTGAGTGTGATCATCGGGCCGTACCTCCATTGCGCAGAATCGAACGCATGCGCAAGGTCGCCGCGCCGAAGATGAAGAAGGCCATACAGGCAAGGATCACTACAGAATTGAACTGTTGTCCTAATGATGTGTCGCGGAGCATGATTCCTTGGACTGCATCGTTGAACCAGGTCAGTGGCAGAATGTAGCTGATATAACGGATGTAATCGGGCATCGCGTCAAGGGGGAAAATAAAACCTGACAGGAGTACTTGCGGCATGATCGTCATCATTGCTACTTGAATCGCTTGTGCTGTCGTTTGGGATATTGAGGAAATAAAAACCCCGATCCCGAGGACTGTGAGTAAGAAGAGCACGGAAACCACGGCGAACCTCCATACACTGCCTTCGAACGGGACGTCGAAAAGCGAGACCGCAACGACGGTGATGATTGAAATATCAATGAGTGCTAGCACGAAGTATGGGAGGATTTTGCCGCCGATAATTTCGCTGGGGCGGAGTGGCATCACGGCAAGTTGTTCTAGTGTGCCAGCTTCGCGCTCTCGAACAAGTCCAATACTGGTGATCAGTGTGCCGATGAACGCTAGTACTAATCCGATGAGGCCCGGGATCATGACCCACGATGTTTTGAGATCTGGATTAAAAAGAATGGTCGAAACTTCGTCGAGGTTGAGGGCTTGCGTGCTGGCGGTTGTAGTAATTCCGACTTGCGCTTCAGTGAGCTGTTTGCGGTTGTTTTCAATGATTACCTGGATCCAGGCCTGGTGTGCTGATTGCGCTGCAAACAGTTGAGACCCATCGATGTATATGTGGTTATAGAAAGTGAGTGGTGCATTTTCGACATCACTCATTGTGTCCGCATATATTACGGCGTTGTACGTCCGGTCCCTTAAAAGATCTTCGACTTCGCTTTTCTGGATTTGTGGATCCACATTCGAAATTTCAAAATGCTCTTGTGCTGGTTTATTTTCGCGAAGGACTTCCTCGGTCTGTGGGGCGCCGGGGCCCGCGATAAGGATGTGGGTCTTTTCAACAGAGAAATTCGCTGCGTAACCATAGATGATAAGCAGTAATACCGGCACCGCTATGAGTAGCATCGCGGTTCGTCGATCCCGCCTGAGTTCGTGGATTTCTTTGAGGATCATTGCTTTCATCGCTGCCTCCAGAGAGTTTCATCAACTAGTGAAATCTAAACACGTTGAGGAAGTTTCCACAAGGGGTGAAATTCATGGTGGGTAAGATGGGGCCCGTGAGCACAGGAAAAAGTACAGTTCAGTCCCGGGAAAGTAGCGGATCGCCAGGAAAGCGTGGCCCACAGGTACATCGCGCAGATGTGAAGGAAGAGATTCTCGCAACCGCTCGAACTGTATTTTCTGAAAAAGGATTCCAGCGGGCCACTATTCGCACTATTGCGCAGGCTGCCGAGGTGGATCCGAAACTTATCCATTACTATTTCGGCTCAAAGTCCGATCTATTTACACGCTGCATTCTCGACGCATGCGAGGACCGGGACGTGCTTAGCCAGCTTTACGGCGTCCTAATTACGCAGGATTTGAATGGTGCTAGCTACGTAAGGTTCATACTGGAGGCGATTGAAACCTCTGATTTTGGTCCTGCGGTCTTAAGTTTGATGCGTGGTTTTGGCGAGCATCAGGAGTCCCGAGAGTTATTCCAGAAATTTATTTCCGAACAGGTTATCGCGGAATTACGAAAGCATACAGATGACCCATTGCTGGAACAGAAAATGGCACTTATTGGGAGTCAAATGTACGGACTTGTTAGTGCGCGTTATTTTATTAAACACCCGATGTTTGCGGGGAAAGAAATCGACGAACTCGCTGAAATGATCGGGCCAGTGGTTGACTACTATAGAACAATGTAATAAACCTGACAGTGCAAAACCATTGAGTAAAACTTATAATGGTTTGCATTGGGAAAGGACGGATTGATTATGAAGCAAAAGGCAATTATCGCAACTCTTCAGGTCTTACTTACGGTTGGTATCTGTGTTTGGTTATGGGAGTATGTTCAAACACTATGGTGACTAGTCATTCTCCCAGTTCGGGGAGCGTTACGCGTTTGCTAGCTCCCACAACGAACTACTAGCAAGGGTTTTCCATGATAGGGGTGTTGGCTGAGGGCGAAGCCTTCAAAAAATACGTGGTCACCGAGTTCCTTGCTGGAAAGTTGATGATGTGTTTTTAAAAGAAGTTCACACGCGGTGAAGTACGCCTTATTGTTTGCCGTCAAGCGTGCTACGATTTCCGCTTCATAATATCCACTGGAACGCGCTTCAAGGTTTCGGGGTTGTGCAAATTGTTCATTTTCCAATAATTCAGCAGGGCTCGATATCCAAGCTTCATACTGAATATAGATTTCCGGCTCCCCCAAAATCATTTCGTCCGGATCCCAATGTGCATCAGTTTGATGAATATCCATTTGGTATTGCCGGACTGCCTCCGAAAACGTGATCAAATCTTCCCATGTTTCTGTGAATGACCAACTAATGTTCCGGAGGTAGACCGTCATGCACAACAGCGTACACGGTATCTAGTGCGTGCGGTAGGGGCGGCGTCGATAAGAACCCTTAATGGGTAAGGTGGCGTTATGTTATCTTCCTGCGAAAGTCCAAATGCCGCCGTCAACC
>JAUMZC010000001.1:108698-117069 GCA_030528295.1 Corynebacterium sp.
CGCAGGCTCGAGCTTCCCTTGAGGACGGCACACCCTACGACGATGTGGTGTACCCAAAACTGGCCGTAGATGTGAAGGAATGGCGACCGATTGATCGAACAGTCGCATATGGGTACGTCGATCAAGTAGGTCGGTATTCCGCAGTGCTTAGTCGACCAAATATTATGCGCATTTATTTATTGGAAATGTTGAATGCGCTTACGAGTAATTACCTGTGCGAAATTTTCGTGGGTCCAAGTGAAATTGGAATTGCGCCGGAATATATTGATGGCGCACCTCCCGGAGGTGGCAGGCCGGATGTTCCGAAGCCAACATTAGATGACGTTGATGACGCGATCGTCGATTCCGTATGGTCAACATTCCACAGCGATGAAAAACCTCTGTTCTATTTTTCACCGCAGCGTTTTGATATCGCATGCCGAAGGATCGAACACTACACCGGTATCGCTATTGATAGTGTTCAAAAATATATTCTATTTACCAACTATGACATGCACACAAGCGAGTTCGTGCGGTACGCGATTAACCAATTGGAGCACGCGAACAGCCGTTATACCGAACTTCGCCTTCCGAATGGGCATCGCATTTCCGCAGGTGAAACGTCTGAGCTTCACCGGCAGCTTGACCTCGGAAGCGCGTACCAAATGCCGCGCTTTGATTTGTGTACCGCCGAAGGTGACGGCATCACCATGATTAATATCGGCGTCGGCCCTTCGAACGCAAAGACAGTGACTGATTGTCTTGCGGTATTGCGGCCGGAATGTTGGGTAATGATCGGTCACTGTGCAGGGCTGGATGCGCGCATGCGAATGGGTGATCTAATCCTTGGTAATGCTTATCAACGCCGTGACCACATCTTGGACGACCGTATCTCACTCGACATTCCCATCCCAGCTGTTCCAGAAGTCCAGCGAACCCTTGAATCGGCAGTTCGCGAGGTGTATGGAGAAGACCAAGACCTCATGCGTACCGGCACAGTCCTATCAACTGACGACCGCAATTGGGAGTGGCACACACACGCGGATCTCTGGGAAATCCTCCGTGGGTCCACCGCAGTAGCGGTAGATATGGAGTCCTCGGCCCTCGCTGCAAACGGATATAGATACCGCATTCCCTACGGAACCCTGCTCAGCGTTTCGGATCTTCCATTGCATTCGGTTCCCAAACTTCCTGCCGCCGCGCAAGCTTTCTATTCGTCATCTAAAGAAGCACACGTCATGTGCGCTGTGCGTGCAGTGGAATCCCTCGCTGAAGATCCAACAAAACTGCGCACTCGAAAACTTCGTCGCACTATTGGAGAGGTCCCGTTTAGGTAACAGAGTTTTCATTTTGTATGAGCATTCATCCCCCGCCACTTAGAAACCGTTTTGTCTTCGGGAATCCAGAACCTCCAATGCGGATCGGTATTTTTAGAGATTCCGATTCTCGGACCGGTGGCATAGGCGGGTTGTTCCTTGGCGGGAGTTAACGTAAAGCATCCGTCCGGCGCAATGCCGCCAAAGGTTTGGTGGACGAATTCATGATTGTGTTCGATTTTTAACCCCAACGCTTTTCCGAGGTTTCCTGGTCCCTGCGCCAATTTGTGGTGTGGGTGAACATTGCCGCGGCGTCGTAAAGCAATGGTGGTGCCGTTGGTGATTTCACCAGCACGAAGCAGTACGGCACCCGGAATTTCTGCAGGCCAGCACACTATATTGCCTACAATATGAATTCCGTAAGACCTGTAAATATACATGTGTGCAGGTGGTCCGAACATGGCTTTGTTGCGCGCAGTTCTCCCCGGATGGGCGTGCGAGGCCTCATCTTCCGTGCCTAAATACGCCTCAACCTCCGTGATGCGCAGGCTCACGCCCTCGAACGTGAGTGTGGACCCGAGGAGTAGTGGTGCCACAACTTCCGGCGACTGGGAAAAATCGATCACGAAAACAATTCTATTTGTGGTGCCGCTTGTCGACGCCGCGTCTGCGTTCGCGCCTGAAGGGCTCGCTGTGCCAGCAAGTGTACCTATCAAGATAGAATTTGGTGTCTGCCCTATCCGAACATGGGCGCCGTCTATCGTATGTATCTAGGAGTAATTATGTCTTTGTCCGTTTCTGATGCGATTCTTCGACGTCGCGCCACGCGCAAGTATTCGGATACGGAGGTTTCGGACGAAGTCCTGGACCGTATAATCGAACTGGCGTTGGAAGCGCCGAGCGCGTTTAATTTGCAGCTTCGGGATGTTGTTGTGGTTCGCGATGCCGCGGTGAAACAGGCTTTGTTTGATGCATCGAACCAGCGGCAGTTTATCGACGCCCCGGTGGTGCTTATTGTTGTGGCACGGGCCGAGGCATTGCCCACAGACGCGGAGGAAATTCTTTCGCCAGAACGTTTGGAAATGGTGAAGGGGTGGCAGTTTGCCAAGTCGCCAGCTCAATTGCGTGAGGCGGCGTTAAAGGACGCGATGTTGGTTGCGGGTTTCGCCTTGCTGGCGGCGCAAGGAGAGGGATTGGCAACGAGTCCAACGACTGGTTGGGATGAGGAAAAGGTGAAAGCTGCGGTCGGTTTGTCGGGTCGGGATGATCGCGCGATTGCGATGGTCATTGCGCTTGGATACCCAGGTGAGGAACCTGCTCATCCAGGCCGTCAAAGTAATCGCCGTGTGGATAATAGTTTCTAGTTTTATACTTGGCTTATGCAGCCTCTCATTCTTTCGTATCAAGGTAAGACGCCACGTATCCATGAGACCGCATGGATTGCTCCGAATGCCACGATCATCGGTGATGTAGTTATTGGTCCGCATTCCAGCGTGTTTTATGGGTGTGTGTTACGTGGTGATGTGGCGGGCATCCGAATTGGTGCTCGCACGAATATTCAAGACAATTCGACGATCCACGTCGACGGTGATGCGCCTTGCACACTGGGGGATGATGTCACTGTTGGCCACATGGCGTTGTTGCATGGGACGACGGTTGGTAACGGAACGTTGGTAGGAATGAAGTCGACGCTGTTGTCGCATTCGGTGATCGGTGAAGGGTCATTAATTGCTGCGGGCGCCGTAGTCTTGGAGGGCCAAGAGGTTCCAGCTCGCCACTTAGCAGCTGGGGTGCCAGCCAAGGTTCGTAGGGAACTCTCGGAGGAACAATCGGCAGCAATTATTCCACATGCTGGGCGTTATGTGGAAACTGCGCAAAATCAAAGTGGCGAAGTATTGAACTTAGCCGATGTGACGGTGCGAAGCGGGTCTGTATAGAGCCTGCCTAAAGCTACTGCTCGGGCGGCGATTCGCACGGCGTCGTTATGCGTGGGAATCATACGTAGTTCAGTATTGCGAACATTTTCGGCCACGATGGAGCGGTTCTCCCGGACCTCGGTGAAACCGCATCCGGCCAAAACTAGACTGGTCGGTTTAAGCTCATCTACTACTTGAGCCAGGGATTGCAGGGGGACGTTGCGCTCTTTGATGTCTGGCCCCTCGGCCCAGGCGAGGGTAGCTACAGATTCTCGGAGGGGGAGATGGCACACAATGGTCTTGAGTTCTTTGGCGTCGGCAAGCGAGCCGGTCTGAACTTCAGCCGCTGCTAATGCGCAGGCAGTGGAGGTTATCTCCGCATCGGGGAACTCTAGTTCGAGTGAATGAGTAGCCGCGATACCAATTGAAACAGGGTTTCCACCCAGGGTCGTGAGGGCTTTTTGCACTAATGAGACCGGATCAAGATTCTCGATAGTGTTGTCGAGGGTTACGTCTCGGATGATATTGCCTCGGGTATCAACCAAGGTTGCATAGGTGAGTAAATGGTCCACAGAGATGCCAGCAAATACTTTTCCAGCACCGTCGAGTTCAAGTGGAATAGTTGGACGTCCTGGCCCATCTGGGTGAACGAGATCAGGACGTTCCCGAACGAGTCCGATATTGCTGAGCGCTGCCACAGCGCGGGTAATGGTGGGTTGTGATAAACCCGTGGCGGCAGTCAGGTCTGAGCGAACGGAAAGTTGATGCTGCCGGATGTGGTGCAGACACTGCGCCGCCGCTGTCATTGGGTTACCAAGCGGAGTATGCATGCGCCCAGTATAGACTGATATGTCTAAATCGAATGTAATGACCATTCTGATTTTGCTGAGACTTTTGTTCAGGTTTTTCGTATGTTGGGTATGGAACAAGGTCGTATACGGGTGGAGAATGTACGATATTGGTCATGCTTGCTACTTTGACGTTCCGCCCAATGACCAGCAGTGACATTCAACTGCGGGAAGAAGCGGAGAACCGAAATGCTGTTCGTGAAGAGCGTGACCCGAGGCTCTTAGGTTTTGTCCCAGCTCGCGGCGACTATGGAATTGTTGCTTCGAACGGATCTGGCATTGCCGGTGTCGCGTGGGCGTCATTGCAAGGTGCGCTGCCAGAAATCACCGTGAGTGTTGACCCAGAGTTTCAAGGCCATGGTTTGGGAACACGTATGCTAGACAGTCTCATCACGCATGCTCATACGGTGCGCTGGCCCGGGCTCGCGCTGAAGGTTGCTGATACGAATCCAGCGCGGCGTCTTTACGCCCGTTTAGGGTTTGAGGCGCGCCCTGATGGGGTTATGGTGATGCCGTTAGCACCCGCCATCCATGCGATTACTGTGTATTGCGGCTCGGCAAGTGGCACACGACCGGAGTATGTGCACGGCACCAGGGAGTTTGCTCGTGGGTTAGCCGAGCTGGGAGTCGATATTGTGTACGGCGGCGGAAATATCGGACTTATGGGCGAACTTGCCGACGCCGCGCTCGCCGCCGGAGGCGAAGTCATCGGCGTGATTCCCACGTCACTGGTCGATAGGGAAGTGGCCCATCAAGGGCTGACCGAATTGCACGTTGTTGATTCCATGGCAGAGCGAAAAGCACGCATGGAAAAACTCGGCGATGTGTTCGTTGCCTTGCCTGGCGGAATTGGCACACTCGAGGAATTGTTCGAAGTGTTTACCATGCAATTATTAGGGCCCGACTGCGTGCCGGTAGTGCTCTATAACATCGAGGGTTATTGGACGCCGCTCATTGAATCACTCACTCGCATGAGTGAAGAAGGTTTTATCCCCCAAAAATACATCGATGCGCTCATCGTGGTTGATAGCGTGCCTGAGCTATTCGAGGCGCTCGATTCCTGGCGAGCACCTGGCATTAAGTGGAGTTAATCATGGAAAATCAGAAAGTTCGTTCGCGGCTTGACCAGGCGGCCGATGAGTATGTTTACGACCTCGCGGCGCTGGTACCAACGCTGGCAACCGATTGGGGGATCCCCGGGCACGACGGCAAGCTGCAGGATTTTAGTCCCGAGTTTTATGACGCCGTGGGGAAACGCACTCAGCAGATGCTTAGCGACGTCGATACGCTCGCTGATAGTGGCGATGAAGTCACCGCGGCAGTGATGCGCGATCGCTTAGGTGTTTCAATTGAATTGTGGCAGTGTGGCGAGTATTTGCGTGACCTGAACAATATTGAGTCTCCTGTGCAGGTGATCCGTGATAATTTGCTGCAGATGGCGCCGGGAGAGGCTGTGCGGGAACGCCTTGGTGAGGTGCCGAAAGCATTGTCGGGTTACCGTGAATCGCTCAAACTTTCGGCTGGCCGCGGTAATGTGGCGGCACGGCGACAAGTGGCTGAGTTGCTCAAGCAGATCGATTCTTTGGTCGAGACGAAACTGCTCGATAACCTCTTCGAAGAACCGGTACCTGAAGTTGCTGCTGCCAAGCAGGCCTTCGATGAATTTGGCGCGTGGCTTAAAGAAGAGCTTGCACCCCTGGCTCCGGAATCGGATGCGGTTGGGCGTGACCGTTATGAACTTTTTTCAAACGAATTTGTTGGTGCCAAAGTAGACCTCGATGAAGCATATGATTGGGGACTTGAACGCCTTGAAGAAATTATCGCGGAGCAGCAGCAATGTGCCCGCGAATTATATGGTTCCGGGGTGGGGGTTGATGAGGCTCTACAGCGTCTCGATAGCGACGAACGCTATACCCTCCACGGCGTCGATGCGCTGAAGGAGTGGATGCAGGGTATTGCCGATCGTGCGGTGGCTGACCTTGCTGGTACGCACTTTGATATCCCTGACAAGATGCGCACGATCGAATGCTGTATCGACCCAGCGGGTACCGGAGGTATTTTCTATACGCCGCCGACGAATGATTTCTCGCGTCCCGGCCGTATGTGGTGGTCAGTGCCATCTGGCGAAGATACGTTCCATACGTGGAAGGAATTGACCACCGTTTACCACGAGGGCGTTCCCGGCCATCATCTGCAACTAGGCGTGGCTTTGTGCGAACAGGACAACCTGAATTTATGGCGTCGCGTCGCTTGCTGGAACTCCGGACACGGCGAAGGCTGGGCGTTGTACTCGGAAGCACTTATGGCCGAATTGGGTTACCTTGATGATCCTGGATTCCGCATGGGGCTTTTCGACGCCCAACGCCTCCGCGCCGCCCGCGTGGCCCTCGACATTGGTGTTCATCTGGGGAAAAAGACTCCAGAAGGTGGCGAATGGACATTCGATTACGCGAAACAATTCCTGCGAAAGCATGTTGCAATGAGCGATGCGAACCTCCATTTTGAGTTGCACCGTTACCTGGGTTGGCCAGGGCAAGCGCCTTCGTATGCTTTAGGACAACGGCTTTGGCAGGAACTCCGGAACGATGCTCGTGCCGCTGGTCAAAGTGCCCGCGACTTCCATGCGAAGGCTCTGGCAGAAGGATCAATTCCTATGGGGATTCTTCGTGATGTTGTGCTTGCTGAAGCCAAGCATTAACTCGACGAGCGCTTTCTTCTTCGGATAGATCTTCGATGCGGGTGCAGAGTGCCCAGCGGACGCCGAAAGGGTCCCTAATGGAAGCGAACCGGTCCCCAGACGCAAAGTTCATGACTGGTTCGCGCACTACCGCACCCATATTCTCGGCGCGTGCAAGAACTTCATCTACGTTTGAGCAATATAGAACGAGCGAGTAGCAATTTCTGCCTCCCGCAGGGTGGGGAATAGTTTGATGTTCTTCACTGGGTTCGCCGATTTGCAGTCGACCTGAAGGGAAGGCAAGTTCGCCGTGAACAGTAACGTTGTTGGCCTCAAACTGAGACACAATGTTCGCCGCAAATACAGTCGAGTACCAGCGGAGAGCTTCGCCTGCGTTTTCAATCGCTAAAAACGGCGTAATACTAGAAAAACCATGAGGGACACCGCATTCGGTGTATTTCCCGGAAACTCCAAGATCCATAGTGACAACGTAAAGATTTGCGCTTTAAATTGATTGGAAAAACGCGACAATGTGCAACGACGCCAGAGGGGTGCTCTACCCAAATGAACTCCCAGACTTCCAGCGACGCGCGGCACCAGCGGATCTTCGCCATCTTGTTCGGTGGTTTTGGGTTCCAAGATGGAACATTTCTTCGGGTAAGGAATTAGTGCAAAAAGTATTGCCATTTCCCGCAGCGAACCTTGTGGTGGAACCAAGCGGAACTGTGCTGGTAGGAGCAACAACCGGGGCGTCGACACGAACACTCCGTGGCAGTGGCTGGGCGGTTGGAGCGTTGCTACGCCCGGCGGCGTTCGGCGAATTGCACGCGGAACCGGCGCGTTTGAGGGACAACGAAGAAAAGTTCGATGCGCACGATCTACAGGCGACCATCAATGAAGCGATGCCGGACGATATTGATGCCGCGATTCGAGCATATGAGCAATGGTTGCGTGGGCGGATACGCAGTATTTCTGAAGCTGGTGTGCTCGCAAACACAATGGAAGACCTCATCGCCGAAGACCGCGAAATTACCCGCGTCCAGCAGGTTGCCAACAAACTATTGATATCCATGCGCGGTGTGCAACGCCTAGCACAAAGATTCGTAGGAGTGCCGCCGCTGGTGATGATCCGTCGGTATCGACTCCAGGAAGCCGCGTTGCAAATACGCGAACAACCTGACCTTTCACTTAGTGAGCTCGCGTCCAAACTCGGCTACGCAGATCAGGCACACCTCCACGCCGACTTCCGCACCGTCCTCGGCCAAACCCCACTCAGTTACCGTCGGCAAGTGAACTAGCTTTTGCGATTTTTATGGATATTGTGACAAGTGCGCGTAACCTATCGGGGCGTTTGTGACCTGTCACACTTTTCCACCGCAGCAACCACGTGCAACATTGCTCTGAACGCGGCGTCGCAAAGCTTCTCGACGCCGCGGCCAGCCCCAGCGCCGTTTTGGCCCACCGCAAAGAAGAATCCAAGTAACCCGCGTCACAATAAATCCTTGCTGGCCTGCGGGTTGTCACAAATTCCATAAAATCCTGGGTTTCTGGTGGAATTTGTGACACAAAATTACGTTGCACGCAACCGCTGACCTGCGATCTGTCACAGATTCCATTTTTTCGGCAAAATTTATG
>JAUMZC010000021.1 GCA_030528295.1 Corynebacterium sp.
ACACCAGCCCGCCGAGTAGAAACGGGATGGGGCGCTTCGGCAGTACCTTCGACCAGCACAACGCCCGAATCCATGAGCAGCGCAACCAGCACCGCACACCCCCAGACCAACCACCCGAACCCCCACCACAGGCATGAACCAGCCCCCAAAAACCCCAGGTTCCAGGGGCCAACACCCATGCCCACAAACAGAAAACCAACCAATGCAACTGCGAAACGCTCGAAACGTCAGCCACCCCGCAACAACAAACTCCCGAACCCGACGTTTCCAACTCAATACCCCCCGACAAGTTACTGCCCCACAGAAACCATGAATGAATAAAAAATGGTTTCAGTGGTTCATAGGTCATTGTTTATAGTTACAATGTGGGCAGCGATACCATTGGGCATTGAGTTGCACATAAAAAGATTTCCCACATTTGTAATTATTACAAGTTACTCGAATGTTTTCGTTCCCGCGAGGGTACCTGCTTGCTTCATACGTGAACATTATGTATCTCCATTGGATAAGTGATGATTGCTATCAAAAACTATTATAGTCATCAATAAAATATTTTGGAGTAAAAATGGAAATTACTACACAAAAAAGGGGTGTATGTAACTGGTATATACACCCCCGGAACCTACAGCACGACCTGCCTGCCTGCAGTGATGGTTGGAGATAGTGAATCCAAAATCAGTGAATCACCTGCGGGTACGGCCCGAGAATTACCCCAATGTCGAATCGACGCAACCTCCTCCGGGTTTGACCTGGAGAAGGGCATGACGTTCACAAATACATTTCTGATGTAGGTATCGTCAGGCAAGGTACTACTTTGATTTGCGAGCATATCCGAGGCGATATCGTGAATTGCGGCGTCAATATCGGAGCCCGCAAAGCCTTCAGAAAGTGCCACTAAATCGGAAAGAAGGTCCTCTGGCGGCAGAGCTTGCATGTATTTCTGGAAACACATTTGGATAATTTCTTCCCGCTCAGGTTCAGTAGGAAGATCTACGAAGAATATTTCGTCGAAGCGGCCTTTACGGAGCAGCTCCGCAGGGAGGGTCGAGACGTCGTTAGCCGTAGCAACCATAAACACCTTTGAAGTGGACTCCTGCAGCCAAAACAGAAACTGCCCAATGAGACGTTTTGTGATGGAATTATCGCCAGAGCCTGATGCGAGCGCCTTTTCGATCTCGTCGATCCACAACACGCAGGGGGCGACCCGGTCCGCGGTGGCAAGCGCTTCCCGCAAATTACTTTCCGATTCGCCGACATACATTCCGAGCACAGAGCTCATATCGAGACGGTACAGCG
The DNA here is from genome assembly GCA_030528295.1 of Corynebacterium sp. Classification (GTDB taxonomy): domain Bacteria; phylum Actinomycetota; class Actinomycetes; order Mycobacteriales; family Mycobacteriaceae; genus Corynebacterium. The sequence goes on from JAUMZC010000021.1 coordinate 1,297, forward strand.
GTAATCCCCACTCGTGTGCGATCGCTTTCGCGGACAGCGATTTTCCGCAGCCGGGTACGCCGCATAACAAGATGCCTTTTGGTGGATGGAGATTGGTCATCGACAAGTCAGTCTTGATGAGTGCTTCTCGTTTGCGCAACCATTTTTTCAGGTTGGTCAAGCCGCCGATTTTGTAATCTTCACGCAATTGAATGCGTTCAATGCCGGAGAGTTCGCCAAAAATTGCGTCTTTGAAATGCGAAAGTTCGGCTAGATCTTCGTTGTGAACCGCTCCTTTAACGATGAGCGTGGCCAGCACGTTAATTGCCTCAGCTTCGGTGATTCCGGCAAGCATTTCTGCAGCTTGACGCATCTCTGTGTATTGCCATTCGATTGGCACGGAACCACGATGGCCTTCGATCATTTCTTCTACAGTTTCGAAAAGTTCATCGGAGGTTGGGAGGTCCAGGGCGACTGTCATACCCAGGCGGGATAGTCCGGACCACACAGGCTTATCGACGACCATAATCAACGACCCCTGGTGAGGTTCGGCGATGCGAGTCATCTGCGCAAAATGACGGGACGTTGAAGTGTCCGTAGAAAGATCGTCAATTTCGGTGAATACGAAATTCACGTTCATGCGAGTTTTAAAGGTTGTGCGAGCATGTTCCAAAACAGACACAAGAGACTGATCATCGATCACAGCTTGGCCGGAAGTGAGTTCGCGCAGGCCTTCAGCACTTGAATATTCGAAAAACGGCAAGGACTGTAGTTCTCGGGACAAACCGTGCAGTAGATCCAGCACGCGTTTTGGCTCAATCGAATGAATCACAATGAGCGGTACTCGTGCCTTGAGGTATCGACGCACGATGTCGGTAGTTTCTTGAAAATTAGGCATGGTGTAGCGAACTGGTCAGAGAAGAATGGGAGTGTTGGTACGTTTCGGACAGCACTGCAGTAAGTGGCGTTTTTCTTACCAAATGAAGCATGATCTCTTGCTCTTTAAGATCGACGGAAGCCCGCGACGTCGTATTGCAAAGGCTGCTTTCCAATTGCTGCTGCCAATCGGTGATTTTTGCGCGCGTATCGTTCATCAATGAAGTGCGAATTTCTTCAGGGAGTGAAGGATGATTGCATAGCTGAATCCGCCGATATAGGTGGTTACGGCTTTGCACTAACGCGAGTTCCAGTTCATGTGTGTTTCGCGCTTGTTCAAGGGCCTTTTGGAGCGATTCGTTCCAACGAAGATCAACCTTGTTTAAGGCTCGATCTATATGTTTGAGGAGTCGCTTGAATGTTGCAGGATTAAACGACTCAGTGGTGAGCAGTGGAAGGTTTGCCAACGAAACCGTGGGGTCTTTTTCCCATTCTCTGATGGTTAGCACCCACTGCTCATAGGTTCCAGATGCACCTGAACTCGCACTGTTAATCATGAAGTTGCACCAACACGTTGGATAACGATTTCGCCCGGAGGCTCTGGATTCCACCTGGGTAGGTCGCCAGCGATGTTTCGTTGTCGGCTGAATGCTGGTTTACCGCCATTTCGTTTGTTCGCTAGCAGGTCGGAGCGGCTGATAATTTGATCGTTTTCCTTCGGACGTTCCACAAAGCGTGGGCGTTTCCGTTCACGCCGAATAACGGGTACGTCGGGAGTAGGGGGTGTTGGGGCGGGCACCGTAGCTTGTGGTGCGGAAGTTTCTGGTGCAGATTCCGGAGAGAAATTAGGCGTGGTCATTACATTGCTTCTTTCTGAACAGTGGTTGGCCAGGTATCAAGAAGTCGAATTACTTCAGCTTCGTCAGCATCGAGATCGCCGTATTCAAGGTGCAGATCGAAAAACTCTGCGCGAGCTTCGAGCAGGATGTCGCGAGATACGTTAAATGCGGTTTCCTGCTGAGCCTCTATTTCTTTCACCCTGGTATCGCAACTATTTTTCTTGCTATAAATCCAAAATGCGGCGCCACCGACACCGAGCAATAAACCGATGAATGCTGTCATCGGGCCGCCGAGCATCAGGATGAAAAATACAACGAAGGCGATAAAAATCGGCAGGAATGCGTCGGAGGGTTTGAACTTGGCTAGTTCGATTTGACGTTGGAACACACCTTGCCAATGTTGGTGTAACCGGGTGAGTGATTGTTGTTCGTCTTCGCTGGTGGAAGTAGCGAAGCTCCCGAAATTCAGTTCCTGGGCGTACCCGGAATGCCGATTATCGAGAACGATAGACACCTGGTCCAGATACTGGGCTCGGTAGTTTTTGGTGTACTGAGCAAGACCCATGCGAATGTCGCTGATGCAAGTACCAATGGTGACGCGTTGCGTATTCGTAGATACTCCAAGAAGATGAGGGTTCAACGCGGCGCGGGTTTGCAGTGTTACAGCATCAATGGTGTTTTCTAATGCGCGGACGTATTGATCTGCCTTTACTTTCGCCTGCTTGAGATCACCTTGACTGTCGATGATCGCCTCGTTGTACGCGACGTCGCGACGCAACGGCAATTCTTCTTCGTCGTACTCCGTCACAAGCTGCTCAAGAAGGTCGTCGAGTGTGTCTTCGATAGTGCCGGTGGGAACAACGTCAATGTCACGGATTTTGCCGAACTTTTCTGCAAAAGCGCCGAGGGCGGTGGGGGCTTCTACGAGCTCCTTGAGCTGCGGGAACTCTGGACTGAGGGCCTTGAGATTCTTGTAATCATCAGAGACGAGGCTTTGGCGATTGCTTTCGAATTCGGATTCCCATTCGCTGATCTGTGCATCCACAATGTTTTGCCGTTGGCGGAGTGCGGTGTTCCAGGTGGTCAGTTTCTCAGCCAGGATTTGTTCAGCAACTGGCCCAAAAGCACCTTCAGCGGCAGCTTCAAGAATCACCGCATATTCTCTGGTTAGCGATAGCGGATCGCAAGCCATCAGGTAGTGTTTCAGCCAATGCATTGCTGCATCGGTGCGTTTTACACGGCGCAATACGAGGGTGAAGAACAAGGCGGTTTTCGCCTGGTCGCGCCCGTATGCTTCCGCGATTGATTTTTCACAAATATCTTTGTCGTCCCGAGACCAGGCTGCAAGTCCAACGAGTGCTGGTGCAAGCCAATAGCGTGGGCTTTGAATCATCAGTTCTTCAGAAACCTGCGAGACGACTTCATTTGTCACGTTGCCAATATCAAATGCTTGAAGCACACCAACACTGGTACGTCGTACCAGTCCGTAATGGCCAAATTGGCGGTCAAGTTCTGCTTTTAGATTGCCAATCTTGGTTTCAGCGTGCTGTATAGCAGCGGTACGTTCGGCCTGTTCAACATAGGCTTCAAACGCGGCACGTAACTCTAAGAGTTCTGTGCGTGTAGTTTGCAGATCTTCAGAAACAACTCCCACATTTTGTTCAACATTCAGGACGTGGTGTCCAATGAGTTGCAAATTGGAATTAATTTGGTTGATTTCTTTAAGGATTGGGCGGAAATCAACGTTGCTCATATAATCTCCTTGAAGATTAAAGTTTTACGTCTTACTGCGTTAACAGGTTGGAGTCCCGTTAGGAGAAATGGGAACTACCTCACCATCGGAATAGATCTCTACGAATTCATACGCCCCGGACCGGATAAAAGGCCTGGCTCGATCGTAAGGAGGCGGAGGGGTTTGATCATGGCAATAATGCTCAATAATGTTTCCTGCCAGGGACAAGCGGTGGTCGATATATGGGGCACCTAGATAACATCGAGAGAACAATCCAACGAGGACTCCGCCCATTTGGTCGGCATAAGCCTGCTCTAACCACTGGATGAGCTGGACTCTGTACGCATTATCTTGGGTGTGGTCGATATTGCGTACCGCCTGCATGATCTCCTGTGAGCGGATCTTTCTCCGGTTTTGAAGCTCGAATTCCGTAGTGCGAGAGTTCTGGAGCGATGCTTGTGCCGGTACAGTATTGCTTTGAACAATTTGTTCTTGGAACGGGTTTATTTTACATATTCTGCTATAAGAATGTTGTTGTCCCACAGAATTCTCCCATCAATACAATGGCGGTGAAGGAGAGCTGCCCGAGCGCCCTGATGAGGGCGATGGCATACAGAACACTAACTTAAATTAAGCTAGTTTAAAAGTTAATCTCTTATAGTTTTCTGAAATGGGGCTGATTTCCGGGGGAGATATTAAGAATACTAAATTTCTTTAATTGCTTTAACGTATCTATTTCAAATCTGATACTGGATATTTTGCATTTTTTATGAATGTTTCATCGGCATTCCAGGGTTCGCGTTCTCCAGCTCAAACAAGCGAATCCCCCGCAACATTGCTAGGTTTTCTGTATGGATTTGGGAACGTTGGCGGTACTGCTATCAGTGTGGATTGCGGCGATTGCGAGTCCAGGTCCTGATGTAGTTCAAATCATCCGTTTAGGGTCGCGCACACGTAGTGATGGTGTGGCCTGCGCTTTGGGAATCATGCTCGGCAATACCTTGTGGATCGTCGGCAGTTTATTGGGGCTTTCTGCGCTAGTGCATGCGGAACCTTTGATCCTTACTGTGTTGAAAATTATCGGCGGCTGTTATTTGCTCTGGATGGGAGTTGGCGCCATTCGGTCAGGGGTCCGGGGCAACGATGGCGCAGTAACGGCTCTCGAAGGACAACGCCCCGTCAATCGAAATATCCACTTGAGCACCTCATTTGTGGGGTCGTTGAGGTTGGGGATACTGACAAATCTTTCCAACCCGAAGGCGCTGATCTTTTTCGCGGCAATTTTTGCACAATTTGTGCAGCCGGGGATGAACTTCGTTGTGGCATTTGTGATCGCTTCCACATTGATCATTACGGGAATTATGTGGTTCGTCGGTGTGGCTTTGGTTGTGCACAGTGTGTCGAGTTTTTTGCGTCGCCATTCCGTAATGATCGAAGTGATATGTGGTTTTGTGTTCATTGTCCTCGCGTTAGTGATGCTTTACGGCGGGATCAGTGAACTGTTTTACGTCTAGCGTGCGCAATAGAACCGCATTGAGTTGTGGTTGAGTTCAGGCGGGTGGTGAAGGGCTAGAGGGCGGTTCTTGGCGGAAGTGCCTACACTTATCGTTATGAGTGATCTCTTTGACGTTGATATTCGCGATGACACTATTAAGCTCGGTCAGTTCGTAAAACTGGCCAATCTCGCGGAAACGGGTGGTGAAGCTAAAGAGATCATTTCGTCGGGGCGTGTGCTGGTGAACGGCATCGTAGATACGCGTCGCGGCAAGACGCTGCGGAATGGAGATGTTGTAAGCGTGCAAGGCCGATCAGCTCGGGTGTGTGCAAATGCGGTGGGTGATGACTTTTTCGACGAAGCAACGGCAGATGACGATTTTGATTATGAGAAGTGGAGGAACATGTAATGCCAGCGTTTATGGCTGAAGGCGGAATGCCATATTGGATTGATTTCATTACATCGGATGTGCGCCGTGCGGCGCATTTTTATAACAAGCTTTTAGGTTGGGAGTTCGAGGAGACGTCACCCGGGTACCGGCTTGCCCGGGTTCAGGGGCTGCCGGTAGCGGCGATTGTAGAAAAGCCAAGCGACGAGCAACTTCCAGATACCTGGGTGACACATTTCCTAGCTGATGATTTGGATGCTGAGGTAGCGAAGGCCAGCGAGTTAGGCGCACGGATCCTGATTGAACCTTCCGAAATATCGTTCGGGCGGATGGCTGTTTTGGTGGATCCTGCTGGTGCATTGTTTGGTCTTATTGAACCTTCAAGCGAGGAGGCTTTCATTGCTGCAGGGGAGCCCGGCACTCCGGTGTGGCACGAACTCACCTGCACCGTTGCTTACGACGCCGCGTGCGATTTCTACCGCGGTTTGTTTGGGTGGACAACCCACGAAATGGACGGTTTTCCGTACACCACTGCGCTTGTCGACGGCTCGCCATTCGCCGGGATCTGGAACGCTGAGCAGAACTTCCCCCCACAGATTCCTTCATTCTGGCAAACATATTTAGGGGTCGCGGATATAGGGGAAGTGGTCAATAATATTGGCGAACTAGGTGGCGAAATAATCCGTGAACCATGGGATTCCGAGTTCGGCCACATGGTAATCATTGCGGATTCCACAGGCGCAACAGTGACGCTGGCCAAGGTGGATCCGCCTGTTGAGGAGGGCCGAGAGTCAGATCCTTTGGAGGGGATTGACCTCAGCAATATCCTATAATCCCTTCAAAAAATCGGCGGCGTCTCGAATTCGTTGGCGGGCTACCTCCGGCGTGGAAATGAGATGCTCAGCCAAGTATTCCTTCACGATCGAAACATCCTCAGCCGCCTGCCAGCGCTTTACTGTGGTGTCGCGAAGCCCAACCTGAATGCAAGTTGATGGCCAAAGTTCAGGGGCGGGAAGGGCGAGCCCAAGAGCGCTGGTGTCGAATTGCGGCCGGGTGAGAAGCAGGGCGTCGACAAGCGGATGTGAAAGCACCGCTAGCGCTGCGCCCGCAGAGGCGCCCCAGGCGGTGATGTGTGTTGCGCCTGCAGAACGTGCGTACGAAATAGCTTCATGAATTGGTGTCAGCATATCGTCGACGGAGGCGGGAAGCAGAGGGTAGTCGACGTCGATTATTGTGGTTCCTGAAAGCTCAGCTGCTGCCGCAACCTCTGGTCGCCAAGCATTGTCGAGTGCGATTCCCGAGCCGCGTCGAAACGCGCCGCCATGCAAACTAATGGCCCAACGGCCTGACGGTGCACTCGGGGAAAACTGCACTGCCGGCAGATTCTCCAGTGGAGACATATGAACATCGCCCAAGTATGCGACGCCGGGCATTGCGTGATCCACAGCAGAACCCAACATCAACATCGAGGCATGTGTAATCCGGTCAGGCAACATGCCAACCCAGCGATCGATATCAGCATCAGCTTCCGGGCGCGGATAGTGCTCATGGATGTACCAAGACAGCTGTTCAAACTGTTCTTCGGGTGAAAGGCCCGCTTCATTGCCGCCAATATGGAAATCGCGGCCAGTTGAGTCATCGTGCACTACATCATTCATGGTTCATACTGTACTGCCGAGATAGGTTTCGACGAAGTGAAATATACGAAATTGCTAGCAAAATAATTGCTAATAATTGTATTGTTCAATCTCAATAATTCCCCCCATTTAAGGTAATGCTTTAAAGTATCATTAAAGAATGTGAGGTTGTCCTGTATTTTGTGAATATTACATTGATAGAAGGCGGGATGGTCTTATGGAAACGCAAAGTTCGGATGTATGTTCCTTTGAGTTGCGGGAGAAGTTCATTGAAAAACAGGATCAAGCCACCGAGCATTCCTTTGATGAATTTATCGGATTAATCTATGATTCTGGGCTCGAAAATTGTGAGAACACTAAAGCTCTGGTGCAGGAAACAAACGAAGAATTAAAAGAATTCGACGTCCAAATAGAAGAAATAGAAGAATTTCGGAAACAAATGAATGAACTGGCGCTGACCAGGTTCAACCTGGCGGCGGCTACGTTTGATCAGAGTCCCCGAGCCAAAGAGCTCATCCCGGCGCAGTATGCCAGTGCTGATGCTTGGTTGGCAAGCACAAAAGGGGACCTTAGAGTCGATGATTTTGCTGCAGCAGCAGCGAAGATCGAAGCGATGCAAGGCAAGACCTTTAGTAATTGGCAAAAATATGTTACGTGGGTCAAAGCTGGTGCAATTTCGAAAAGAATACCTATTTTCTCGGGTGCTCGCCGATCACTCATCAAACAAGTAATTAATACGTTATCTGAAGTGCACGTAATTAGTGCTGGCACAATAGCGGAGATTGAACGAGAGAAACAGCGACACATCAATAGTAAAATCAGCGATTGGGTAGACATGATCGAACCTGTGATGCCCGAATTGTTGAATAAGCAGCAGAATGCGAATGGCGTCCGCAAAAATACACTTGATGTGTTTCTCCCGAGTTGGATTTCTCATCTTACACCATCTGAAAGCCGAGCGCGCCCAATCATCTCCGTTGGCTATTTGTCGAATTACGCGCTACAAGGAAGTCATAAATTGAAGGCTTTCAGTAGGTACCGCAATTGGGAGGTAAAAGCTGAGACTTATACAGACTCCTACATTGAGTCTGTACTTACCTTGAATCTTGATGAATGCGGCGGTTTTGTATGCGACAACAAGCAGGTAGTGAAAAACGCGCTGCTGGAATTGGTGTCGTTGATTCCTGGCGGGCAAGTGAAGGTTGATGCCTTCGACCCAAACCAGCTTGGGGAATCGCTTTCGTTCATGTTTGGGTTGGGCGAAGACGGCGAGGAAATTTACGGCGACATGGTCCGTACAAGCATTGACGACCTTACTGTCTTGCTACAGCAAACCGAACAGCATATTGCCTATGTGACTCAGAAGTACCTCCAGGGGCAGCATAAGACGATCACGGAATATAACATCGCAGCTGGTGAGGTGGCGGAACCGTATCGCGTACTTGTGCTCTACGATTTTCCTTCTGGATTCTCTCGTTGGTCAGGTAACTTCGATGAGGAGCTGATAGAGCGGCTTGAACGGATTGCAACAGTAGGGCGCCGGGCGGGCATCTTCACATTCGTTGTTACGGATGCTGGGAACCACGATTGTTTACATGCATTGCCGTGGTTACCGCAATATGGGGAGCCGGTAACCCATTGCGGTGAAATGGATGGAATTCCATCTGGGTTTACTGAAATTCCGGGGCAGGGTGACATCGAACTTTCATGGCGTTTTGTCCCTTTTGAAAGCCCAGATGAGACGGCGCTCGAAGAGCTACTTGCTGGTGTGCGTAAGTCCATTAAGAACAAGGCAGTCACGCAGGTGACGCCGGCGCGTGTTACGGAACTTGCCAACTGGCTTATCGCTGATGACTATAGCCACGGATTTACCGGACGCGTCTTGCGGGCTGATCCAGAGAACGAAAGCACGTGGTGGTGTGCAGACGCGAAAGAGGCCGCGACGTCGGTATTCGGGCGCATGGGCGCCGATAATGTAGCGGAACTGAGGTTCGATTCCAAAGATTCATCGAGCGCGATCATCGGTGGCCGTACCGGTATGGGTAAGTCGGTGTTGATTCACTCAATATTGGCGTCGCTGATTACTCAATATGGGCCTGACGAGCTCGAACTTTTCTTGATTGACCTTAAAGAGGGTGTGGTATTCGCGCCGTACGCAAAGTACAAACTGCCGCACGCCAGTGTTGTGGCAATCGAATCTAACCGCGAATTTGCGGTATCAGTGCTGGAAAGCCTGGATGCCGAAATCTTCCGGCGCGGCGAGCTGTTTAAAGCAAAAGGTTCCAACGTCGATCTGGGCTCGTATCGGGATGCGACCGGTGAAACACTGTCTCGTATTGTCTTGGTGATCGACGAGTTCCAGGTGCTATTCGAAAACGAAACCGATGCCATTTCCGCCAAGGCGATGAGCCTGCTGGAACGAGTGATTCGACAGGGGCGCGCGTTCGGTATCCATACGCTGCTCGCGTCCCAGTCGCTGACAGGGTCGGCGTCTGCCATCAAACCTCTCATCGGCCAGATTTCTAACCGCGTTGTTTTGGGAAGCTCAGCATCAGATTCGCAAATGCTGCTTTCGGATGAAAATACTGACGCAGAGTTACTGTCCAGGCCCGGCGAAGGCATCCTCAATGTTAAATCGGGTGTTCGCGAAGCTAACACACGATTCCAAGCCACGTTTTGGAAGAGCGAAGACCGTATTGCCATGGTCAAAGCCATGCGTGAGAAGGCCGATCTGCAAGGGTTCGACCGCGCACCAATGGTATTTGAAGGTAAAAGCGGCGTAGAACTTACTCCTCAGGTGTTTGCCTCATTAGCGGAAGTTGATACTCTGAGAAACCTGCTGCTGCCTGCAGGTATGCCGATGTCATTGGCGGGGCCGGTAGAAGTGAAGTTGAGTCGGAGCGGTGGTAGTAATGTCGCCGTGGTGGCGGCGGAGTACCTAGATATCACCGCTGTCTTTGCGGCGGCTGCTAGCTTCCAGCGCGCCCACACAACACTCGTCAATTTCATTAACGACGACCCGGACTGGGACGATACGCTGCAAGCTTTGGCGAAGTGCGGCGTCAATGTGCTGAAGCCACGAGAGCTCGAAACAGCAATCGAGAGCACATTGGCTGAGGCTGAGGAACGCGTTGAGTTGGAGACCGAAAAACGTTCTCCAATGGTGCTGATCCTTACTGGTTTGCAGCGGGCGAAGAAGATTAAGCCGGATTCTGGTGGATTCTACGGAGGGTACGACGAAGAACCACAAGCCACGCTCTACGAAAAGCTTCATAAATTACTGGAAATTGGGCCTGAGGTTGGTGTACACACCATTCTGGGCGTGGACAAACTTAGTTCCGCTCAGCGTCGGATTGGTGATCAAGACTGGAATGAAATCAGTATGCGTGTGGTTGGCAAGATGTCCAACAATGATTCGCTGTACCTGATTGATACTCCGGAAGCATCGAAGTTGGATCCGAAACAACTCATCTTGGAGGATCAGGATCGCGCTTTAACGACTCGACTCCGAAGCTTTTCACCAGTAACAGCAGATCAATTGCAAAAAGCTTCAGGAGACGCAACGTAAATGGACGATATCCATTCTTCACCGGAGGCTATCAAAACGTTCGCAGGCAATCTCAGCAGCTACGAAGCAGGAATGCGGGCAGTGAAGCCTGGCGTGCTGCGAAAAGCTCAGGAGATTGAGTTCAAGATAAATGAGGAAATCAACGTACGCCAAAAGCGATTGCAGTTTGCGAAGCGACGGCTTGAAGAATGCGAACGAAGCCGCCGACTTGCGAGAAATCACTATAGCGGTAATGCCTACCAAAATGAGGAAGTTAACTGTGATTGTGAGGCGCAAGCGTTCGCTGCTGCCTCGGAATCATATCGCGAGATATTAGAAATTCGGCGATGGTTTCACCGAGAAACGCAATCATTTACAGCAAGCGCAAGTAGATTCGACCAAAGTTTGGATGTCCTGCAGCAACAATCGAAGCCGGAACTCATTGATTTGGCGGAGAAGCTTGAAATATATCTAGGGAATATTTAGGGGCCAGTATTTTATGGGTGTGCTATCCCAATATGCGGATGAATACCGTAGATGTTCATCCCTGCGAAAAATGTCTTCGAATTCGGTGAAACAGTTGTGGAAAGACTTCGTTGAAACCAAATTCGATAGAAAACGAATGTTGCCGTTAGAACGAGCAGAAATTGAATACGGTAGAGCGCTCGAGCAATATGACCGACAACTTACCGCGATAGTGAAAAAACTGAGATAACTACGTTCAATATCTTTATTGGAGGACCGTGTGAGTAATGTTCGTGCGAATCCGCAACAGCTGCGGAATCTTAAACATACTATTCAGCGTTCACGCAAGGAGATTGACCAAGCTGTTCGCAACATACAAGCAGGGCTAACGAATGCAAGCGACTGGAATGACCAGGTAAGGAAGCGTTTTGAAAACGATCTCCGTATTGCGCTCGCAGGATTTAAAAAGTTTGACCAAGACGCAGATCAGCTCTGCAACCACTTAGAACGAAAGGCGCGCCAACTCGATGATTTCCTTCGCTAACCACAACCCATTTGGCTTGGTGTAGTTATGTTCACACCTAGAGATATTCAGCACGCTGAACGCATAGAACGTAAAGTTAAGCTTGTGATACGACTTTTAGTCGTTGTCGCTGTTATTGCCCCAATGTGGTGGTATTACCACAAGAGCACTACTGATCTTGCGTGGATGACTGCGCCACCAAAAGATACCGAATTTGCTGAATACATAGAAACACCGTCTGGCAATATTTTCTGTCAGCTAACGGATGATTTCGTGGGTTGCACTATTTACAATAGGGAATATGAAGCTCATGGGCAGGAAGATTGCCCGGGCGAACACTTCTCCTATGTATTGCAAAAAGGTGCCAGATTACCCGAGATGCAATGTGATGCGGCGTTCATTGGGCTAGATGAGTACCGCGAGAAACTCAAATACGGTGACTATGTTCAATCACATAAGTTTGTCTGCCAGTCAACCAAAGAACATCTGTCGTGTTGGGAAAAAGAAACTGGTTATGGCTTGAAACTCAGTAAGCGCTTTTACGAAGGCACGTCTTTCTTGGATGATTAATAGGGTATGAGCGCGGCAAATTTACTCAGCGGGAGTAAAACTATCGGCAAGTTCGGTATTTGCCCTAAACGTTGGTAAATACGTTGTAGGGCTCACAGTTTGTTGAGAATTCCGGAGAAGAAAGCAGCCATGAGAGCAATACTGACAATGTGTTTCATGGCTGCCTTTCCGGAGTGGGGGAACATGTGGCCTAGGTGAGACGTCGCTGCCCGAGCAGCTTTTTCCGCGACATGATAGTGCCGAAACACACTCCTGCTAACCATGCGAAGATCGGGATAGTGATTACATACAGGGCGGAGAATCCTTCAGTTGTGTTGTTGGTCAGTGAACCAAGCCTGACGATACCCATGAATAAGGTTCCGCCCAGTGCGCCGAGAAGGCCGACGAAGAAGCCCTGGGCTGCAGCGTAACGCTTAATCCCAACGCGGGTTGCCCCGAGGGTAAGCATCAATGTGACATCACGGCGCGATTCCATTGCGGCTAGGATCACGACGAGAAGTGCAATTGCTGCAGCAACGAAAGCGGCAAACAGTGCTTCAAATCGGAGAGGAATAAGCTGTTCTAGGTGTTCTCCAGACACAACCACTTTCGTTTCGGCGGTATCTTGATCTGGTAGCAATGTTAATTTCTCGAAGAAACCTAGTTCAGTATCCCTGGACAAAGTGGCTGATAGAAAAGCCGTGTTGTATCCCAATTTTTCAACAGTTGTTTTGCTGATGAGTGCATGGGCTGTTATGGGAGTTTTAGAACTATCCGTAAGCGAATGACCGGGTAGTTCGTGGCTTTCTTGAAGGTTGCCAAGATCGACGTTGAGCGTTACTTTGCCATCTTGCACGAGGCCCGGACTATCGCTAACTACCTTGCCTTCATCTAATGCTTGGATTGCAGAGTTAATCTGTTCGTCGGTGAAATGACCTGGGTTCATTCGTTGGAATGCTTTGAGTATCTCGCTGTCCACGATGAGTACATTTTCCAAATATGGAAACTTGTAATTGTTATGTACTAGGTCACGAAAACTAGGGGCATATTCAGAGTTTCCAGAAAAGTTGTATTTAATGTTGAGCGTTGCCGTGCCGTACTGTGGCGTTGGCTCAAACTGATATGCATGAGCTTCATCAGTCATGGAGTATTTGGTTGCCAATTCATCAATTCGCGGACGATATGGAATGTCCGTGGTTGATGTGATTTTTCCCAACACCTGGATGACGTTTGAGGTTTCGTAGTTTTCTGGATTGGAATGACGTTCGCCATCCCAAGTCATCATGATCATCGCAAAGGACATGCACATGATCGCGCCGGTCGCGGGCACTGACCTGTAGTAATTCCGGAGCATATCGCGAATTGCTAAGCGTTCTGGTGCAGGTAAATAGTTACCGATTTTCCCGAGTGACAATACAAACGCTGGTGCGCTGAGAAGGACAGCGATTATCGCGACCGTAAACAGTAGCGCGAATACGAAGATACTATCGGGCGCTCCATCGGGGAACAGCAGGAGCGCGGACGCAATGAGTGGAGCGATGAAATGGAACCAACGCAGTTTTCGCATCTGCATTGGGGCGCTTTGTGCCAACGCTTGGATCGTATTGGTTTTTGTTGCCCGAATGGCTGGGAGTGTTGCTGAGACGATGCCGCTGACGATTCCAAGTGCGGCAATCGCAACAAAGTATCCCCAGATATGGTCATTTCGTCCAAACCACAGGGGGGCGGTAATAGTAAATCCAAAAATCACGCCAAAGCTGCTAAGGATGACCGCTTCCGCTATTGAAATGAGCCCGAGATGTTTCTTGGTGGCTCCCGTACTTGCTAACAACCCGAGCGTTGCGAGGCGTCGTTTAGTAGCGACGGTAAAGATCGGGCCTGCGATGCTGGCCATCAAAGCGATACCCACAATGAACATTGCGGTAGAGATGACAAGGTCATCGGGGCTTACGTTCAACAATTGCTCAGTGATTGCGAGTGGTTGCTTGATATCGCCGCGTGATTTGTGAAGTCCCGTGATGGAAATCTGCTGGTTCTCAGTGCGGAGGTCGTAGTATTGGTCGGAAACCCAATACGTTGTTGCATAATCGGGAACCTGCGCCGATCGCAATTCGTCGCGTTCGGGGACGTCGAACGGTAGGTTTTTCTGGTTTATTGTCGACGACGTGGTAGTTACGGTGCTTACTTTGAAGGAACGAGGCTCCCCACCAATGGTGTACGTTATTGAATCTCCGGGTGAAGCTCCAAGAATGAATGCATCCTGCTCGTTGAGCAACACCTCACCCTCGTTGGGAATTTCGCCGTAGATTGCAGGTGAATTATCCACCGCCGTCAGCGTGACTTTGGTGTTGTTCTTGTTTGGTCCTTCGGCGGAAACATGCAAGTTAAATTGCGGCCGGAACGTATCGGCTGCTTGTGGGAAAGAAGACAATACTGCTGAAAGGCGCTCAATATCAGGCATTTGAGCCAGGTGAGCATCCGTCTTGGTGAGGCATGGACGCTGTTCTGAACTCTCCTGTTCGTCACATACTTTGTGGGTAATTTGCGCTATGGCAGCAGGGCCAGGCGACGGAGATGGCTCATTCGAGGATTCCAGGGGTAACATTGTGACCAGGAACAGTGACACCGGGGCAGCGAATAATATGACTGCGAGTGATGAACGCAGTTTATTTCGCAGGATGTCTCGCCACGCGAGTCTGAGCGCAAACATAAAGCTTTTCATGGCTTGACGCTTTCTACTTTGCCGTCTCGAAGGTACACAACGCGATCCGCGTAGGCGGCGAAACGGGGCTCATGAGTAACTAAAAGTCCGGCTGCGCCTTGATCAACCCGTGAACGAATCAGCTGCAACACGGTTTCAGCAGTGGTGGTATCCAGGGCGCCGGTTGGTTCGTCCGCAAGAATCAGCCTTCGATTACCGATCAGAGCGCGGGCAATAGCTACGCGTTGACGTTGCCCTCCGGAAATTTCCGATGGGTAGCGGTCGGCTAAATCCTGGAGACCTATCTCTTGCAAAGCCTGAATGGCAGCAGCGCGTGCGGCGCTCCGGGAGGAGTTTCCAAGTTCAAGTGGTAGCCCGACATTTTCAGCCACAGTGAGTGTGGGGATGAGGTTGAAATCTTGAAACACAAAACCCACATGTTCACGACGAATAAATGCACGAGTACTTGCATTGAGATGTGATACATCTTTGCCGTCGATAAGTATGGTCCCGTGTGTTGGAGTGTCGAGCGTGCCAGCCACGTTGAGCAACGTTGACTTGCCTGCGCCGGACGGTCCCATAATTGCGACCAACTCACCATATTCCACAGTGAGGCTTACGTTATCCAGCGCGTGAAACGTCAATGGGCCATCTTGACGTGTGCGGGTGACGTTTTGCAGCGTAAGTGCCGGGGAAGAAGTGGTCATGAGCGTTGGTCCTTTGGTGATGCGAGAGTTTCAATATGGTCTAACCAGCGGGTTTCGGCTTCAAGCTCGAAGACTTTTCGCTCTAGAAGAAGCCTCTCGGCTGATTGAGTTGGCGTTGTCTTGGCCTTGATCCTGATGATTTCCCGCAACTCTGACATGGTTGCCTCCCGTTGCTGTTGGATCAGCTCAAGGGTGTTGCCTTCAAGGAGAGCATTCATCGCTACTTTGATAACGAGTTCGTCGCGATCGTCGCGGGTTTTCAGCGTAGGGCTTCGCCACCATTCGACGAGTGCTTGTCGGCCGGTGTCAGTGATTTGGTAGATTTCCGCGTTTTTACCTGCGGTTCCAGACTCCGTGCCAATGTGTTCAATAAAGCCATCACGGTGTAATCGCCGAATGGTTTGGTAGACCTGCCCAACATTCACGGGCCATGTGTGGTTCGTGCGTTCCTCAAAAGTTTGCCGCAGTTGATTCACGCCACAAGGCTCGATGCTGATGATGCTGAGCAGTGCGTTTCGAATGGACATATGATAATCCTCTGATAGTTACCGAGTAACTTACTAAGTAACTTACTGGGTAAGCATCAAAAAATCTAGTGGTTGTGAAAAAATTTCTCCGGGACATTACCATCGTCTTTTGGATGCTGTACACCACTGAAAGACAGGAAACGACATGAGCATGTACCGGAAGGCAAAGGAGTTTGCGAAAGCGAACCCGGAGAAAGCCGATCAGATCGTGGAAAAAGTAGGAGACATGATCGACAAGAAAACTGGCGGCAAGTATGTGGGCGTGGTGGATAAAATCCAGGAATCCGTGAAGAAGAACCTGAAGAGCTAGTGCCGCGCACGTCTTGGTTGAGCTTCGTGGTGTGAAGGAAAAAAGGGGCGCTTTTGCGCCCCTTTGTCTTCGAAAGATTTGGCGGTATAGCTACCAGATTGCTACGCGCTCATCTGGATGAATCCAGGATTCACCATCTTCTTCCACATCGAACGCGGTATAGAACTCGGGGATGTTGCCAACGATAATATTGCATCGGAATTCCGCGGGTGAATGCGGGTCAGTAGCGAGTGCCTGGGTGGCGTATTCAGGGCGAACGGCAGTGCGCCAAATTCGAGCCCACGATAAAAACAGGCGTTGAAGACCGGTGTATTCAGTACTGGTGAGTTCGACGGATCCACCTTCAGTGTCGACCTGGGCGGGCGCATCCGTTTCGAAGGTGAGGCCACGGTCGGCGAGGTAGCGTCGATACGCAATAACGGCGATGCCTAAGCCACCTAAATCGCCAATATTTTCGCCGAGCGTGAATTGGCCGTTGACACCGCTGGAGTCTGTACCTTTCAGTACAGAGGGGACGCGACCATCGAACTGTTTTACGAGCTTTGCGGTGAGGGTTTCGAAGGCGGCGCGGTCCTCATCAGTCCACCAGGAATTGATGTTGCCTTCGCCATCGTACTGACTTCCTTGGTCGTCGAAACCGTGTCCGATCTCATGGCCGATCACCGCGCCAATAGCACCGAAATTCGTTGCCGCGTCGCCGCCGATGGAATAGAAGGGTGGACGTAAAATGGCAGCTGGGAATGTGATGTCATTGACGCTCGGGTTATAGAACGCATTAACGGTTTGAGGGGTGGCAAACCATTCGTCGCGGTCCACTGGTTTGCCCAACTTGTTTAATTGGTAGTCGGTGTTGACGCGCATTGCTGCACGAATATTCTCCATAAGATCTTCGCCGCGAGAGGAAAACTCTAACCCTTCATAGGTGCGCCACTTTTCCGGGTACCCGATCTTTGCACGGAACTTCGAAAGCTTGACCAGGGCTTTTTCGCGGGTTTCAGGTGTCATCCAGGGTAGGGAGGTGATTCGTTCCTCGTAGGCCTGCAGGAGGTAGTCCACAAGATCGAGCATTTCTGCTTTGGCTTCCGGAGGGAAATGACGTTCGACGAAATGCTTGCCAGTCTCATGGCCGACCGTCACTTCAGCTAAGCTGAGGCCGCGCTTCCAACGGGCACGCTGCTCAGTGGCGCCGGAAAGTTCGGTGCCAAAGAACTCGAAATCAGTTTGCGAAATTTCCTGGGTGAGATACTCAGCGCGGGATGTAAGGATTGTCCAGAATGCCCAAAGTTTCCAATGTTCTAAAGGTTCGTTACGGAATAGCTGTTCAAGGTGGTCTACATATGAAGGCATCCGCGTGATGATTGGAGTTTCGGGGACTTTGCTGCCGTTGAGGATTTCCTTGGCCAGTGGTGGAAGTTCATAATCTGGGTTAAACGTTTTGAGTGCGTCGCGGCTATCAACCACATTCCAGTGGCCGGAGGCGATGTTGGTTTCCAGAGCGACGATAATGTCGGCTGCTTCGGCGGGGCTGTATCCGAATAGGCGGTCCTTGGGAAGGAAACCTAGCATTGTTTCGATGTGGTTGCGGTATTTGGCAAGGATATCCGCGTAGGCGGGATCGTGATAATACACTTCGTCTGGTAAGCCAAGGCCATCTTGGTTGACATACAAAATCGCGTCAGTGCCGTTGGCGCCAGTGTCTTTGTTTACCCAGAAGGAAATTGGGGAGGCTATGCCGCGGTAATTGAGAACGCCAAGCGCATGGGCAAATTCGGTGATGTTGTTGGCATTATCAATCAGTGCGAAATCGGAATCCAAGGCGTTAATGCCAATTGATTCAATGCCTTCAATGTCCATAAAAGAGGAATAGATCGTTGCCGCCAAGGTGTCGGTAGTCTCAACAATCGTTCGGACATCAGCTTCGGATTGGTCACGGAGTTGATGGAACATGCCGTCGATTCCGCGATCAGCAGGGATTGTGTGAGTGTCGAGCCATTGTCCATTAGCTAGGCGATAGAGATCTTTCATGTTCGCCCAGTGTAATGGAAGATTGCGTCAAATATCCGGTGCCACGTGAGGTTTGTAGCACATCTTGTGTGCGACGTCGACAAGCAATGTGTGACGAAGGTTACAATTTGAAATTTTTGCGCAGAACTTTCGAAAAATGCTTCAAAAACTGAGGTAATAAGCATTGTATTCACCGTTATTTTTGCAGGCATGGCGCGGGGCGGGCAAAAAATCGGCGTGACGCGTGTTAAAGCTGTTACGTGTGTGACTTGTGGGGTAAGTTAAGGCTCATGATGTTTTCCCCAAAGGCCCTAACACGCAATATCACAGCAAAATGCCTTGTGATTGCCCTTGTCATCGCCTTTATCGTCGCACCAATCAACGCCCCAAAGGCGCAAGCGATCGACCTCGGCGCCCCGTCCGGTATCGACGTTTCAAGTTGGCAACACCCGGGCGGCGAAGCCATTAACTGGAAAATGGTTCATGGCGATGGACATTCGTACGCCTTCATTAAAGCCACAGAGGGAGTGAACTACCTCAACCCTCATTTCGCCTCAGACTCAAGGCAGGCAAAAGACGCGGGCCTTGTGATCGGCAGCTATCACCTCGGCCGCCCCGGCGTGAGCGCCACCGCCCAGGCTGCGGCATATGCTGCGGTATTGGCAAGCCAGCCACAGCCTTCGCTGCCACCTGTGCTCGATATTGAATACAACGACGGAGTTGGTCCGGCGCAAATGCAGGCCTGGGTGCGCGAATTTGTGAAGGAAATTGAAATCCTTACCGGGCGCAAACCGATCATATATACGTATCGGTACTTTTGGGAGCAACAAATGGGAAACACGGAAGAGTTCCGTGACTACCCGCTCTGGATGGCCGCATACCAAAATAGTGCGCCAACAACACTTCCCGGCGGTTGGGAGTATATGACGTTCTGGCAGCGTTCCAGCACTGGCCGGGTGGCGGGCATCAATTACGACACCGACCTTAACCTGTTTAACGGGACCCGAGGTGACCTCGACTCGTTTGTAAAAGGCAACCATGTACAGCTAGGCAACATAATTAACCCATCGCTGAGCCTGGACAATGTGCCTGCGTTGGAGGTGCTTTCCAAGCAAAACCCAGAATTAGTGAAGGTGATTTTGGCTGTTGCTGCGGGTGCGGTTGCCGTGGGTGCGGTGGTTGCGGTGGCTCGCGAGGCTGGGCTCGATGTGGGGCCGGCGGAAGAGCTCGCCAAGATGGTCAAGCACCAGGTGGATACTAATAAACTGCCCAAAGAAGACCTCGAAGTTATGCTCCAACAGGCAAAGTACACGATTGGCGACCTTGTGAAACTGCTGGAGGCTGTGGAGGCGCGGCAGGAATAACACACCTGTTCAAACTTGCTCGGCGTAGCTGAGTGACGACGGCCGCGGTGCTCGGGGAAGGCACCGCGGCTTTAGCGCTGGCTGGGTTGGTTGGCTGGGGTGGTTCGCTGTTGATGCTCTAGTAATCTATTTGCATTTTTCCTGGGCTCCACCAGCCCGACCGGGTATGGGTTTCGTACTCGATTTTCGCTGGTACTGGTTCTTCACCAACGGAATTTGTACGGAGTGTGTAGGTTTCCAGAGATCCCCAGTCTCGCTGCCAGTCGTTATTGAGGTAGGTCGGCACTTCCAAGGAGGTGCTGGTTGCTTCCGAAACTCCCATGATGCCGCCACCATTAAAGTCTTGCCATGGGGATAGTGTGACTTT
This sequence comes from Corynebacterium sp., assembly GCA_030528295.1. Classification (GTDB taxonomy): domain Bacteria; phylum Actinomycetota; class Actinomycetes; order Mycobacteriales; family Mycobacteriaceae; genus Corynebacterium. The sequence continues at coordinate 21,307 of JAUMZC010000021.1, forward strand.
GCCAGGGTGGTCTGGGGAAATACGGAACTCTGGGATTTCGGTGACGCCAGCGTTGTGGTAGAACGTGCGCTGGCATGGGAATTGCAGTGCCACGGACCAGTCCAACAGACCTGGAGTCTCTGGGTCAATGACCTGGGTCATTTTGGTGAGGCTTGGAACGCGCGGTGGTGTGAATGCTAGCCATTGGTCGCTATCCAAGCTGTTGTCAGCAGCGACAATACGGACTACATCTGCTTCCGGCGGGAGTTGGTCCAGCGGTACACGCAGATTCCGCCACGAAGGTGTGGGACCAATATCGTACGGCTGGAAGGTCCCGAGTTTTTCCACGTCCTTGCCGTCGGTGGACTTAGTTTTTCCGTATTCCACGACGAGCTTCTGGCCTTTTTGTTCGACGCCGTTGATGTCATCGTGCTTGATTCGACCAGCGGCGGAAATGACTAGGATCGGTGCATCTTCTTTGCGTTCGGGCAAGGAGTACCAGGTGCTCTTGGTGCTGGCAGGGAATTGTGCGCCTACGGTGTAGGAGCCCACCACTGGGATGGTCTTGTAGTCCAAGTTGTAGGGAAGTTCGGCGCGGGAACCGTTGACACCTAGATCCTGGCGAACACCACCGGTGATACCAGCGGCCTGGCCAGCGCCTTCGCCGGTGGTTGTCTCGTCTTCTTCGGTTGTGCCTGCGATTGAGCCAGCTGAAATACCACTGGTACTCACGCCTTCAGTGGTGATATAGACAGGAATGTTGTTCGGTTTGAAGTTACTGTCAGATGAGGTGACAAGGGAATCGCCGAGTTTGCTGCCGTCGGCAGGCTTCAAAAACGCCTCATTCGAGTTGTTTTCAATCATGACGTCGGATGCGAGGGCACAGTGATCGCCGGTGAAGGTTCGGAGGTTACCTAAACCAATTGTGTAGGCGGGAAATTGCGATACAAATCCTTTGGTGAGTGAGGCGAGGGAGAACAGAACAACGAGTGTAGTCATTACCATTACGGGGGCATTCAGCAGGCCGCGAGTCTTTCGGCTTTCTTTCTGAACTTTGCCACCAGCGGCTGTTTTGCGGATGTCGTCAACAAAGGAAAGGTACGTTCCCGTTGCCAGAACCAGCAATGACAGGACGAGCATCACGGTATTGGCTTCGATATTTTTCACTTGAATGGTCTTGTCGTACCAAGGCACACCGAAGCTGGATACGTACCACCAGCCGTTGGTACCGGCGAGCGCATTCGCAGTAATAAACAGGACACCACCTGCTGTGAGCACACGCAGGCGTTTCGATTTTGAAAGTTGATGAGCAAGGGCTACGGCCCCAAGTCCGGCGATTGCGGCGCCGATTCCTGCGTACACGCCGAAGTGGTGGGACCACTTGGTTGGCGTGAACATCATGAAGAACATGGTTCCGAAGATCACGAGTAGCAGACGGCGGGCCGGGTCTGGGTCACTACCTGGAACGCTGCCGTGGCGGAGGATTGCCGCAACAACGATTGCTACGCCTACGAACATCATGATGACGGCGAAGCGGCGGGTAAAGGAACCGTCTACGTTTTGTTGGAGCAGAGTCTCATAACGTACCCATTCGTCGTACCAGTGCAGTGATGGGCCTTTGGCGCTGCGGACGCGAATGGATTCAATAACGTTGGCCAAGGTTTGATCGCCAAACACTGCCAGCAAAATGGCTGTGCCGGAGGCGAGGAACGGGGCACACATAGCGAAGATGTCGAGCTTTGTTTCGGCTCTGCGTACCACGATTCGAACCAGACCAGAAAGGCCAACCAGCAACGCTGAGACAGCCATGAGGCCGGTGGGGCCAGCACCCAAGGAAACCGTAGCGATAATCACGCCAATGGCACCGGGCAAGAGCCGCTGCATCGCGATTGCGCGTTCGATTGATACCCAGGTGAGCAACGCGCCCAAAGCAATGACAGGTTCTGGACGCAGACCATTGTTATATACGAGCCAGAAGCTGAGGAAAGCGAATGCGGAAGACCAATGGGCAACGCGGCGGGAATTGATGCCTTCGCCCAGGCGCGGCAGGACTTCCCGGCTAATAATCATCCAGATGAGTATGCCGGCGATAAAGCCTGGTAGACGCATCCAAATGGAAGCGGTGGAGACGCGCGCCATCAGGCCCAACAGGTCGTAATACGGTGCGCCGAAGGGTGATTCGGGGACGCCGAACCAGCGGTAGTAGTTGGCCATATAGCCGGAGTCGGCAGAGGCGCGTCCCATGGTGAGGAGGTAGCCATCGTCGGAGGTATTTGCGCCGAGGATGTACCAGTAGGTGAGGATGACGCCAACTACTGCATCGAGCGGGCGGAAGCGGAACCAACCATCTGGTAGGAATGAGATTTTGTGGCCATGGTTTTGATCCATGCGCCAGAGCGTCCAAAGCGACACCAATAGCAGGATCAAACCGCCGAACATAGTGGCGTATTTCCAAATGCTTGGTGAGGTGGTGAAACGCGAGTTGATCTGCACTTTAACGTTGAGCCCGGCGTCGATAAGCTCGGGTGTGTTTTCGAGCTCGGTGTAGATGCCGGTGAGCTGTGGTCGCTCGTCGTCTTCGGTTTCGCCTTTGTGTTTGGTCCCGGGGATTTCTACCTTGGTGGAGTCTTTTGTGGCAGAAATCTTTAATACGGCTTGGGGATCGAGCTTTTCGAGGTCGCTTTTTGAAACACTCAATGGCACTTGATCGCGCGCCAAAACATCAAGCCCGGCGTTTGAATAGCGCACAAATAAACCGCGTGTTGTTGCGTCTTTACTGTCACTCGGCAGGGTGCTAAACACCGTCGTTTGCCCTTCGCGGAGCTTATCGACGACCGAGAGTGGCACCGTGGCTTCAATAGCATCTGGCGCGTACGAAATTAATGGGGCACTTACGCTATTTATTTTTCCGTCTTGGGGCCAGTTAAACGAAGATTGCGTCTGAGTAACCGGCATAAACGGAGTGATGATAAATAGGACGAAGCCCAATAGGCCGCTAACAATTGCGAGCTTCTTCACCCATTCCGGGGTCTGCGACTCTGATGTAGACACATTGGTCAATGTTACGTCAGCTCCTTCCGGATTCCCGGGTTACCACGACAAAAGGTCCAACTTCTTCAGTATTCCATGTGGAAAAAACGTCTGGGTTAAAGAAAACGCCACGGAAGCGAACATTCGGATCATTTGGGTAAATATCTTCAGCGATATCGTATTTATAGCCCTTTTCTTTATCTTTTCGGAAAATGAACACATCGGGTGCGCGCCAAGGGGCGTCATCTAATGCCGCTGAGAATTTCTGGGGAGTATTGAGCGTTTTCCAGGAATTCTGTGCCCATTTATCGATTTGCTCATTTCGACTATCGAATTCTCCTAGCGGATTTGCGTAATGGCTGGTGAATGCCTGGAAGCCACGGTAGGGGTAGTACGACATAAAATTCTGTTCATCGGTGAGCACAACAGTTTCGCGTGGGACATAGCTTTTAGCGGTCAATAGATCGTGGATCTCTTTGTAGTATTTCGCTGAATCCGGAGGGTAGCGGTCTGCGCGTTCTCCATAGCCATCCGTATCTGTGTACGCCAAATTGATGGCGTCACTGTTGCGTTGCGGAATCGTTTGGGCGTAGCCAAGTCCCGCCACCATGGCAACCACGATGAGGCAAGCCGTGATCAGCCTGCGTGATTGGATGCTGAACTGTACTGGATACAGCCGCGAAATCCCGTACAGCCGGATATCGGCAATTGCGAGTACACCGGCGGTAGCTAATTGCATCACCACAATGGAATCGAGCCGGAAACCAAGGAGCGTGTTTCCGGCCAGCGTGGCGATCATCGAGGCAACAATCCAGCAATAGAACACGAAGAGTGCGATGCCCATGGAACGAACATCGGGGTCAGCTGCTCTAGCCATGAGGAAGAGCAAGCCTAGAAGACACAGGCCTCCGATGAAGCTGAAGGAAAGCATGGGCAATGGGATTTGTGTTCCCTCGTATGGCAGATAATGCATTGCCGTAGCGCCAGAACGTGTTTTCCCATTAATTACTGCCAAAATATATGGAGCCCAAATTGGCGTGGCTACAAGTATTGCGCCCACACCAACGATGATTAATCGGATGATGGGCATTGCGCTGCGTTGGACGACAATCGCAAATACGGCGGAAATCAGCACTACGCTGAGCGCGATTGTCGCTGTATACAAGGTGTACATCGATGCAGAAAGGCCGAGGTAAATAATGAGCCCAGTGATCGCCATTCGGTGGCCTTCTACTGCTCGGTAGGCGAGCACTGAGGCGGCTGGCGATCCTAGCGCAACGATCGCGGCGTAAGGCTCCTCAGCGGAGACGACAAGGGCGATACAGATGCTGACTAGGCCAATGCCAACTGCGACCGGCAGACTGCCGCAAATGCGCTGCCAAACGGGCACTACCATCGAGGCTGCGGCGGCGATGGATACCAGCGCCCACGGCTGGAAGCCTTCCCATCCTGGTAGGCCGAGGAATGCGGAGAATCGCCCGCCAAGCCAGAACCAGCCTCCAGGGTAAAAGGACGGCATGTCGATGTAATTCATGTCATCAAGGACGGGGCTGTCCGTGAGACGTGTAAGAAATTGGGTGCGGAAACCTTGATCGACGGTAATGCCATCAAGATACAGTCGGGTGGCAGAGAGAGGGATAGCGATTGTAGTAACCACAAGGGCTGCGGGTGATAGGTAACTCACCAAAATGGTGAGCCATCTGAGCCACTTTTTTTCGGTCCCTCTTATCCACAGGTAAGACAACACACCAACGGTAATAAGCACTAAAAAAGTGCCGGTTGTGGCTATTGCTTGCAGAACCTTCGACCCGCCGAAGGCCGGTAGGTTTGTAAGCTTCAATACGAACCAGCAGACCAGGGTAAATAAAGCGCCGCCCAAGCCAGCACTTAAGATTGAGAATACGGTTGCCCGATTCCCCATTAAGTCTTTGGTGAACGGCACTTCACTTGCAGGGACGGGAAGATCTAAAGCCTCCCTATCAGTAACCTGTGTCATGTACTCCAGTCTGACACATGTTGTGGCAACTAGATTGGTAAGCGCCGTAAGACAGACTGAGGCAGATGTTGCAGGACCATCAAGACGTACTTAAACATTGGGTGCACCCAAATGGTTTCTTTGCGGTCTAAAGTAGCTTGGACCACGGCTTCTGCTACTTCTTCACGATTTACCGTGAACGGTGCTTCCTTCACGCCGGCGCTCATACGGGTGCGAACCTGTCCGGGGCGTACCACCAAAACGTGGGCACCAGAACCGCGCAGCGCCTCACCAAGCTGGGTGTAAAAACCATCCAAACCAGCCTTAGCGGAACCATAGACAAAGTTTGAGCGACGAACCTTCAAACCGGCAGCGGAAGACATCGCAATAATGGTTCCGTGGCCCTGAGCCTTAAATTTTTCAGCGAGTAGAACACCAACAGAAACTGCACCGGTGTAGTTGATCTGCACGGCGTCGACAGCCTTAGCCTGGTCCTGCCATTGCTCTTCATTGTCACCAAGAACGCCGAATGCAACAATGGCAACGTCGACGTCGCCCTGGGAAAAGGCAAGATCAATAACCTCAGGGTGGGTGTCAAAAGCACGCGCATCAAAATCAATGACCTCGACGTTCGCGGCACCTGCGGCCTTCAGCTGTGCCACCGCGACGTCGATACGCGCGCCATCTTTATATGCGGCGAGCGTAACATTTGCAGGTCCGCGTGTGAGGAACTCTTCCACAATGGCAATTCCAATTTCGGAAGTACCGCCAAGCAAGAGGATATTTTGGGCTTTGCCTACAGCATTGAGCATATGAAATTCTCCTTAGTGCAATTCGAGACGACGGGACATGTCAGAGGCAAAAACCCCGGTGGGATCAATATCATTGCGGGTCTTGAGCCAGCCTGCCATGCCTGGGTACATAGCGTGGAAGCGCTCTGCAGGGGTGCGGGATTCCTTAGCCAAGTAGAGGCGGCCGCCGAACTCCATTACGCGGCGATCAATATCGTCGAGGAATTCGCCCAAGCCACGCTTAATCGGGAAGTCCACACATACGTTCCAGCCTGGCATTGGGTAGGAAAGTGGCGCACGGTTGCCCTCACCGAACAACTTAAACACGTTCAGCGCGGAGTAGTGGCCGGACTTTTGAATGTCCCTAATAATCTCTTTAAACGGCTCGACTGCTTCGCGCGGCACCACGAACTGATACTGCAGGAAGCCGCGTGAACCATAACCACGGTTCCACTCGCCGATCAGATCGAGCGGCTGGTAGAACTGTGTGAGGTTCTGGACCTGGTTACGGTACGTGCCGGACTTCAACCACCACAACTCACCAATGGCAATCATGCTGAGCTTATTCATGGTGAACGAGGGGAAAATATCCGGGACCGTCACCAGCTGAGGAGCGTTAAACTTCAAAGGGTCCTTGGCCAGCTTCGGAGCCAGTTCTTCAAGTTGAGCCAACGTGGCGAGCGATCCCCGTGAAATGGCAGAACGTCCAAGTTTAGGCGCTGGTGAAATAGCGTCAAACCAGGCTGAAGAGTAGGTGTAGTTCGATTCGGAGCCATCGGAGTGGAACTCGATCGTCTCGTCGAGGCTCTTTGTCAGGTCGCCGTCGGCGATAAAGTACGCCGTTTCGGTCTTGGTCATCTTGATGCGTGCGCGCACAATAATGCCGGTGAGGCCCATGCCGCCGATGGTTGCCCAGAACAATTCACCCTTTGGATCATCTGGGGTGCCTTCGGGCTCAAGGTGCAGAATGCGACCATCTGCAACAAGGAGTTCCATGGATACCACGTGGTCGCCGAAGGAACCTGCCGAGTGGTGGTTTTTGCCGTGGATATCCGGGCCGATAGCGCCACCAATGGTGACCTGGCGGGTGCCGGGCAATACCGGGACCCAGAGGCCGTAGGGGAGGGCGGCTTTCATGAGCTGATCGAGCGTGACGCCACCATCAACGTCGACGATGGCGGTGTCTGGGTCGATGCTGTGGATTTGGTTAAAGGCTTGCATGTCCACAACAAGGCCGCCGCCGTTTTGGGCGCAGTCACCATAAGAGCGACCCATGCCGCGGGCAATAATGCCGCGTCGGAGGTGTGCGGGTTTATTGTCGTTTTGTTCAGCAACGAGGCGTACGGCGTTGCAGATTGTTTCTAGGTCTGGTGTGGAGAGTACCTCTGCGGTGGAGGGGGCGGTGCGGCCCCAGCCGGTGAGGGATTTGGCTTCTGTGTGGAGGGCCCCAGAAGCACCGGTCGAAGCAACGGTGCTGGACTTGCCCTTATCGCTCGTCATCGTTTTACCACGGTACCCCTATTTGCGGGTTTGTCGAGCGTAATCTGCTTTTCGACGCCCGTGACCGCCCGTGTTGTTAGTCACCTTCGACGTTTTTATACTGCAGGTTTGGGGTCAAGGGCGCTGGTCCACAAGGATTGGTTGCGTGCTGCATAAGTGCGGCGTGGGCGAACTATTGGGATCTTCACCACTCCCAATCTTTTCAACCTTGGGGGTAACTTGTGGTGGTATTAGAGGTCCATGAGTTTTCGGATTTCTTCAGGAAGTTCTTCCTGTGAAGTGATTTGTGGTCCGTCGTACTCTTTGAGGATTTCGTAGACCCGAACGCGATCCTTGCTGTCTAAAAGCGGCAGTTCCTGAGCCATCAACATGGTCATGAAATTATTCAACGGAGCATCCGTATTTTCCGCTGCAATGTGCGGTTGTGGAGCCTTCTTTTTAAACAAGCCAAACATGCCCATAACCCTACCTCGACTATGGTGGCCTGTATGAACATCACTCGTATTGTTCCCGCCGGATTCATCGCCGTCATCACAGCACTACCCGATTACATCCCCAACCCATGGCTACGCCGCCTCGTCACCGCAGCTCTCGTGGCCGGTGGCCTGTATTACATCAACACCGATGACGACCCCGAAAACGACATCACTTTGGAATCCCTCGACTTCGACGGCACCGAAGACGGACCAGTAACCACCTGGCTAAAAATTACTGCAGTTATTGGTGCGGTCTTTGGCCTGGCTAAGCTTCGGACGGTGGTCGCGGCGTCGTTACGCAACTTCGGAATACGCACACCAAACACCATCCTCGGCCTGATCGCCGGAGCCGCCATCGTGCGTGGCTGCAAGTGCAACAAATAGCCACACAGACGCGTTGCCCAAAAAATAACTAACCTTGCAGGTATGACGCACCGCGCACCCCGAACCGCGCTGCTCCATGCGGAACTAGCCCACCAAGACGGTGCTATCCAGCGCACAATCGGCATCAACGACGCGTTACCGCTAGCGGAAGTCGCCGGAATACTCCGCACCTGCTTCAACTTCCGCTCCAATTCGCCCTGGTCATTCCGCCGTGGATCCCGAATCATCGACCCACGCGACTGCCTCCACATGTACCCACAACTTCGCTTCCACTGGGGGCTCTGGGACATCGACCTAGACACCCTGGAAACCTACCCGCGGGACAACGGCACCCCACAAGCCTTATGCGTCGCCGGATCCGGGCACATCACCGCAGCTGGACGCGGTACTAACGCCATGGGACCTTCAGGCATCGGAGCGATAGGCGAAGAATTCAACCCCAGTGCCGTCAACGCAATCCTCACCGGCAAAGCCACCACCGAAGCCATCCTGAAACGTGCACACCCAGAAGTCGCCTCAATTATCGAACGTTCACGAATTCGGGACTTCGTCTCTTTGCTGCAGGCGCTAGACCTTTCCGCGAACAAAAGCGGCCAGACTGGTGGTGGTCCGGATGTTACAGGTTCGGGCGCTGGAGATTTGG
>JAUMZC010000151.1 GCA_030528295.1 Corynebacterium sp.
CCGAAATTCGAGGATGTGTTCTATAACCTCACAGGCCGGAAAATGAATGAGGCAGTAGCAAAACCATGAATTACGCCCGCGTAACCTACATGTTGTTTCGCACTCGGGTACGCCACCCGGCAATGCTATTTGGCCTGTTATTCACGCCTTGCTTGTTTGCTGTTATCGAGCATTTCTTTCCAGGCGAGTCGAAATTTCACGCATACCTACCAATAGCCCTGGCATCATGGAGTGCACTACTTATACCGCACAACATCATCTGCCTGCGTGAACAAGGTGTGTTGGCAAGATTGCGGCTCAATACCCTCACACCACGCACCATTGCCGTGAGTCTGTTCATCGTTGATCTCATCCTGTGCGTGTGTTGCATCGCTGCAACCATAGCGCTCGCGTCGATAGTGTTTTCAAAAACACCTTCAGGGGCAATTGCTCCGTTGGTTGGCGGTATCGCCCTGGCAACAGTAGCGTTTTTTGCCCTTGGATTTGTTGCATCAACCATCTATATCAACACCAAAATCACCAATATTGTTGGCAATTTATTGATGATTGGGCTGATGCTCACATCTGGAATCATTGAACTTCCTGAACAATACTGTAAGTACTCACCCACCTGGCACACCACAATATTGTTGGAACAGTTATGGGAGGGAACAACGTTTCATCAAATAATCATTCCATTTGCCGTGCTATCAGGCATGGCCATTATCCTTGGCGGCTTTGCCATTCAATTTTTTCGGTGGAAACCTACCGGAAATCTCTAGAACCCCGATTCAGCATCTCGGCTAATTCAAGTGGTTCAAGTTTATCTGCGACGATCGTGACCGCCCCTGAAGCATTTTGCACAATACCCCTCACCACTAAGGCTTTTGCTGTCCTCGCTAATCGTCGGTGGCGTTCCCACAATCCCGGGCTCACCAAGATGTTCATCAGGCCGGTTTCATCTTCCATGCCTACAAAAGTCACGTTGCCCGCAGTTTGCGGGCGTTGGCGGTGCGTCACTATGCCCGCTACCCGGACTCGGCGACCATCCTCAACCTGCAGCAAATCGCATGCACGTACGATACCGAGGGTATCGAGCATGTCCCGTAATAACGACATCGGTTGCGCGTTGTGTGTAACACCAGTACTCGCGATATCAGCGGCCATGAGTTCAAAATCTGACATCCCCGGCAACGTCGGCGCAGTTGTTGGCGAAAGCCCAGCTAACATCCCATCACTTTCGGTGGCGGCAACGCCCGCGTTCCACTGCGCCTGCCGACGTGAAAGCCCAAAACAATCAAAGGCACCTGCACGCGCCAGCGCTTCGATCTGGGAGACACTGAGATTCGCTCGTCGAGACACATCTGCAATATCCGAAAACGGTGCCGCCTCGACGATGCGTTCGGGATTACCAAGGCCTTTAATACAGTTCAAACCTAGCCGAATCCGCCCCTCAGAACACGACGCTTCCACCTTCGAATGCTGTACGCAAACCGGGTCTACCGCCACGCCGTGACGCCGAGCATCGGCAAGCAATGATTGGGGCGAATAGAAACCCATTGGCTGTGCACGCAACAAGCCCACACAAAACTCTGCGGGATAATAGCGCTTAAACCAAGCGGAAAAATATACCAATGACGCAAACGATTGCGAATGCGATTCCGGAAACCCATATGCAGCGAAGGCCAGCATTTTATTCCAAAGCTTTTCCGCCACCTCCCCCGAAATTCCATTCGTCTCCTCCAACCCCTGGAAAAACCGCCGTCTCAAGCGTTCCATTTGCACAACGGAACGCTTCGACCCCATTGCTCGCCGCAATTGATCCGCTTCCGCCCCCGTAAAGCCCGCGGCATCACGGGCAATCTGCATGAGTTGCTCTTGGAATAACGGAATGCCAAGGGTTTTCGAAAGCGCCGGCACCAAGCATGGATGATCGTAGGTTACCGGCTCTTCTCCGTTACGCCGTCGAATATAGGGATGCACCGAACCCCCTTGTATCGGACCCGGACGAATCAATGCAACTTCAACCACGAGGTCGAAAAATTCTCGTGGCCTAATTCTGGGCAGTGTTGCCAGCTGCGCGCGGGACTCTACCTGAAATACCCCCACGGCGTCGCCACGCGAGAGCATCGAATAAATTTCCGGATCAGCTAAATCTAGCTCCCATAAGTGCACTTCTTTACCGTAGTTTTCGCGCACCAAATCAATCATATGGTGAAGGGCTTCCAGCATTCCCAGCCCCAGCAAATCAAACTTCACCAGGCCAGCGGCAGCACAGTCATCCTTGTCCCATTGGACCACGGACCTTTGTTCCATCCGTGCCCATTCCACGGGAACCACACTGGTGATCGGACGATCACAGATCACCATCCCACCTGAATGAATGCCCAAATGTCGCGGCTGACCAACAAATTTCGCCGCCAACTCCACCACGCGCTGCGGCGGGTCTTCCACCCCACGTGACCAGCCGTCGATGGCGCCTTGCGAGTAACCATATGCCCGCGCAGCATCGCGGAGCGCCCCTTTGTTTCGATACGTAATAACGTTCGCGACTTGGGCGGCATTTTCTCTGCCGTATTTGTTATACACGTATTGAATGACTTCTTCTCTGCGCCCAGATTCAATATCGATATCAATGTCTGGCGGTCCATCACGATCTGGTGCTAAGAAACGTTCAAACAGTAAACCCGCCTCTATAGGCTCCACATTTGTAATACCAAGTGCAAAACACACCGCGGAATTCGCCGACGATCCCCTGCCTTGGGCCAGAATTCCACGCTCCCGACAATAATCGGCAATGTCACACACGATGAGGAAATAGCCTGGAAAATCCAACTCCGTAATCACGTTAAGTTCGTGATCTATTTGACACTTTGCTCGCCGCTGAATCTCCGGCGAACGCTGCGCATATCGCGTTTTGGCGCGTTGCAATGTCAGTGCCGCCAGCCATGTGGCTTCAGTATGTCCCTCCGGAACTTCATGGGGCGGCAGGTTTGGGGCGACAAGATTTAAGGGAAACGCGCATTCATCCGCGATTTCCAGCGTGGTTTGTATGTGCTCTCGCATCTGTGGGGCCGCCCGCAAGATCGTATCCCCATTGCGCAGCCACATTCCTCCTGTTGGATGCAGTTCATGCCGCTGCCCGCCCCGAAGTACGTGCTTTGCCGCCGCCAGTTTGGCATCCTCGCGTGTGGCGGCGACGGGCGCACCGCTGACTACACGCCGCAACCGCGGGACGTCGTCAAGCAACGCAAAATT
>JAUMZC010000022.1:0-16085 GCA_030528295.1 Corynebacterium sp.
CCAAAGCCCAGGATGCCGACATCCTGATCGTCGGTGGTGGCGGCTACGATGCCTGGCTCTACAACAATGCCGACCAATCGAAAATAGTGCACGCACTCCCCCTGACCGAGGGACACGAGCACGGCCACAATCACGAACACAGTCACGAACACGGCGACGATCACGGAGACGGCCATGATCACGGTCACAGCCACGACCACGGCCATGGAACAAATGAGCACATTTGGTTTGATCTTCATGCCGTAACCGAACTAGCGAACGATCTTTCCAAGAAGGTAAAAGAAACCTCACCCGACACCGAAACGACGCCAGAAAAGGTCGAGGAGTCGCTGGAAAAAACGCACAACATCCTCCACGAATTGCCCGCCAAGAAGGTCGCCCAGACGCACCCCATTGCCGATCTCGTTGTCGAACACAGCAAGTTAGAGGACGTCACCCCCGCTGGTTACCACCACTCCGCCCTCAACGAATCAGAACCCGCTGCCGCAGACGTTGCCGCGTTCCTCGACCTTATCAAGGCACAGGGCTGCGAAGTGCTTATCGACGCCCCGCAAACAGCAACCGACACCACTCGCCGTATTCGCGAAGCAGCTGAGCAAGAAGGAATTAAAGTCGTAGACGTGTACGAACTTCCAAAGGAAGGCGAAAACTACTTCGACTTTATGTACGACTTCACGCAACGACTCTCGGACGCCACAAAGTGATCCTGAAATTCACCAACGCCAGCATTGAGCCCCTTTGGTCGGGGCTCAATCTCGATCTAGGGCCCGGCGAATTCCTCACCGTCCTCGGCCCGAATGGAGTCGGTAAGTCGACACTACTCAACGCCATCCTGGGCACCCGCAAACTCACCCACGGCTCCGTAGAAAGCACCCGACGCATCGGCTACATCCCCCAACAGCGCATGTTCGCACCCGAAGTTCCGTTACGCGCCCGGGACCTTGTGAGCCTGTCGCTCGCCCACGGTGTGCTGAAAAACCGCCTCGCACGCAGCCGCGACGTCGAAAAGCTACTCGAACGAGTTGGTGCCGCACATATTGCCGATCACCGCGTTGGCACTTTATCTGGCGGTCAACAGCAACTTGTGCGCCAAGCCCAAGCACTAGCCTGCGATCCTCAGCTTTTGCTTTGCGACGAACCTCTCTTAAGCCTGGATCTCAACATGGAAAAACGTACGGTTGAGCTGCTCAAACACTCCGGAAGCGCGGTTGTGTTTGTGACTCATTCAATTAATCCTGTAATCCACGCCACCGATCGTGTCCTATACCTCGCTCCCCACGGACACACCATCGGCACCGTCAGTGAAGTCATGCGTAGCGACGTACTTTCCGAACTCTATGGCACCCGAATCGACGTCGTACAAGTTGGCGATCGCATGGTGGTGGTGTAGCCATGAACTTCTACGAAGACACCCTCGCCCTTCTGGGCGTCGACTTCGTCATTCAGGGCCTCATCGCCGCAGCCATCCTTGGCCTTGTCTCCGGGATTATGGCCCCGCTCGTCGTACTGCGGCGCATGTCCTTTGCAGTCCACGGCACGTCCGAACTCGCCCTCATGGGTGCATCAGCCGCGCTGCTCGCGGGCCTCAATATCGGCATCGGCGCGGTGGTCGGATCCATTATCGCGGCCGTCATCCTCGCCCTCCTTGGAATGAAAAACCAAGACAGCGCAATTGGCGTAGTATTCAGCTTCGGCATGGGCCTCTCCGTGCTGTTCATCCACCTCTATCCCGGCCGCGCAACCACCGCATTTACCCTGCTCACAGGCCAAATTGTTGGCGTATCCCAATCAAGTGTTCAGATACTCGCCGCGGTTGCCGCGATCGTGACAGCAACCATCATCCTGTGGTGGCGCCCCCTCCTCTTCGCTGCAGCAGACCCAACCATGGCCGCTGCCTCTGGCATAAACATTCGATTGATGTCCGTGGTGTTTGCCGTGCTCGTTGGTCTTACGGCTGCCCAATCCGTACAAATAGTCGGAGCCCTGCTAGTCATGGCACTTCTAATTACCCCCGGAGCCGCAGCCGCCAGCGTCACCGCAAATCCCCTGCTCGCAGTAATCCTCTCTACCGTAATCGCACTAGTGAGCGCCGTTGGAGGGTTCGTACTTTCGCTCGCTCCAGGGCTTCCGGTGAGCGTGTTTGTTACCAGCATTTCATTTGGCATCTATTTAATTTGCCGGACCATCGGCGCACTTCGCGACCGCCGAATACGTAGTGCGCAACCCAAAGTGTAAGGCGTGAGGCGTGAGGCGCGTTTGCTGAGCGATTAAGGGTGCAAATTACTAATCGATAGTTGACGCGGCTACTGACCTAGTTTTTAAATATTTTTCTATACTGAATGTCGCTTTTTACACCAATTGGACACAAGATGGTGTATTCGGCGACACCGCACCCCCTCTAGAACGAAAGTTTTGTCGCTAAATACACCAATTGGGCACAACATGGTGTATTTAGCGACATTCCCCAGCTCGACAGTTGCGCACGACAAATTCCCTCTTGAACAGGGAGGAAATTAGTCAAGATAGAGACACCGCGAACAACGGAACCCTCGACCAAAGCTCGACACCTTGCCGCAAAAACTCTAGCCACGATGCCCACCACTAGAGGATATTTCAGTTTTGAATCCATAGCCAATGTCGCTTTTTACACCAATTGGACACAAGATGGTGTATTCGGCGACACCGCACCCCCTCTAGAACGAAAGTTTTGTCGCTAAATACACCAATTGGGCACAACATGGTGTATTTAGCGACATTCCCCAGCTCGACAGTTGCGCACAATTCAAATGCTCACTATTGAACTCACACGAGCACGTCCCGCAAAGACCCCCGACCCCCTCACAAATCAACGCCACCCCCAACCCCAAAAAACCAAAAACCTACCCCGCGCTAGCTGTTCCCTGCCGGCGTTGGCGGGAGAATTCGCTGAGGACTACGCCGGCGGCGACGGAGGCGTTGAGGGATTCCACCCAGCTGGCCATGGGGATGGAGATGATGGTGTCGCAGGTTTCGCGGACGAGTCGGGAGATGCCTTTCCCTTCGGAGCCGACCACAATCACAGTAGGCCCCGTCCCGTCGTAGGAATCGTGTGTGTGTTCGCCACCTGCGTCGAGGCCAACTATCTGGTATCCGGCTTCTTGGAAGCGCTTGAGTGTTCTGGTCATGTTGGTGGCTTTTGCCACGGGGAGGCGCGCTGCGGTGCCTGCGGAGGTTCGCCACGCAACGGCAGTGACTGAGGCGGAGCGGCGCTCTGGGATAACGACGCCGTGTCCACCAAAGGCGGCTGTGGAGCGGATGACGGCTCCGAGGTTGCGGGGGTCGGTGATGTTGTCGAGGCACACGATGAGGCCATCTTCGCCGGTCGCGGCCACTTGGTCGATGAGGTCCTCGACGTCGGCGTACTTGTAGGCGGGGATCTGCAGACCGAGACCTTGGTGCATGCTGTTGCCAGTCATGCGGTCCATTTCGTGCTTGGAGATTTCCAGCACGGGGATGCCCTTGGAGGCGCAGAGATGGACGGCTTCGGTGAGTCGTTCATCGTTGGGGGCGCCTTGGACCACGTACAACGTGTTGGCCGGCACTTTGGCATGCAGGCATTCCACCACCGGGTTCCGGCCGACCACCAGTTCGGTTGTTTGCTCTTTCACATGACGTCCCGAATCCCGCCGCTCGCGTTCAAGCTTTCGCTTATGGGCCGGGTGATATACCCGATCTTCAGCCTTAGGTGTTGGGCCTTTGCCGCGCAGGCCGCGGCGTCGTTGCCCGCCGGAACCAACCTGCGCACCCTTTTTATTGGTCTTCCGAACCGCCCCTTGGCGTTTTGAATTGCCTGCCATTGTTTAATCCTCTTCTTTCAGCGACCATTCAGGGCCGTTCGGGGTATCCACTACTTCGATGCCTGCCTGTTGCAGTCGATCGCGCACTTCATCGGCGGTTGCCCAGTCTTTGTGTGCCCGGGCCTCCGCGCGGCGTTGAAGTTCTGCACTCACCAGCACATCCAAGGCGTCGATAGCCTTGGTGGGCGTGGATTCATGCCAGGTGTCACTGAGCGGATCGACGCCCAGCACCGCCATCATTGCGCGAACCTGACCGGCGATGCGGCGCGCGATGGCGTGGTCGCCGGCGGCAAGCGCGCTGTTGCCCGCACGAACAGAGTTGTGAACTTCGGCGAGCGCAGCTGGAACGCCGAGATCATCGTCGAGCGCAGCCTCAAACGCCGGCGTCCACTCGCCGACCAGCACAGGACCCACGCGATGCAGGAACGCCTCAACGCGTCGATACCCGGCGGCCGCCTCCTTCAGTGAAGCTTCAGAATACTCCAACATCGAACGATAGTGCGCACTTCCAAGGTAATAGCGCAGCTCAACCGGGCGAACCATCTTCAACACGTTCGGCACGCTTAACACATTGCCAAGGGACTTGCTCATCTTCTCGCCGGACATAGTGACCCAACCATTATGAAGCCAATAGCGGGCAAAACCATCCCCAGCACCATGCGCCTGAGCAATCTCATTTTCGTGATGCGGGAACTGCAAATCCAAACCACCACAGTGAATATCGAACTCACTTCCGAGGTACTTGGTGGCCATAGCCGAGCACTCAATGTGCCAGCCTGGGCGGCCCGGACCCCACGGCGTCGGCCAGCTTGGCTCCCCCGGCTTCGCAGCCTTCCACATGGTGAAGTCACGCGGGTCCTTTTTACCCGTGCCCGCCGACTCCCCCTGGTCCATCTCGTCGAGCTTCTGCCCAGAAAGCTTGCCGTAATCAGGAATTGTGGTCGGCTGGAAATACACATTGCCGTCGGCGGCATACCCGTGGCCGTTGTCAATGATGCGTTGGATATACTCCACCATTTCAGTGACGTGACCAGTTGCCCGGGGCTCGATTGACGGCGGCCGAACACCTAACTGCCGATACGCCCATTGGAACTCCCGTTCATGGGTGGCAGCCCACTCCCACCACGGGCGACCATGCTCAGCAGCCTTGGCGATAATTTTGTCATCAATGTCGGTGACATTCCGAACAAACGCAACATCCAGCCCCTTCGCCTCTAACCAATTCCGCAGAATGTCAAAGGCCACACCAGAACGTACGTGCCCAATATGCGGGATGGTTTGCACCGTGGCACCACAAAGGTACACCGACGCATGCCCCTCTCTCACAGGAATAAATTCGCGCAGGGTACGGGTGTTGGTGTCAAAGAGTCGTAGGTTCACAATTATTAAGTCTAACGTCACCCGCGCTTAAGGATGCCCACCAGCCCCAAACCGGCTACGAAAGTGCTACCCCTCCATCGCAGCGCAACGCCCGGGGCGCAACCTAAGCCAGCACTAACGTTTCCACACCACCGCGGTTGCAACTGCGGCGCGTCCTTCGCCGCGACCGGTAAAGCCAAGATGGTCGGTGGTGGTGGCGGATACGGAGACGGATGCGCCGAGGTAGTGGCTCATGACGCGTTCGGCCTCAGCGCGGCGGGGACCCATTTTTGGAGTGTTGCCCACGAGCTGCACGGCGGCGTTGCCGATGATAAAGCCTTCTTCTTCGACGAGGTCTCGGACTTCGCGGAGCAGGCGTTCTCCGGACACGTTGTCGTATTCGCTGCGCCCCACGCCGACGAAACTGCCGAGGTCTCCGAGCCCGGCGGCGGAGAGCACGGCGTCGACAACGGCGTGTGCTACAACGTCACCGTCGGAGTGCCCTTCGCAGCCATCCACACCGTCGAATAGTAGGCACGCGATCCAGCAGGGTTTGCCGGGTTGTACCTGGTGGGCGTCGGTAGCTACTCCTACGCGGGGGATGATCATTGTGCTCCTTCTAACAATGCGCGGGCGAGAATGAGGTCGAGGGGCGTGGTGATTTTGAGGGCTTTGGGGTCGCCGTCGACGCAGTGCACTGGCGTTCCGTACCATTCCATGAGGCTGGCGTCGTCGGTGGCGAGGCATGCTGGGCGCGCGGCGTATGCAGCCTTCAGATGGGCGAGTTCGAACCCTTGTGGGGTTTGCACGGCTCGCAGGGAGCTTCGATCAGGCGTATCGACGACCGTCCCTCCCGCAACGCGTTTGATAGTGTCCGTCACCGGCAGCACCGGTATTACGGCCTTGTGTTCGATGGTCGCGTCGATGACTCGATGAATCATGTCTGGCGGGGTGAAGGCCCGGGCAGCGTCGTGGATGAGCACAATGCCATCGTCGATGGTGGCGAGCCCAGCCATCACAGAATCCATGCGCTCTTGCCCGCCCAGGACAATACGCACGGAATCCCCGAGGATCTTGCGTACTTCATCGACCATGTCCGGGCTGACCACGACCACAATATTGTGTACCTGTGCATCCCGCAGCCCAGAAACACAGTGTTCAAGCAGTGTTTTCCCGCCAACTTTCACGAGTGCCTTTGGGATGCCTTCCCCCAGGCGAGTGCCTTGGCCAGCTGCAGCGACCAAGGCGGTGATCGTATTAGTCGTCGTCATCGTCGAAGTTTAAATCATCGAGATCGATGTCATCGACGGGTTTCTTCTCTGGCTCATCTTCAATATTTAATGCACGATGGCGCTCAATCGTGGCGTCAATTTGTGCAAGCAGGTCATCCGATTTTGCTTCATCAATATTCTTGGCGAGTGCCAGCTCCCCTACCAACACCTGGCGCGCCTTGGCCAACATGCGTTTTTCACCAGCCGACAATCCGCGATCCTGGTCACGACGCCACAAATCCCGGACAACCTCGGCAACCTTATTCACATCGCCAGAAGCGAGACGCTCCTGGTTCGCCTTGTAACGACGAGACCAGTTTCCGGCCTCCTCGACATCAGTTTCACGCAACACAGAGAACACCTTTTGCAGGCCCTCTTCCCCGACAACGTCACGGACACCAACATATTCGGCGTTTTTGGCAGGCACGCGAACAGTGAGATCAGACTGGTTGATCTGTAGCACAAGGTAGTCAACAACCTGGCCATTGAGTTCACGTTGTTCGATGGCCTCGATGACCGCCGCGCCGTGGTGCGGATACACCACCACGTCACCGACCTTGAATTCCATACCCACTCCTAGCGGCTTCCTCTTATAAACAGCGTACATAGTATCATGCGGGCGACCTGCGCGTTTAAGCCGCGCTTCCCCCCGAGTGGTGCGGTTAAGGTTGCGAAAGACTAAGATTATCGCGTAACACCTGTCTGACCCCCTTTTCCTGTTGGAGTGACATAGAAGTGAAAACCCTCCGCATTGCAATCGCCGGTATCGCTGCACTGGCCACCCTGACCGCCTGCGGCGCTGGTCAGATCTCCCAAACAGCTGATCAAGTAGCTGCCGTCGACGGCGTTCAAGCTCAAGGCGAAGATGGCAAGGTCCTTGTCCGCGATGTCACCATCGTGGTCAATGATGATTCTTCCGCCGCTGTAAAGTTCACCGCTATTAACGATGACACTAAAATGACCTCCCACTCACTCAAGAAGGTTAAGGTCGGCGGAAAAGAGGTCACACTTTCGGATACCCCCACCATGGAGCGCAATTGTTCGATTGTGGCGGACGCTGCCGAATACACCGACAAGCTGACTGAAGTGAAGGATATCTGCATCACTCACATCAGCACGGAACTGGATAATCCTGGCTTCGCGGTCGGTGGCCATAAGGAAGTGGAGTTCACCTTCGACACCGGCACTATCACAGTGGATGCGCCGATCGCCGGCAACCTCCATGAGGCTGGTCAAAATGATCGCGTCGTTTCGGACAAGATGAAGGACCACAAGCACTAAATTTCCAAGGCCCCGGCGGGGGCCTTTTTCTTTTGGCCTACAGTAATCAGCATGGCCAAGAAGGAACGCACCATTCATACCTGCACGGAGTGTGGGTATTCCAGCCCCAAGTGGTTAGGACGCTGCCCCGAATGCGGATCCTGGGGAACCCTCGAAGAATCCGCACCGGAAAGCAAGAAGCTTGCATCCTTGACCCCCTCCTCCCCCGCAGTGCCGATCGTTGAGGTGGATCCCGCGGCGTCGACAAGCGTGACGACGGGTATTGGTGAGCTGGACCGCGTGCTGGGTGCTGGCGTGGTGCCGGGCAGCGTGGTGCTGATGGCGGGCGAGCCGGGCGTGGGAAAATCGACCTTACTTTTGGAAGTGGCGTCACGGTGGGCGCAGCTAGGACGCACTGCACTGTACGTCACTGCCGAAGAATCCGCAGGTCAGGTGCGTCTTCGGGCCGAACGAACTGGCGCGCTACAGCAATCTCTATACCTCGCCAGCGAGCATAACCTCGATATTGTGTTCGGCCATGTGAAGCAGCTCAAACCCAGTCTGCTGATCGTCGATTCCGTCCAGACAATGAGCGCTTCCGGAGTGGAGGGCGTGCCCGGCGGTGTTGCCCAATCCCGCGCGGTTACTGCCGCACTCACGACGCTCGCGAAAACCTCGGGAATTCCCGTACTGCTCGTGGGCCACGTCACCAAGGACGGCAACGTGGCAGGCCCCCGCGTGCTCGAACACCTCGTCGATGTTGTGTTGAATTTCGAGGGTGACAGGCATTCGAGCCTCCGACTCCTCCGCGGGATCAAAAATCGTTTCGGTGCCACAGACGAGGTAGGGTGCTTCGAACAAACTTCTGATGGGATCCGCGAGGTGGAGGATCCGTCCGGATTGTTCCTCTCCCACCGCGAGCACACCCCCGACGGCACTGCGGTCACCGTGGCCATGGACGGTGTGCGACCCATCCTCGCCGAGGTGCAGAGCCTGCTGGTGGATACGCCCAATAAAAATCCTCGACGTGCCGTGACGGGTCT
The DNA here is from genome assembly GCA_030528295.1 of Corynebacterium sp. Taxonomy (GTDB): domain Bacteria; phylum Actinomycetota; class Actinomycetes; order Mycobacteriales; family Mycobacteriaceae; genus Corynebacterium. Next base: position 8,770 of record JAUMZC010000022.1, read on the forward strand.
CGACGCCACGCGGGTACCAATGGTGCTGGCAGTGCTCGCCGCCCGCGCCGGTAAACGTACCGCGGAGAAAGAGGTGTATATCGCAACTGTGGGCGGTATGAAGATTGGCGAACCTGCGGTCGATCTTGCGGTAGCCCTTTCGACCGTTTCCGCCCTCTCCTCCAAACCGCTTCCGCCAAAGACCGTCGTGCTCGGCGAAGTAGGTTTAGCTGGGGAAATCCGCCGCATCCCGAATTTACGACGCCGCCTCCAAGAAGCACAGCGATTAGGGTACATGCAGGCGATTGTTCCGCAGGGTGAACGACTCAATATCGAGGGAATGAAAATTCGATACGTAGCAGATATTCGAGCCGCAATCGAAGCAGTAAGCTAAATACCATTATGAACGCACATGAACCGAAATTGAACGCCACACTGGAACGCCTTGCCCCAGGTACCGCGCTCCGTGATGGCCTTGAGCGCATCCTCCGTGGCCAAACAGGTGCGCTCATCGTTCTCGGTTTTGATAAGCACGTCGCCGGCATTTGCGATGGCGGTTTTGAACTCGATGTCCCTTTTACCGCCACGCGGCTTCGGGAACTCTGCAAAATGGACGGCGCCGTTGTCATTTCCACCTGTGGAAACACAATCTACAGGGCCAATGTTCAGCTGATGCCGGATCCTAATTTCCCCACCAGCGAATCCGGCACGCGGCACCGTTCCGCCGAACGGACAGCCCGGCAGACCGGCTACCCAGTTATTGCCGTGAGCCAATCGATGAAACTCATTACCTTGTACGTTGGCGGGAAACGACACGTCCTCCAAGGATCATCCGAAATTTTGTCCCGTGCGAATCAGGCACTTGCCACCATGGAACGTTACCGGCAACGGCTTGACCAGGATAACCAATACCTGTTCCGTGCGGAACTCAACCACTATTCGGCTGTAAGCGACGTGATTGCTGTGGTGCAGCGCATGGAATTACTGCGGCGCGCGGCCACCACGATTCACCGGAATGTCATCGAACTGGGTGTCGACGGTAAACAGTTAGGAATCCAGCTGGCGGAGCTACATGGCGACAATGAGCACGACCTCGAAGTGATCATTCGGGACTACCTTGTGAGCGAAACAGTTCCCACCGAAAAAACACTCGAAAAAGCGCTTATGGCCTTGCAAAATCTCCCCGATACCGAGCTCATGGAAGGCAGCCACATCGCTCGCATTCTTGGGCTTCCATCCACCGGCGAAACCCTGAACCAGTGGATCGTGCCTCGCGGCTATCGAGTACTTAATCGAGTCCCCCGAGTACAGCCGTTCGTAATGAATAAACTCGTCACAGCATTCGGCGATCTTAACCACCTCATGGAGGCCAACGTAGACGACATTGCCAAAGTAGACAATGTGGGAACACTGTGGGCACGCCATATTCACGATGGGTTAAGTCGCCTTCGGCGATAACAAAAAACCTAGGATCACAGCAGATACACACACTGTGATTCCTAGGTTTTTAGTGGAGCAACGTAGCCCTCAGCACTTCAACGCAGAAGTTAACTGAGGTTGAAAGTCTGGCCGTCAGAATTGTTTGAGCCAACCAAGGTGTACAACAAATAGGATCCTGCGGGGACGGGTTCACGGGCGGTACAAGAATCGGGTGAAGAGTGGGTGCGGGACCAAATTGCTTCGTAGTGGCGCTCGGATTCTGCGGGGAATGTGCGGGCGGAGGAATCTTCGGAGGCATTGCAATCCACGTCCGACCACACGCGGGTGTTAGTCGCAAGGTCGTAAACTTCGAATCGCAATTGCTGTTCGCGCAGGTCAATCACACAGTCTGCGGTAGTTGGGTTGCGTACCGTGAGATAGAAATGCGGCTGATCGTCGGCGGTATAGGCGGGTTGGTCACTTTTCGCCTCAACAATGAGGTCTTCCAATTGACATGTGTCTTTTTTCACAGGGGTGAGCTGAGTTGCAGAAGCTTCACTTGTGCTGGTGTTTGTTCCAGAGTCGGACACGGTGTCGTTCGTTGTGGTTGATTCGTCGTTGGTGTTCGTGTGGCCGGTTTTCTCGGCCTTGTAGGTGGTGGATGTGGCGGTGGAAGTTGGCGTCGCAGTGATGAGTTCCGTGCTCGAGCTCTTGTTGACGTACACCAAGATGCTGGTCACAGAGCCGATGAGCACAAGAAGTACCACAAGCGCAGCGACACGTCGGCGGATGTAGATTACTTCAGGGAGTCGTCGGGAGTTACGTTGCACGCACTTTAGTCTAGTGAGTCAACACCAACAGTTACGACAGGCTCGGCGTAGCCATCGGAAAGTCTGTAACGAACCCCAACAATGCCACAAGTTCCACGGGAAATTTTTGCTTTAATCTCAGGTGAACGGCTAATTATTTGGTCCACAGTCTCAGCAACGTGACGAATTTCAAACTGCGCCATGGTGGTGTCACCTGCCGCTCGCGCCTCCAAAATTGAGGGGCTGACTTTTTCGATCAGCACACGCTGAAACCCACCAGGAATTTCATGACCATCGAGCGCAGCTTGCGTCGCAGCAACCGCACCACAGGATTCGTGGCCCATAACCACCACCAACGGAACCCCAAGCGATTCGACTGCATATTCGAGACTACCAAGGACGGCGAGGTCAATAATTTCTCCGGCAGTGCGGATCACAAACACATCACCGAGCCCCTGGTCAAAGATCATTTCCACAGGAACCCGGGAATCCGAACATGCGAGCACTGCGGCAATGGGGTTTTGCCCCTGAGTCAGCTCATGACGTCGGCTCACGTCCTGGTTTGGACGTTCCTCTTGGAAAAGCATAAACCGCTTATTTCCAGCCTGGAGCATTTCCCAAACTTGGTGTGGAGTTTTCGCACGATCATTGTCATAGGGAGCCATAGTGTCATTGTGCACCCGAAAGTGTATTTGAGGGTAACGTTCGGGGGTACACTTGTCACGAAATGATTGCAGAACTTTTAGCCTGGTACGACGCCAACGCCCGCGACATTATTTGGCGACGTGGCACCACACCGTGGGGCGTACTCCTCAGCGAAGTAATGAGCCAACAAACCCAGGTCTCACGGGTAGAAGTGCAATGGGAAACATGGATGAAGCGCTGGCCTACCCCAGTTGACTTCGCGAATGCTACACCCGACGAGGTATTACGCGCTTGGGGAAACCTGGGCTACCCCCGGCGCGCACTTCGACTGCTAGACTGTGCCCGCGCGATCGTCGAAAAGCACAACGGTGAAGTGCCTAACAACGTCGACGATCTCCTTGCACTTCCAGGAATCGGCGACTACACCGCGCGCGCCATCGCCGCCTTTGCTTATCGACGCCGCGTGCCCGTCGTAGACACCAACGTTCGGCGTGTGCTGCGGCGATATAAACAGGGCGAATATCATCAAGGCAACCCCAAAGCGGCAGACCTTCCATTGATGGAATCACTCCTGCCGGACGAACAAGCACCCGAATTTTCCGTAGCCGTTATGGAACTCGGTGCCCTAGTGTGTACACCTAGCCCTACCTGCGACAACTGCCCCATCAAAGCAACATGCGCCTGGCAACTCGCAGGCTGCCCAATGCCCGAACAAGCACCCAAACGACGCACCCAAAAATTCGCCGGCACCGACCGCCAAGTCCGCGGAATCATCATGGCCCAACTCCGGCAGCACCCCGAAGTAGCACGCCACAACATCGATATCTTATGGCCCGACAACGTGCAGCTCGACCGCGCACTCTTCTCACTGTTGCAGGATGGGCTCGCTGAGGAACATGCTCCTGGAAAGTTTCGGTTGCCGGTGGTGTAGCGGGGACTCGGGGTTCGGTGGCCCGCGAGAACGATAGGTTGTGTGCTGTTGTCACAAATTCCATCAGGAGGGGCGGTTTTCATGGAATTTGTGACAGAAAATTAGATTGCGTGCAATGGTTTACCAGGCACCTGTCACAGATTCCATAAAAACAGGATTTCTATGGATTTTGTGACAAAAATGGCCCTATTTTGTCGCAAATTCCATAAATTTTGCCGAAAAAATGGAATTTGTGACAGATCGCAGGTCAACGGTTGTGCGCTATCCATTGCTTATCGTCGGCGTGCACGCCGACGAGGCGGAAATGCCGGGCAGCGCGGGGCGCGGCGTCGAAAAGCGGGGATACAGCAGCAAACTAGTGTTGAACATATATGTAATGTCGCTTTTTACACCATGTTGTGGGCAATTGGTGTATTTGGCGACAAAACTTCCGCTCCAGAGCAGGTTCGGTGTCGCTTTTTACACCAATTGCCCACAACATGGTGTTTTCGGCGACAAAACCCAGGTAACTAATTGTACACAATTCAATGCCTCTCGACGGTGCGCACATCAGCAGTCCTGAAACCCCAGGCAACGACGGGCTCGACGTCGAAACGCTAGTACTGAGACGCTGCGCGAGCATAATTTTTTGGAGTTTTTGTAGGGTGGGTTGCGATGCACACAGACAATCTCGGTAATTCGAAGGCTTCACGTTGACAACAGGTTCTCGACGTCGCGATCGTACTTGTGGTCTACGCGTACAACCTTCCCGTGGCGTTCAGCACCCGAGATGAAGCAACGCCGCTGGCAGCGATACCGCTGATCTATGCTGCCGTTTGCTTGCCGTTTTTGTGGCGACGTCGGTATTCGCAGGCAGTGTTTTACGTTACGGCGGCATGTGTCTCGTTGCACTTGCTGCTGGGAATGGGCCCTGCAGTTGCAGATCTCATGCTTGTGTTCACGTTGTGTTCGTTAACGGTGCGAACTCGGTGGCAAGCGACTATCGTTCCTGTGCTCGTCACGATTGCATTGATTGTTGTTGCCACGTATGAACCATTTATCGCAGGATACCTATCAATCGGCGAGATCGGTTTCGTCATCGTAGCCACTTTATTGGCTTATTCATGGGCGACAGTGCTCCGGATTTACCGCCAATACATCGACAGTTTGAGACAACGGGCTATCGATGCTGAGCAAGCGCAACAAGCCCGGGAACAGATGATCATGGCGGAAGAGAGAAAACGGATCGCCCGAGAGCTCCATGATGTTGTTTCACATAGCTTGAGCAGCATGATTGCACTTTCGGAAGGGGCACTAGCAACAACTAGATCGAACCCAGAGCAATCACAACGTGCAATCGAACAAATCAACTCAACAGGCCGTTCGGCCTTGAACGAGATGAGAACAATATTGACGTTGTTACGCTCTGACACCCAAGGGATGCTGGCACCACAACCAGGTATCGCCGACATCGATGAGCTTGTTGCGACGATACGTTCGACTGGTACCGAGATCACGCTTCGCTCTGAGGGAGAACTCACGGATCTCAGCCCTGGCCTTCAACTCACGGTGTACCGAGTTCTCCAGGAATCACTCACGAATGTTGTCAAGCATGCTGGTACAACCTGTACCGTGCGTGTAGATATACAACGAACACCAGAGCAACTCGTCATTGTGGTGGTAAACACCGTGGCTGAACAGTCAATGGATCCCGCACTTCCTGTATCGGGGCTCGGAATCCAAGGAATGCGTGAACGCGTGCATGCATTCGGTGGTGATGTTCAAGCTGCCCCAACTGCTGATGGTGGATTCCAAGTCATCGTGAAACTTCCCCTAGGAGATATTCAATGACAATCCGATTGATCCTGGTAGATGATCAGGAAATGGTTCGAATGGGGATGTCAATGGCGCTTGGCGCTATCGACGACCTGGAAGTTGTAGGTGAAGCCAGCAATGGTGTCGAGGCACTGAAGGCGGTTCGAGAGATACCTGCCGATGTAGTGGTCATGGATATTCGCATGCCATTGATGGACGGCGTCGAGGCAACCAAGAGGATCACTCAGATGAACTCGGACGACGCCAACGAGGCGGCGTCGAAAAGCATTCCGAAGATCCTGGTGCTCACGACATTCGATACCGATGAGTTTGCGCTCCAGGCGTTACAGGCAGGCGCGAGTGGTTTTCTTTTGAAAAACGGGCCGCTGGCCGAACTTGTCAGTGCGATTCGGCATGTTCACGCAGGTGACGCGGTTATTGCCCCATCAACAACAAAGCGCCTGCTTGACTACATTGACGCACCGCGGCGTCGAAAAGCACCTGAGCCACGGTTGGATGAGCTGACTGAGCGGGAAATGGGCGTTCTGCTCCTACTTGCGCAGGGGATGTCCAACGCCGAAATCGCCGAGCATTTGGTGCTAGCCCCGGGCACAGTGAAAATCCATGTGGCACATATCTTGGAGAAGCTGCAGGTTCGAGACCGTCTGCAAGCGGTGATCGTGGCTTACCAATCCGGCATCGTGTAACGCTATGCCTTAAGACATAGTCAAAGTTATGCCGTAGGCCAGATGTGCCTGCAGATTTTTTCAACGAACCTAGATGTATGCACGTTACACACATGGTTCGTACACATGATCTGACCAAAACCTACGATGACCACACAGTGGTCAACAATGTCAATCTCGAAGTGCCCACCGGCAGCATCTACGGATTTCTCGGACCAAATGGGTCGGGAAAATCAACCACGATGAAGATGCTGCTCAACCTTGTGCAACCTACATCGGGCAGCATCGAAATTGGCGGCCAAGAAATGAATCGCTCATCACGGCAAGCGATCCTCAAAAGTGTAGGTTCACTCATTGAAAATCCCCCTGGCTATGGGCATCTGACCGGCGCTAAAAATATGCAGGTCATGCAATCAATGCTTGGGCTTTCAGATGAAGCGGTGCAGCATGCGATCAACACCGTCCGGTTGCATGATCAGATGGACAAGAAGGTCAGCAACTACTCACTCGGCATGAAACAGCGCCTCGGGATTGCTCTGGCACTAGCGAAAAATCCGAGTCTTCTAGTCCTTGATGAGCCGACCAATGGGCTCGATCCCGCTGGCATCGAGGAAATCCGGGAACTTTTAATCACACTTGCTGGGTGTGGAGTGACAATCATCGTCTCATCGCACTTACTCAGCGAGGTTGACAAAGTAGCAACACACCTGGGAATTCTTTCCTCTGGCACCTTGCTCTTCCAGGGGACTCGTGAGGAGTTATTCTCCGCTGCGACACCTGATGTTCTTATTCGATGCTCAGATGCATACCAAGCCTATTCGCTATTGACCCGGGCGACGGCGCACGAACATACCATCACTGCACTATCGCCGGTCGACCGTAGCCCCGCCAACTACGGGCAAATCATCCGGATCCGAAACAGCGGCGACAATGCGACCGCCCACACAATATCCACCCTGGTCAATGCCTGCATCGATGTCTATGACGTGCGCCGGGAAGAGCAACATCTTGAAGACCTGTTTATGGACCTCACTCACGAAGGAGCGCTATGAG
>JAUMZC010000022.1:16095-29626 GCA_030528295.1 Corynebacterium sp.
GTCACGCAATTGTTGTGGAGAAAACAAAATCCACGCACCTCCATACTTGGACTATTGCAGCGGCTATGGTCCTTGGGGTGAGCGGACTGACACTGTTCCGCGGTGCAGCATCCGGCGTGTTCGCAGGCCAAGGCGATAATCTCGACTATGTTTGGCAGTTGCTCCTAGCCAGTATGAGTTTCGCCGTAGCGCTCATCTACCCGGTGCTGCTCGCCGTTCTGGCCAGCCGCGTCGTCGATATTGAACACCGCGGGCAAGGGTGGATCATGTCAGCAACGTCGAGCGTTACGCCGGGCACACTATTACGCGCAAAGCTCATCTATCACGGACGCATGATTACCGGCGCAACATTAGCGATCAGTGCAATCATTGCTGCAACCGGCTTGGTTTCCGGGGCAAGCAGCACGTTTCCCGCAGGACTATGGGCAATCTACACCGTAGTAACCATCGTTGTCAGTCTCGCGGTTTTTGCCACCCACCTCGTGGTTTCTTCAACCATTGATAACCAGCTCGTGTGCTTAGCCATTGGTGTCGGAGGACTGTTTCTTGCCGTATTCGGCCAAGCACTCCCCGGATGGCTAAACCACATCACGCCGTGGGGTTACTTCACCCTGATCCGCCCTGCCGACTACGTCGGCGAAGAGCTCGTCTACTTCGATCTACCGATTATCAGTGTTGCCGTTATGGCAATCATTGCCACCGCAGGATTCCATGCAATAACAGCCCACTTTGACCGAAAGGAACTGTAACCAATGAGCATGGTTCACACCGAACTCACCAAAGCACACGGATCGTTAAGTTGGCTCGTCATTTTCACCTTGCCGATCCTGTCTGTCCTCTCAGGATCTATTGGCACCCTCACCACTGGCGGCGAGTTGGACGGCGGATGGGACACGCTGTGGATCAGATCGATCGGCTTCTACGGTATGACCATCTTGCCTGTTGGAATCGCCATTCTGGCGTCACTGGCGTGGAAATCAGAACACACTCCAGGCAATTGGAATGCGCTGATGTCTCAACCAATCCACATGCTACGAATTGTTGCCTCCAAAGCCAGCGTTGTAGCTATCTTCGCTGCGCTCATGCAAGTTGTCCTTATTGCCACGATTGTGGTTGTTGGGAAATTAGGGCTTGGGCTTGAGGGAATGCTCCCGGCCACATTCTGGATGAGCTCCCTGCTGGTCATCATCGCTTGTATCCCGGTAGCGGTGCTTCAATCGCTGCTCTCAATGACCATCAGCTCATTTGCCATCCCTGTGGCTATTGCTTTGGTGGCAACTGGGATATCCACCGCAGCACTCATGGTAGGCGTTCCTGGAGCATTGCTGAGCCCCTATGCACTCGCCACTTACGCCACCCAACTGGGAACAACACTCGTGGGTGACGCATCCACCGCATTCCAGGCCGCCGACATCACAGCCATGACCGCCGGGTTCGTAGTGCTGCTGGCAACGGGGCTCTCAGCATTCTTCATCTGGGCGTCCACCAATCTACTTCACCGTCGTGATCTTCACGCATAGACCAAAAGGAGTTACTGATGTATCGCAATACGTCCACCACTAGTTATCTACCCCGCGACACCGTCAACGTGAGTGAAACTACCCAGAGCTCAAGAAACTACGGAGTAATTTCACTCATCCTTGCGATCACCGTGATCGCACTCGCACCACTGCTTTCGTTGATTCCTCTCATCGGATTCCTGCTCCCCGTCACTGCGCTGTGCGGTGCCGTGATCGCATACAAAGGCCTTAAACAAAGATCCAGCCGTACCGTTGCTGCAATCGGACTCACACTCTCCACACTGGTATTCCTAGCGACTATGACCTTCTCAGTGTGGTGGAACTTCACCGTTGCAATTCCTGCGATCTCGGACTTCGAAGGGCTCAACCAGCTCGTGAACGACCTGCGAGAATCAGCACCGGTCGATCCCGCCTAGGGATTTTTTCCGCAATGAAACAACCAGAACTTCCGGACCTCTCAGGCACATCTTCTTTCTCCAAGGTTCTTGATGTGCAGACATAGTGAGACGAACTCACTGGAAAGAACTCGAAGCATGGAATTTTCACATAGAACACCCACGCCTATTATCGGTACACAGATTAGAGATATTGATAAAGAACCTTCGCAGGGTATACCGCATTTCGTGATCGCTGTGGCGGAATCTGGTCGGCTAAAAGCGCAAATGCCTGAAGGGGAGGCGTTTGTGCAAGCGGGCGACGTTATGTTGCTTGGGCCAGAATCTAGTGTGCAATTACGTGAAAAACACGATGTGCATATGTCGTTGATCACCGTTGACCCGAATTATTTTATTGGAACACTCTATTGGCTGTGCCCGGATTCTTTCAGAGATCACCTTGAAGCTCACGACTTCTTTTCAGAAGCATTCAAAACAAAGGTGCACCACGCACGGATTACCCCAGCCACACAACAACGTCTGCGCGCGATAGTGAACGAGATTTGTGCCCTCTCTGCGATCGAGGCTTCACTTCAAGTGAAATGCAAAATGCAATCATGGTGGAGCGCGCTCATGAACGTACTGTTCCCCGTCATGATTGAAGTGCCTCTCGCAAGCTGGGCACGCAAACAAATACGCGCAACACGGCACCTACCTGATAATACTGTGAGCCGAGCCAACGATTCCGCTATTAAAACGAAGCGATTGCTTGAAGGAGCGATAGACAAGGATTGGTCGTTAGACTTGCTCGCACGAAAAGTACATATGTCATCGCGCCAGGTCGCACGCACGTTCAAAGAAACATTTGGGCTCACCCCTACTGAGTACCTTACTTCTCTTCGGGTTCACGCGATGGCTAAATTACTGCGGGAAACGAACGACACAATCGCCAAGGTGGCACAAACTGTTGGGTGGGAAAGTAGAGCACGGGCAAGCAGCGCCTTTGCCAAACATTTTGGGATTTCACCAGGGACGTACAGGACCCAATCCAGGCGAGGCTTAACGCTAATCTAATCCAGCCATATTGTAATGCGTGACGACGCCGCGACTAGTTCACTGTGCTTGGTGGTCCAGGTAACACAACACTCTCCCCCTCCTCTATCTCACTGGCCTATAGCCCAATCCGTCGTCGATGGAGCACATCAAGGCTTCCCACAGTTTCCTTGAGACCAGGAATTTCCCCACCTGCCGAACGCACAAACATCATGCGAGGCCGCAATTGCGCACCACGGCGTACCTTTGGGTAAAACGCTTCCGGCCCCATATTCACCACCCGCAACCCAGCTTCGCCAGCTTGTTTGATCTGTTCGTAGTAGCCGAGCACAAAATAACACCCAGCTTGACGAGCCTCCTCAGTCCAGCCCGCCATTTTTGGGTAGATTGTCGTGCCATCCGCATAGCTCAAAACAAACGCTTCTACCTTCCCTTCACGCTCAGCAACCACAACCCTCACCCAAGGGCGTAACGACGTCGCGGCCTGCTCAACGATCCCACGCAATCGTGCAATAGGAACACTATGCCCATACCGTTTTAGCTGTTTGGCCTGCAATTCTGCCATCCGCCAAGCAAACGCATCATCGTCGAGCGCATCTGCACCAAATCGGCGCACTACAAATCCGGAATGCTCGAAGCTAGTAAGCTCTTTTCGAACTTTCCTTCGCCGATCTCCTGATAGTCCAGAAAGGTATCCTTCGAACCCACTTTCAGGAACGGGAATCTCACACTGAGCAGTAACCACGCACCCTAAATATCCTCGCTTCTGCAGCACTTGAACCAGCGCCACATCCTCCACTGGCACGTGCATCACACTCCGCAAATCCGTTCCCCATTGGTCGGCTGTAGTCTCAAGAAAATCAACTAAACCGTTGAGCACCGCGACCTCATCCAAACCTGGTCTTCGCGCAAATTCACTTGTAGCTTCCAAAGTCTTGCGCCTATCAAATGTGCCCCTGACCAAGCCCGAAACATACGAACCCGGCAGCAACGCCACCGCAGCCGGCCGTAAACGTTCCTTGCTTCCAGCCAACTGCTGCTGGCTCTGGAAAAACCGAAGCTGTTCCGCGCTTAACGTTTCATCCTCTATCAAGTTTCTCTTTGGTGCTTCGGTGTGCGTATCGGATTGAACCTCAGGCTTGGCAAAGAGTGCTTCTACCGGGTCGTAGGTGGCAAAAACATTTCCATCGATCCTTCGAACCGCTATACCAGCAATTGGCACCGATTCCTCATACGCCAATCCATATATTCGATCTTCCTCGGATTCGGGTTCCGATCCTCGGATCCACGTGGGATGCAAATACAGTGACTCATCATCGACGATGGTTTTCCATGGGTCGACGATCTGATCAATCGACGTGTGTTTCGAAATCTTCATGTGTATTTTCCATTTTCTTTTCCCGAAGCATTAGGTACTGCCCGATCGCTAAACACATAGGGATAAGCGCGCACCCCATCCAAAAAGCATTTGACTCCGCTCGATAAAACACAATTCCCAGCGGAGCGACTACACCACCCAATCCGATACTCGTGCCAAAGAAACCAAGATACCTGCCCCGAGCATGGGCTGGAGCTAATTCAGCAATGACGGCAGGCAGTAATGCAGCAAGAATAATTTCCCCGAAGCTCCAAAGAACAACGGTGATCACCAAAAACCATAACGACTCCCCTGCTCCAGACAACGCAATTCCAAAACCAACAAGCATTAATCCTAAGGACAACGCTCTTCGCCGTTCCCAAGAAGACAATGTTGGGCCCAGCAACGGCTGCGCAATCGCGATCAAAACACCATTAATAGCTAATAAACGACCAAAATCACTTTCGCTATGACCAGCATCGATGACCCGTAACGGTAATGTTGTCGTATTTTGAAAATAAATCCCGAAAGCCGCAAACGAGATACCCGTGATCCCAAACAATTTGTACATCAATTTCAGGTCGATGGCGCCACCCGATGCGCTTTCATCCTTTACAATTTCCTTTTTATTGCCTGCACGCTCGGGCTCTTGAATCTTCCAAAGCACCAATCCAGCAAACACCAGTGCGGTAAGTGCATCTAGAACAAACAGTAAGCTCCAGCTCCGAGTAGCAAAATAGCCTGCCCCAATTGAAGCAATTGGCACACCAAGATTTGTCGCCCAGTGCAAAAGTCCGAAAGCACGAGTTGCCTGATCTCCCGCAATATCTGCAACCATTGCGCTAGCTGCAGGGCGATACACATCACTAATTAAGCCAAGAAATACACAGCAAATGGCAACCATCGCGATACCATTACTGAACACCAGCGCCACTTGAATAACCGCGGCACCAGCAAGACTGAATATCATTGTGCGTTTGCGACCAATAAAGTCAGCTAAAAACCCACCAATTACGCCACTAGCAACCACCCCAACGCTATAAGACATCAAAATCGCCGCAACCAGGGATTCTTCAACATTTTCTTCTCGTGTCAGGTACAAGGTCAAAAATGGTGCGACAAACGTACCTGCCCTATTGATAAAAGTACCAAACCAAATAATTACAAAACTACGAGGCAATCCACCGAAAGTTCGTTGAAAAATTCTTCGCATATATAATCTACGACATTCTAATTTAATTGTTTTTACGAATTTTTCAATGCTGAAAACCAAGGTTGGAGATTAAGTTTAGGATAACGCAAACTCATTCCCTCCAATACTTTTTTCGTATAAACCGGATGGCCGGGCTTAGGAAAGCCGAACACCGCTAGCTCATCAGGCGTACAACTACCCACAAACTCAGACCACTGAACTGACAAACCAGCACGCACAAAACTTTGAAGACCCAACCAGTCGCAATCAACACACTTGTAGCTGATATTCATCCAAACGCGGGAACCGCCCACTTGAGTAAGGTCAACACCACGGTGCCAAACATCTGGCGCATAAGCCAATACACTACCCGCAACCCCCGGGAACGAGACTGCTTCTTCATATAAATCAGAGCGTTCGTCTGGCCAGACTCTATGAGGACTTACCGGTATATCTTTAGTTAAATTCCGCGAAACTACGTGAGTCGGCGCTAATTCTTCCGTGACGTCATGGAGATACAGGAACATTTCAATTTGCTGCATCGGCGCATCTGGATCCGGCGTTAACAGCGAATGGGTACAGTAATCCAAATGAAGTGGTTGGGCATAATTGGCCGCCCCAGTATATTTAGCCCACAATTGAGCCTGATAAATCTGTATTTCATCAACACCCAAGAACTCACGTGCTGCACCCAGCAAATTAGGATGAACAACCAACCTGTCTAACGCTCGCCCAGTCCAGGGGAAATCAACCAATCCAAGGAACTGTTCGCGACATTGTGACAATTCCCCTTGCGAAGTATAAAATCCTAGATCCCGGAAGTTTCCCGAAGAACGGTAACGGGAGTTACGAACCGGGTCACGATCGCGATAAAAATCCTCGCCTGAAGGGTATATTAACGCTAGTTCTTTTTGCGCTGCTAATAATTCTTCCCGACTTAATAAAGCAGGCAAAAAGACATACCCATTATTTTCCCATGAACTTAACTGATCTAAATTTACATACATAACAATCAAACTCCTTTAGGGAATTCAGTTTCGATCAAACTATGAAGCCTTTCGCGAACTACCTGATCATCTAACAACTGTAGTGCCGACAATGAACTTTTCAATTGTTGGCAGTTTTTAGGACCAATTACCGTACGGTCGATACCTGGAACACTAAGGCAGTATGCAATTGCACTCACGGTTGGATCTACCTCAGGCAACAACTTTTCGAGCCGAGACCTAAACAATCTAGAAAAAGCGCGGAATGTTTGTTGCGATTGATCAGATATCCGAAAGCGCCAATCGGAGTTTTTAAATATTCTATCAGGGTCTGATATGAAACCATACGCTAGCGGTTGCATGCTCCAGACCTTCCAGTTTCGCAATTTTGCGTCAATTGTCCTAACTGCCGGAACAGACAACGCCCGGTTAATTCCGTTTAACTCAACTTGCGCAATTCTCGGCCGTTGACCTTCATTCAAGAACGAAATCAACTCTGGATGATGCGAAGCAACCCCGAAATTCGCGTCATCAATAGCCTTTTCAAAATGACAAATTAATTCATCAAGCGAACCATTTTTATACGATGACACAGGCGGATCTTTAATGAGTATTGTCTTTGGAGAGCCTAGTAACTCCTCATAAAAGAAATATTCCTCCATTAAAATTTTGAGGGAAGGTAGGTCAAAACGACTTACATCCGGTTTTTTTCGACCAAGTTTCGCGATAATATTCCACTCCACACCCGCACTTTTCTGCCACCTAGCTATCCTCCTCAAACCAACTCCATCGCCATAGCTCCACGCCGTATCTAAACAACGCAAGCCGCTTTCCCAGGCCAAATCAAGGACCTGATACATAGTACTTTCCGATGTTTCGCCATATGAAAAATTAGGTCGCGCACCTTCCCCTGATAAACCCCAGGTACCAAGAATAAACCGAGAACGACATTTAGCATCCAGAACACGATCTTTAATCACATTTTCTAACATAAACATCAACCAAATTTAATAGTCGCCTAGCGAATAAGATCTCATAACTTGTGTTCAATTCATTTTTTATTTTAACTTATTCTGCTCTTAATTACTGAGCATATTAATAACAGAATCTCGCAAATACAAAATCTGGCTACGTGATCGTGTCGGAAACTCATTTTTTAAATCTATAGATGGTTCAGTATGGTAGGTTAATGTCGTAGTTCCATCTTCGGGATACATCACAAAATGATAATCATCCCAACGCAGCGAATAAGGTTGATTTTCTGAAACTTTAGAAATGTTACGCACACTTAATTCGGGAGTATCTATTGTTCCAAAGTTATCAAACAATATATGCTGATAACTTCCTTTTAATATCCTTGAGGCAAACGACCGGCGATGATAATGTGGACTTATCGTGCCTTTTTCGCAACACTTATCGAAATTTAGGCGGCTAAAATAATTTACATTGATAACACCAATCCCAGTTCGTGCAGCGATGCGCAAAATACCTGGCTCAACCTCAGGAGGCGTGGGAAAGTTATTTAATTGAACAATTTCATCATCATTGTTCGCACCAATATGATCTATAATAGCTGAGTTCCAATTAACATTTTGCGAAACTATGGCGAACATCTGGGGAAGGATATCCCGCTTGCCGTTAATCCCTAAAAGCGTATTATTTATATATGTCATTTTAAACCTTTCATAGAAATTATGTCTGTTTGCTTGTAGTATCTTACGGAGCCCTCTTCGTTACAGATCGAATCAAGTAAAATTGCTTGAAGCACGGCCACCTTACTTTTAGCATCGTTCAACCGGCTATTAACTTCTTCAACAATAAATGGTGCTTCTTCTAGAGGTGTCGAATCTAGCAAATCGATTGCATCAACAAATATTTGGGCAAATAAGGCATTACATTTTTTCTCAAACTTGTCGATAGCAATTTGAATATTTCGCGATCTTCCGGGAATCGACCTTCTCCATTCGAATGTTATCGCAGATTGCAATCCAGCGATCAATCCTTGTGTGGGCGAAAATTTATCAGCTATTAACTGCGATATTTTCTTGGCATATGCTACCTTATAATCGCGGAAATTTGAAGTGTATTTATATCGTTCGTCAATTAACAGTTGGTCATGTTCGATAACTCGATTAATTGGAGTACCAAAATGCGGCTCCACCGAAGTGTTAATTGTAACCGGTTTGAGTTCATCAATCTCACTCAAAAATTCTAAATTTTCTCTAATCTCGGATAGTGTGGATTTATGATTAAATAACATAAAACCAGGTTGAAATGATAAGCCTAAAGATTTTATTATCCGAACAGCATTTTTGTTTTGAAAAACTGAATGGCCTTTCCCATATAATTTCAGAGAATCGTCACTACCCGTTTCTAGGCCTACGAATACGTGACGTAGGCCCCCTTCCATCAAAGAAATTAAAGTTTGTGGATCAACGTTTTCTGCTCGACATGAGATCGCGAATTCTACTGGAGAAGAAATAGCAGCTAATTTATTTCCACCAAAAAACTCATCATCGACAACAAGAAGCTCGACTACACCAAATGTTTCATGCAGCCATTGAATTTCACGAACCGTACTGGCGGCGGATCTAGCGAGCCAATTACCGTTTGCTAACGTTTTACCCTTTTCTAGTCCGTAAAACCGTGGAATACTACAGAAAGTACATCTGGCGTAGCAACCACGACTTGTAGAGATGCATACAAGACCATCTAAGTTGATAACCTCAGGCGTTAGGTCCCGAGCAGGAAGGGGTAAAGCGTCCAAATCTCGCTGCCGTGCTGCTGGAAACCATGATGCCTTCTGCCCGCCAGCATAACTAACTCCCAGGACTTGTTTTTCGTTATCTCCGTTGGCTAGTTCTTTAACAAAATTAACGATTGTTTCTTCACCTTCGCCAATAATCACAGCATCAACTTCAGGCGCAATGTCAAATACCCTTTCAGGAACAAACGACACAGCATGCCCGCCAACGATCACCTTCCCATAAAAACCCTTGTTTCGGAGTAACCGACAAAGGTCGGCTGTTATTTCTGGAAAATAATTAAGTACAACGGTAATGCCTATAACATCTGGATTTAACTCTAAAATTCTGTTTGCTGTTTCCTCATTTGTCCAATCATGAAGCATTCCATCAACCATGGATGCTGAAAATCCTGCCTCGCGCAACGCTGCGGCACAATACGCGATGCCTAAACACTCTACTGGTTTACTAAACTTATGCAACACCTCAACGGGAGGTCTCACAAGTACTGTATGGATATCTTTCATTAGAACACGAATTGGGTTGTTGAATTGATTAGTTTAACGGGAATCTTCCACTGACGTTCCAAATCACCCCAATGTCTGCCTGATAAGTCACGTCCATGAATGTTAAAACCTGTCGCCGGCAAAAGAACAACATCGGGAAAGTTTTTTGCCCGATCTGCGTGTGCCTTTAATGAATTTGAAATGTCACTTACCGTGCACATATCAAGCACGCGAATGTTACCACCTAAATAATCGTTTTTTGCTACGACAAGATCAATCTTGTCGCATAATTCCGGTAAAAATTTTTGGAGAAACATTTTTGCGGCTGGAAACATTATACTTGACGTAACTAGCCAGGCAGATTTCGCAGAAACCGAATTCATAGATGTTTTGATGAGATTTGCATCGGCGATGCTGAGTGATGGAGCTATAAATACGCCGAGTGGAACCAAATATTTTCCTATAATATTACCAGAATATGGGTATTTAACTTCCCCATCAGTATCTAAGATAACATTTTTTATATTACTGTTTCGCTTAACTTTTAACGAGACCTTCCCCCTGATAAGTAACAACGCACTAATTAACTCTGATCTTGTTTTAGGCGAAAGAAAGCCAACTTGTAAAATTAAATCACCCGGTTGTAATCCGGCAGCAGCCCCCGGAGATCCGGGGATCGTTCCAATGATACGTGGGGCCAGGGGATCATCGTAAAAGAAGTTTTCTTCAAACGCGCTAGGTATGGTTATTAAAGGTGTTTTTATTTCTTTTCGTATATTCTTCGCCCATCCCACGACGCGCGACCATAACTCTTCGGTATCAAATTCAATTGATTCCGGATGATCTCGAGTAAATCCAGCTTGGTTTACTCGAATAAAAGCAGGTTTCAGGTGTTCGACAGATTTAATTGTTTTTGTCAAATCATCCAACGAGAAGTCTGGTGTTGCGACCATACTTACACCAAAAGGTATTTCATAGTTAGATAATTCTTCTAAACAATTTAGCGCTGTCCAAGTACGACGAGGTTTTTCCTTCATAACTTCTTGACGTAACGGTTCATTCACTGTGTTTGTTGAGACAACAAAGTGAACCGGCTTTAGTTTCGATAATTCTTTTACTATATTGGGAGTCAATGGGTTCCCATTGGTCGTAAAAAAGAACGGCCTATCCGTCCGCAAACGAATTTGTTTTAACACGTCAGGAAGTCTCGGATCAACCAAAAACTCATTTAACTCCCATTGTGCAGAAAACAGTGCGCGTTTATTCTCTGGATTGTAATAAAATAACCGAGTTTCTAGCTCATCCTTTGTAATACTTTTTTTTGCACGAGCTATAGCCAAGGTATTGGGGTTGCCAAATAAGTAACAGAAACTGCACGCGACATTACAGATACGCGCCAAGTGTTCATAAATTTCTGATGGATGACCATGGGATGGAACGACCCACTGCTCGGTACATCGAAGACGAAACCCTACAATATTGATATCTTTATCTTTTGTTGATACTATTGTACTTCCAGAAAACAAGGCCCAGTGTCGCGCTAGAATAGGTATAGTTGGTTCGGTTTGCGAAACTGAAAAAAGCGGTTGGCGGCGAAGTTTAGAACTTAAATCCTCTTCCCTATTTGCCAAGTCGAAATTAGATTCAAGACCAAGATAAGGGATTTCAATATATCTTTGTTTGAATTTAAGAAATCTTGGCACTATAATACTATTGCCGTCAAATAAATCCACTTCGTCCAAAATAATACACAGCAATTTAGACAGATAATGTGCTTCGCTCTCTGCATAAACACGAGCAGGAATCGGAAATGAAAAAACAAAATCACGTGAATTGTTAAGGCTTTCATCCCAAGTATGAGAAGAAGAATCCCAGCTATGTTTCCAACTTGCAGAAGTTACTGGAGACGTTGCATCCTCTGGGATTGTTAATTTTAGCAAAGAGTTGGTGGTATCTACTATTGGATCTATATTAATTTTATTTTTGAGAGTCGAGAGTTTCTTTTTTTGACCTATCCCAAACTCATTTGAGGACTCAGAATCCCTGTACCTTAAACAATAAGCATCGGGTAATGTTCGCTGACCTTCCGCGTCATAAATGGTTGCGGCACTTAAAATTGTGTTAAGGACGTTTTGGCAGTACTCATG
Source organism: Corynebacterium sp. (assembly GCA_030528295.1). Classification (GTDB taxonomy): domain Bacteria; phylum Actinomycetota; class Actinomycetes; order Mycobacteriales; family Mycobacteriaceae; genus Corynebacterium. Next base: position 27,975 of record JAUMZC010000022.1, read on the forward strand.
AAAAACGGAGCGATCATTATTATCGGTTTTTATATTTTTCATTTTAGTTAAATTGTTCATTTCAAATTAAATTTAATATTTAGAAATTTTACTATTGGGTTAAATTCTTAACCCAATAGTAAAATTAATAATTTAGACTACATTCAACGTTGAGATCTCTGACGACAACTGCCGAGCAATCGCCTCAGCCCGTTCTATCATTTCGTTACGTGAAATACCTGTCCTAGCCAAGAGTTCAGAGGCCTTCTCATCATCGCTCATCGCTTCAATTAATTCCTCAACCGAAATATCGTTTTGTTTCGTGATCATTTTTGACAACCTTTCTATCTTTTGATTTTCATCCCACAAGTCATGAGGCAATCGATCACTTTTGGATGCGATTGTCAGAACTTCGGGCTACCGGACCAGCTTATACGTGCTGGCTTGGCATCTACGCTATCAGACATAATCGTATCTAGCTTTAATTTTGTAAAATTTTTTCATTTCCACTGTAAAAAGGGATAAAATTCTTGAATAGTAAGTTTTCTTCTAGATAGGCGAGCAATACCTAATAGGTAGTGCACGTACAGCATCAGCTGTCCATAGACTCCTTCCGATCTGGATGACAGTAATGACCAGGCTAATGAACGAGTGACGATGTTTTCGCAGTCAGTATATGGAATCGCCTAACCTTTGTTGGTGTAGGACAACTGCGCTGCCACGGTAAGTTCCCCAAATTTCAATGAAGGATTTAGACCTTGTTTTACTCAATAAGGGTTTTCCAGTGCATAGTTCAATACTGGGAATCCGACAATATGCCAGCAGCCTTTCCTATTGTTGCCTCATTTTTAGGCCCGTACCGTTCCACGCCGTAAGCATTGCGGTTCCCTAATCCCTACGACAGGTAGTTTCACTGCTCGCAAAGGATACTAGGCAGTCTTCGACGAATGCGATTTTAAATTCCAGAGCACAAATTGTTTCATATTCAACAACTAAAACTACCCCAGGCGGTCCCGTCAGAAAGCGGTCGATTTGGTCGATCCGGTGTGCCAACGAAACGCTGTCCACATTCAAACAGTTGCCCGTACACCCGTTTGATCGTCCGTAGCACTAGCCACATGACGCAGGTCCCCTCCTCTTTTCGTTGGAATGACTACCCTAGGACAGCTGCGGGTTTGAACATCACAAACCGGATACCATCAGCACCTCGTGATTGACAGTTTTGACCTTCCCACCACAAAGACGACATCCGACGTTCAGGCCCGCCCGCCCAAAACACCAATGACTATCCGACCAAACTGTAACCTTCGACTGGCTCCTGCTATTTCATCTCACTCCTTACGAACAAGACGATCGCAACGTTTTCACTCCTGTGACAGGTCTCCCCATCTAAGAACCTGCTCTTTCCTCCTTTCCTCCGTTGTATCGACACCTCAAGATATCCACAGGTCGAATGTGCCTCGACGTTGTGTACTAGCTCACCCACCTTGAAGCGCCTCATGCGTTTCCTATACCTTGGCCAGGATTTCGCTTGAAGCTTCCTTCCCACCACCTTGCGATGCTGCGGCTACCGTCAGAGACGCAAGTTAAACCGCCTTCACTTCCAGAGATTACGCCCATAAGAACGAATCCATGCTTGACGAACTAGCAATATCCATAAATTTTGTCAAATG
>JAUMZC010000023.1:0-2021 GCA_030528295.1 Corynebacterium sp.
AGTTGAGGTGATGCGGGATATGCTCGCCCACCCCGATCGATATCAGTGGCTTTCCACCCGGCTGGAGATCGCTCGTCTCTTGCGTACCGACGCCGTGTTTAAGTCCCGGTGGCAGCAACACCAGGCGGTACTAGACGAAGCGGTTCAGCAACGCCTGCAGGCAAACTCTGATGCCGGCCGGATGCGAACAGATGTACCCGTTGAAGTATTGCATTTGTATCTGGAAACAATGATGGATGGCTTTATCTCCCGACTTGCCACGGGTGCCCCAACTCAAGGCTTGAGCGAAGTACTCGATGTAGTCGAAGATTCCATCCGAGCCCCCCACTAACACCAAATGCAATGTTTGGAGCCATGCCGTTGACGGTGTGGCTCTATTTTTATGCCCTGTATTTGCTGGTGCCGGGCGGGGCGGGGTTTGGGTTGCGATGGACGTCGAGAAGCACTTAGGTTGCCCACAATCACTGAACTGGGGGTTGTCGCCGAAAACACCATGTTGTGTCCAATTGGTGTATTTGGCGACAAAAGTTAGCTGTTTTCAGGCCAAAAATGTCGCTTTTTACACCAATCGCACACAACATGGTGTTTTTAGCGACATCGCGTCTACTTTCATATATTCTTCGCCGTTCCAACACCCCTGCCAATGCAATAACCCCACCCAGAGTCAACAGACAAACTACCGCATACTAGACTGCTCGGTATGGTTTCTTTTCTGCTTGTCTCGCCTCGGCACGGGGCGGAGATTGCTCAGGCTGAGTATCAGGACTTCCTGAGCGCTACCGGATTAGACGCGGCAGAACTGACGCACACCATGCTCGACTCACCCACCGCCACCATCGGCCCCCTCGACCATTTCGATGGTGTATTCGTCGGCGGCAGTCCGCTGAATGTGGCCACTCCGGCATACTCGGCCGAACAGCGGCATGTCCACGCGCAACTTGCAACGCTTTTCGACGCCCCGATCCCAACGTTCTTCGTCTGCTTCGGCGCTGGCTTCCTCGCGGATCTTGATGGCGGAACTGTTGGCCGCACACATCCAGAACCCTCCGGGTCCTCGATTGTCCGCCTCACAGCAGCCGGAAAGGCCGATCCGCTGACCCGGAACTTGCCGGACGAGTTCACAGTTCTTACCGGACACACAGAAAACGTGACGGCTCTTGGTGCGAATGCAACGTTGCTGGCCACTGGCCCAACGTGCCCAGTTCAGTTGTTCCGAGCAAATGAAACTACCTGGGCCAGCCAATTCCATGCGGAGATGGATGCGGCGGCGATGGAAGCCAGAATGCGCTTTTATTTTGACTACGGTTATTTCAAACCTGATGAATTTGATAGAATCGTCGCTAGCTTGCAATTAATAAATACGCACTACGCGAGGCAAATCTTACGAAACTTCGTTGCCTACTGCACGCACTTGCCCAGTAAGGAATCCCCAAGGAGGACAGCCGATGCCTGCGCCATTCCTGCTTCTTAGCACCCGACCAGAAGATGAAGCAGCCCAAGCAGAATACACATCCTTCCTCGCAATGGCTGAACTTGAACCGGAACAACTTCGCCATATTCGTGTGGATAAAGCCCCGCTTCCGCCCATCAACCTGGACGAATACTCCGGCATCATTCTTGGAGGCGGCCCGTTTAATTCCACCTCCGAGACAAAGTCTGAACTGCAACTTCGGGTTGAGGCGGATCTCATCGCGCTGATCCAACAATGCGCCGCGAACGACTTTCCTATGTTTGCAGCGTGCTATGGAATTGGCTTGTTTGGCCTGGCGCTTGGTGGCGTTGTTGATCGTACCTACGGCGAAGCTCCGGGCTGCATCACTATTAGCCAGACTGAGGAAAGTGCCAAGGACCCGATTTTTGAGGGTATGCCGGAGTCCTTTACATCGATCGTCGGGCACACCGAGGCCTGCAGCGAGTTGCCACCAAACTCGACTGTGCTTCTCACAGGTGAGGCATGTCCCGTGCAAATGTATCGGGTTGGCGAACACTTGTATGTCACGCAGTTTCACCCAGAACTTGAT
>JAUMZC010000023.1:2031-28766 GCA_030528295.1 Corynebacterium sp.
GTTCGCCCAGCGGCTTCGTATTTACCGCAATAACGGGTACTACCCGCCCGAGGAATACCAGCGCATCGTTGATGAGGCTGTCGCTGCTGATCTCACGGTTGACAACCGCTTGTTGTTGAATTTCCGCCGACGCTACGAACGCTAAGGCATTTCTCAGGCACCTACGATGAATGCGGCAGATCAAGCTTTCGAGCTGTTGCAACATCGGTTCGGTAATCAATTGGAACCTGGAGCAGATCTTGTCGATCCACAAATCGGCCCTAGGATTCCGCTGTGTTCACGATGCTGACCAGTGGCTGGTCATAGCCAAAAGCTTGACCGACTACCTTCACGCAAATTTTATAGTTGCGCCGCCAACCAAACTCCCCGCAACTGGGGGTGTATACGGTGAGTCGAGGACGTCGAAAAGCAATTATTTGCGCCCGAAAGCAAAAAACGCCAAGGGGCCGAAGCCGTTGATCAGCGAGGTGAGAAACCAAAACCATTTTGGTCCGCGGAAGTGTTCGGACGGGCGGTGATACAGCAGGTGCCATGCGGCGAGTTTGCCCACCACATCAGCCCCAACGAAGCCGAGAATGGTCTTGCGTTCAAAATCGGTGAGCTCGTTCCATCGAACGGTGTTGCAGCGTGATTTGCGTCGGCAAGTGGTATTCATACGGGTAAGTGTAGTTGCAGTAGTAGCATCGTGGTCATGTTTGCGATTATGACTGTCACGGGGCTCGACCACACGGGGATCATTGCCGCGGTGGCCACAGAACTAGCTGAAATGAACGTGAATATCCATAATGTTTCTCAAACGATTATGGATGACTTCTTCACAATGATTTTGCATGTTTCTTTTCCCGATAGTGTAGATATTGCGATGATCCAAGACCGGATGGCCGTTGTAGAACAGCAAGAACGGTTAGTCATCCGAATTCAGTCGGAAGAGATTTTTCGAGCTGTCAACGATATTTAGTAGTTCATTTCGAGGCATTTACTGTGAACCTGCACCACGCGAGCACACACTACATTCTGGACACCATTGCCATGGTGGAGAAATACCGGCTGGATATTCGAACGGTCACCATGGGTATCAATCTCCTCGGCTGCCGCTCTCCGGAGGACGTCTACGACCGATGTGTCGCGCGGGCCGAGCATCTCGTGCCGGTCTGCGAACGAATCGAACGTGAATTGGGGATCCCAATTGTTAACAAGCGCATTGCGGTCACCCCAATTGCGCTCCTTGACGCACCGGATAACATCGCAATCGCAACCGCATTAGATACTGCAGCAAAACAAGTTGGCGTCAATTTCATTGGTGGATACTCTGCTCTGGTTGAAAAAGGCGCAACTGCCGCCGATATGCGATTAATCCGCAGCATTCCGGAAGCACTCGCTCTCACGGATATTGTGTGCTCCTCGGTCAATATTGGCTCCTCGAAGGCTGGCATCAATATGGACGCCGTTGCGCTCATGGGCGAGACAATCGTCAAGTGCGCTGAACTCACCGCTGACCGCAATGCCATCGGTTGTGCAAAACTCGTGGTATTCGCCAATTCCGTGGGCGATAACCCGTTCATGGCAGGTGCATATCACGGGATTGCGGAACCTGATTGCGTGGTCAGCGTTGGGGTGTCCGGCCCGGGTGTTGTTGCTCGCGCACTTGGGGAACTGACCGACGCAACGTTCGATGATGTTGCCGAAGAAATTAAAAAAGCCGCCTTTAAAATCACTCGCACCGGCCAACTCGTTGGAACACTCGCAAGTGAACGGCTCGGCGTGCCATTTGGCATTGTCGATTTATCACTCGCCCCCACTGCAGAAATTGGCGATTCGGTCGCTGCCATACTGGAGCTCATGGGACTTGATCAGGTGGGAGCGCATGGCACCACCGCCGCACTGGCGTTGCTCAACGACGCCGTGAAAAAAGGCGGCATGATGGCATGTTCTCGTGTTGGAGGATTGTCTGGCTCATTCATACCTGTGTCCGAAGACCAACGAATGATTGACGCGGTTCGTTCCGGCTCAATTACCTTGGAAAAACTTGAAGCAATGACCGCCATCTGTTCTGTTGGTTTAGATATGGTGGCGATCCCCGGGGATACGTCAGCATCATTGATCGCAGGGATGATCGCTGATGAAGCCGCGATTGGCGTGATGAACCACAAAACCACGGCTGTCCGAGTCATTCCTGTGCCCGGCGCGAAGGTCGGCGACGAGGTGGATTTTGGCGGCTTGCTTGGCCACGCGCCCATTATGCCGGTCAATGCTGTTGGTAACGCGCCGTTTATTGCTCGTGGCGGCACGATCCCAGCCCCGATTCATGGGTTCCGAAACTAGGAGGATTATGTGGCCTACACCCAGATGGCGTGCCCCGGTGTTTATGCAGAGCGATTCTGCGTCCACCGAGGTTCTTGCTCAACGAACTGGCGCCGCAGCAGCAGCTGTGTTGTGGCCGTACTGGCTGTGGCAGATTCTGGTTGATGACCGCCCAAACCTCGTAGATACCGAAGCCCAGTTCGTTGCCTTTGGCCTGTATTGCGTTGCCGAGTTGGGACTTATTTTTGCCACACTCCGCGGCCGGCAATTGTATTTAGTGCGCTGTTTACGAGGCGTGTACGTGGCGGTTGCTGTGGGGTTGCTGCTGAGCGTGTTGTTCCAATCTGAGCACGTCCGCAACCCCGCTGCGGTAATGTCCGTCACGTCATTTACTGGTGTTGGGGCGACCGCGTTTGCCATGACCGTTCCGCTGCGAATCGGGATTCAGGCGTTTGTCGCTCTTGTTGGGTGTGGCGCATTGTCCAGCGCGGTACTCGCTGGCCGCGTTTCCGGATTCGAACTCATTGCCGAAATTGGGTTTTCATTAGCTAATTCGTTCCCCTTTGTGTTGCTCGCGGGGGGCTCAGTCGCGGCGTCGAAAATTATCGACGCCACGGAGGCCAAGGCTGCGCGCGAGGAAGCCCGCGCCGCCGAAATCACCGCGCGTTCGAAAACACTTTTGGCATTTTCTGGGCTGGTACATGACCGCGTGCTGTCTACCCTCAACGGCATTGCCAAAGGTATCGTCCCAACGAAACTTTCCACCGAGGCACTGCTCACGCTCACCGATTCCGCAAATGAAACAACCATGCGAGCGTTAATTACTGAGCTGCAACGTCAGGTCGCCCATAACCCAGGTTGCGAGTTTACCGTCGAGGCGAAAGCTAATTTGGATACTGTGATGGTCCCTGGCGAAGTCGCAACCGCCATGGCGATGGCCGTCGCCGAGGCGTCGCTTAATACCCGCCAACACGCAGGCGACGATGTTCGATCATGGTGCAAAGTGACGGTGACATCGCGCGGGCTAACAGTTGACTACGGCGACGACGGCGTCGGATTAGACCAATCCACGTTGGATCCGCGGCGCGCCGGTATTCAAGTGTCCGTGTTGGGCCGAATTCGTAACCTTGAAGGCGGGGAGGCAACGCTCGACACAGCACCAAATCAGGGCCTGCGTTACACATTATCGTGGTCTGACACTTCCCCACTCACGCCAAACATCAGTGGCGAAGACGATAGCCCAATCGCTCAAATTCTAGGCATTAACCTGCTGTTTTCATTACCGACCTTTGTCGTGTTGGTTATTGTGATCGAATTCGTGGTGCTCTCAGTGAATGCACAAAACCAAGTTGTTGTCTTTAGCGCAGCTATTGTTGCCTGCATCACTTTGGCGATTTTGTTTATTCCAGGTGAACCGACGATTTCCATTCCACGGGCACTGGTCGTTGCAGCCGGCATTACCGGGCTAGTCGCCTTTGAACGCCACCAAGAAATCCAAACTAGCGGGATGTGGCAGGACTACTGGATCCTGAATTTTGCGGCGTTTACCGTCAGTTTGTTGGTGCTGCGTGGGCGCATCATCATCGCGTTAAGCACCCTGATGTTCTGCGCCGTACTGCTGCAAATCGAACACCATTTCCAACTTCCAGGGGCCGAGGAAATCACCGGTTATACACTGCTTCAGCGTTCACTCCTCGTGGGCATTGCCCTCATTGTTCGCTTCTGTGTTCACTTTTTTGTGCAGCGTCTCCCCCGCGCTCGTGAACATCGCCGTCGAGCTGCAGCACGCGCCGCCGAAGCGATGGCATCTGAATCATTGCGCAAAGGACGTTACCGTTGGGTGGAGGATCAGGTCCGCCCAATTTTCGAATCAGTACAGGTATTACAGACCGTCACTCCATCGCTGCAACAACGCGCGATTCTCACCGAAGCACGCATCAGAGATACCCTCCGCGCCCCGCTTCTCGACGACGCGACACTCCACGCCAATATTTGGGATGCACGGCAGCGTGGCGTTGAGGTCCGCCTCTTGGATGACTTTTCAACACGAGAAAATTCAGTTATTGAGGCAAAGCATAAGCTAGCCTTAACACGAGTGATACGTGTAGCAGTTGAATCCATAGCCACCGCTAATGAAGGAACCATTACAATCCGAATTAGTCCGCCTGGTAGACGCTGGTTCGCTACTATTAGCGACGAAACAGGTATTCGTCGGTTCGATCACTATGGGAACGAACTGCGAGCACACACATCGAATACAGAGTGAGGGTAGCGTTATATATATGAGTTTTTCAATGGTCCGACGTATCGCAGCTATCGACGATCACGCATTATCACTTCGCGGGCTCGCGAGCCTTACATCTGGAGTGGAAGATATCCAGTTAGTCGCCACTGCAGCAACCGTCAGTGAGCTTATACAACAGATTCCCGAAGGGGACATGCTCGATTTGGTGTTGCTCGATTTACGGCTTTCCGACGGTTCCAAGCCCGCGGCAAATGTTGAAGCGTTAAAGTCCGTAACAAAGCACGTATTAGTGTTTTCTTCATTAGAAAGCCCGTACCTCGTTCGTGATGCAAGTCATGCGCAAGTGCTTGGGATGATTCCCAAGACCACCGATCCAGAAAAGGTGATTGAGGCGATTCGCCTAGCCGCCGACGGCAACGATGTACACACTGCTGAATGGGCTTCTGCAATCGATTCCGATCCCCTTCTCGACGCTGTGCAGCTTTCTGATCGCCAACGTGAAGTATTGGAGCTCTATGGCTCCGGAGAACCCGCCAAACGCGTGGCATCACTGACTGGGCTGTCTCAAGAAACCGTCAACGACTATCTCACGCGCATTAGACTCAAATACGCGCTCGCTAACCGCGCCGCCTCCACGAAGATTGAGCTGTATCAACGCGCCTTAGAGGATGGATGGCTTCCTGGCCCCACCGATCCACACTCCTAAACTGCTACTAACACTCTCAAGGCCTGCATTTTTCGCTACGGAAACTGGAGGCCTTTTTCTTATCGTTGAACACAGCACACGATAATTATTGCATTTAATAACTAGGCCATTTAACAGATTTGTTTCACCAAACACCGGTTTATTTTCCTAGCCGATTCCCACATTGCCACCCTATTCCAAATAACACGTAGCACTTATGCCCCCAATATTTGCGTTTCCCCGAGCTCGAAATGCATCAATGGCAATGTTATTGTGGGAAATATGGTAGGTATTAATTATCAAACTTCCCGATTCCCCAACGTCACTGCAAACGCAGCATACATCGAACACTCTTTAGAGTTCACCTAGTAGCATATCTAATATTAACTTCCATTTTCTACAACGAAACACCATTAGCTTTACTCCCAGACCCAGGAAGCAGCCCGTACAGTGCAACAACCCGGTAACGAAATGTATTTTCCAGGAAATACTTATGATACAATACCATATAGAGTTACGAGCTTGGGCAGGCTTGGCTTAAGTTCAATGCTCCACCCACATCGTTTATCCATAACAACAGCAACACCAGTTCACCCTTACTGGTAGCTATAGTTTTTTTGATTAGTTAGTTCGGGCGGGGACGTAATAAAATACCATTTTAAAGGAGGAAAGCTTTCAACGGTCTAGAATATCATTCAACAATGAAGGCGGCTTTGCCATAGCCAAGGCGTAAACAGAGTTAATGGAACACCCGACTTTCTTAACCCCCTGAAAATTGGGGCACGGCGTTCCAACGATGTTTTGTCAACTCTGCGAAGGTGGGCAGTATGGAGCAAAAATCAAACTCAACAATAACAAGCGATAACACCAGATTCTCGCGCGAATACCTACGCCTTCAGCCGAAGGCCGCCGTTGAGATCGTTGAGTTTCAGCTTGCATCACCAAGACGTTTCCGCAGGCTTTTCCACTTGCCTGCAGTGCTTCCATGAGACCCCGCTGATCAACATTACATTCCCTGCAACAAACATTGGCATAAAAATTTTGAAAGGACTTCTAATATGCCACTCAACGACTTCCGCAATCAGCCTGAAGCAAAATTTCAGCGACAGTTAATACATCGAGTGAAATCAGCAACCTGATCCTATATTTCGCATTACTGGTTCTATGTCCATCATCAAGGAGATGAGCATCCCCATGAAACTCGCCATAATCGATAAGGCCACTGGCCGTGAATACTGGACAGCACATCAATGCGCAAAATTTCTCGGAGTTGCACGTGACACATTCACATCATATGTATCGCGGCGGCAAGCACCCCCGCCCGCAGCGCGGTTCGAAAACTTACGGGTTTGGGACGCCGAAGGGCTGAAAGAATGGAATGCTAACCGGCCTGGCTCGCCAGTTCCAGGTGCAGGAAAATAGCTCCCAGTGAACTTAGGCGAGTTCCACCAATTCCATATACTCGTCGTTCCACAAGTCTTCGACGCCATCAGGTAAAATAATGACTCGCTCCGGATTCAATGCTTTCACCGCTCCGGGGTCGTGAGTAACCAACACAACAGCACCTTTATATGTACGCAATGCATCTAGCACTTGTTCACGCGAAATAGGATCGAGATTATTCGTCGGCTCATCAAGAAGCAGTACATTCGCTCGGGAGGACACCAGCGCTGCCAACGCTAACCGAGTTTTCTCACCGCCAGACAACGTGCCAGCTGGTTGCTGCAATTGTTCACCAGAAAACATAAACGCACCAAGGAGTGAACGGAGATCTTGCTCACCAGCATCAGGGCAAGATTCAATCGTATTTTCCCAAACACTTTTCTCGGGATTAATCGTGTCATGTTCCTGCGCAAAATAACCAATTTTCAACCCGTGACCGGAAACGATTCCACCTTCACCGTCCGTACGTTCCACCCCAGCAAGAAGTTTTAATAGTGTGGTTTTACCTGCACCGTTATAGCCAAGTACAACTACACGGGAACCTTTATCGATTGCCAAATCCACACCCGCAAACACTTCCAAAGAACCATACATTTTCATCAAACCAGTGGCATGCAATGGTGTCTTGCCACACGGCGATGGATCTGGAAATGAAATATGGGCAACTTTATCGGCCACGCGCACTTCGTCCAAGCGATCAACCATTTTTTCGGCTCGAGCCAGCATCTGCTTCGCTGCCGCCGCTTTTGTGGCCTTCGCTCCAAGCCTTGCGGCCTGAGTTTTAAGTGCTGCCGCCTTCTTTTCCGCATTGGCTCGTTCTCGCCGACGCCGGGCCTCGTCTGTTGCGCGTGCATCAAGGTATTTCTTCCACCCCATGTTGTACACGTCGGCTTCCCCGCGCACCGCATCCAAAAACCACACCTTGTTGCACACGGCGTCGAGAAGCTCTACATCGTGGGAAATCATGACCAAACCACCTTCATGTTTCGCCAAAAATTCCCGCAACCACGTGATGGAGTCAGAATCGAGGTGGTTCGTCGGCTCGTCAAGCAACAACGTGACATCCGATTTGCCTGCGCCGTGCGACGCCGCGAACAAAATCTGCGCCAACTCGACGCGACGTCGCTGGCCGCCCGAGAGTGTGTGCAATGGTTGGTCTAACACCCGCGCAGGTAGCCCCAGGGCGTCGCAAATCCGTGCAGCCTCCGACGCCGCCTCATACCCACCCAATTGGTGGTACTGCTCTTCAAGTCGTGAATACTTTCGAATCGCGGCGTCGCGTTTGCGGTAATCCATGGTGGTTTCCATGATTTCCTGCTGCCGATCCATCGACGACATAATGCGATCCAAACCACGTGCTGAAAGCACCCGGTCCCGCGCAGTTTGATCAATATTTCCCTCGCGAGAATCCTGCGGCAGGTAACCAACCATCCCCGAGCGAATCACTTTCCCACCATACGGTTCGCTTTCACCAGCGAGAATACGCATCGTGGTGGTTTTTCCAGCACCATTACGCCCTACTAACCCAATTCGGTCCCCTGGTTGCACACGTAAATGCTGGCCGGGAGCATTTAGCAAGGTACGTGCGCCCACGCGAACTTCAAAGTCTTCGGTCACAATCACGAACACTCATACTAGCCGTTAGCAATAAAAATGCAGGAATAGGTGGCACGCAGCAACAGGTGCGCTTATGCTTTTCTTTCAAACAAACTATGTAAGGAGCATTACATGAAGATCGGCGTGCCGATGGAGAAAAAAGACCACGAAAAACGAGTTGGCATGACACCTGATGGAGTGCACTCCCTTACCGACGCAGGCCACACCGTAGTGCTCGAGCGCGGTGCTGGCGTGGGTTCCGGATTTACTGACGACGACTACGTCGCTGCCGGTGCGCAACTCGGTTCCGCCGACGACGCCTGGGCGTGCGAACTCGTGGTAAAAGTCAAGGAACCAATCCCATCCGAATACCAGTACTTACGCGACGACCTTACGCTGTTCTGTTATCTCCACCTGGCAGCCGAACCCGAGTTAGCCCAGGCATTACGAGACGCTGGCACCACCGCTATTGCATTCGAAACCGTCACCGACCCACAAGGCGGCCTTCCACTGCTCACCCCAATGAGCGAAATTGCTGGCCGCTTGAGTGTTCAAATCGGAGCGTACTTACTCACCAACCCTGCTGGTGGCCCCGGCGTGCTTCTTGGCGGTATCGGCGGCGTTGCCCCCATCAACGTCACCGTGATCGGCGGCGGAACCTCAGGCGCACAGGCTGTCGACGTCGCGGTTGGTCTCGGCGCTCACGTCACAGTGATTGACATTAATACCGCAACGCTACGCAGATTCATGGAACGCTACCAAGGCAGAGTGCACTGTGTGAGTTCATCACCCGCCGCCATTGCCGAGGCACTCAGCCGCTCGCACCTCGTTATTGGTGCCGTGTTAGTCCCTGGGGCAAAAGCTCCAATCGTTATTACGAGCGACCACATCAAAAACATGCCACCCGGAAGTGTCATCGTAGACATCGCCATTGACCAGGGCGGATGCACCGAAGAATCACGGCCCACAAGCCATAGCGAACCCGTATTCACTGTCGACGGCGTCTCAATGTATTGCGTGACCAATATGCCCGGTTCCGCGCAGGTGACTGCCACGAAAGCACTCGCTGCAGAAACCCTGCCATTTATCCAACAAATCGCCACGCACGGCACCGAAGCAGCATTGGCGGCAAATCCGCACCTCATGGCAGGGGTGAATATTGCGGGTGGCGAAATCGTACATGAGAGCGTAAAAAACGCTCTGTGCTAGACCTGATCGTTGTTGGGTTGGGGCCCGCTGGACTCGCGCTTGCTCACCGTGCACACCAACGCGGCTGGAACGTGCTGGGATTCGACCCCAACCCGGAATGGGAACACACCATCGGTTTTTGGATTGATGAACTTCCGGCGTGGCTCAACGTTCCAATTCAGGGCTCATGCCAACCCCGCGTACATGCGAACGGGTATTCACGCACCATTGCTCGCGAGTACGCAATTCTCGACGCCGCCGCATTCCGCCAGCGATACTCAACCTTCCCGATCCTCCGTCAGTCCGCACACATTATCGACGCCCATACCGTCCGGGCTGCAACAAAGCACACCGCGCACATGGTCGTCGATACGCGCGGTTGTACGAATGAGGCCGGACCCTTTCAGCAGGCGGTAGGGTGCCTTATTCCCAACGGCAACCCATGGTGGATGAATGTGCACAACCCAACGTTTACGTATTGCGTGCCGATTGGTCAGCAATGGCTCACGGAAGAAACCATCCTTATTACACAAACACCTGTTCCCTGGAGCGAACTAGAGTGCGTGCTCCCCTGCCCTCCAAGCGAACACGTGTTGTTTTCGATGAATATTCCGAAATACAAAGACCACGCCATTCCCTTCGGTGCGCGTGCAGGCATGCTTAATCCAATCACCGGGTATTCCGTTGGGACCTCATGGCGTTACATCGACGACGTCCTCGACGGCAAATATCCCTGGCGAAAATACTCCTGGCGAATCGAACAAATGCTCCTTAAGCGGAGCCAAAACCTGTTGCTAAATATCGACCAGGACCGATTCTTCGCCGAGGTATTCCAGCTTCCGGATCAAACACTTAAACGATTTCTTGCCCTCGGTGATCTACCGGGCACACTGATCGGGATGTGGAAGATATTCTCCGCGGCCCCCTGGCTTCGGCGTGACTGCATCCGCGCAATGCTTAAACCTGGAACTCAGCCAACATAGTTCACCTTGACCCTCCAGCAACAGGAGACCACATACTCGAAGGGAAAGGAGAACACCATGATGAAAATTGGCCAATTTTCCCTGCTCTCAGGGCTCAGCATCAAAGCATTGCGCCACTACGATCAATGCGGACTGCTTCCAGCCGACGTCGATCCCCACACCGGATACCGCTGGTACTCCGCCACACAACTCGCCGACGCAGACCTCATTCGAATCCTCCGAACCATCGGGCTTAGCATCGAAGAAACCCAAGCTGCGCTCGACCCTGATCTTCGAACTGACATACTTCACGCACACCAGCGCAAACTAGCCCAACAACGGGAACTCCAGGACAAAGCCCTACGTGCAATACAACACTGGAACACTGCTAACATCGAGGTGCGTACACGTACAGCGCCTAAAACCCACTGGGCAGGATACTCGATTCTCGTCGCCGCGACCGAAGATAACAGCGCAAACATCGAACAAGCATCCGCCGCCCTGAACACACCGCCAGAGGACAGCGTACAGCCCTACATTTCCGGTGAACCCTGGTTCACGCTCAGCTCCTACGACGACAAAACCGTCGAAATCACCATCTGTTATCCGGTGACCGAGATCCCCCGCACCACAACAATGCGCACCGGCACGTTACCGGAACGGACCGAAGCATACGTACTGGCACTCGACGAACATTTTCACGAATTCGACGACTTACCAGGCGGGCCCCTACCCCATCCCGCCAGTTACGCCCTGGCTGCCTACTTCGAAGAACTAAGCGAAGATCAGTACGAATTGCGCCAGCGCTTCGTCGGCGAGCAATTGGAGCTCTCACTCACGCTGTAAGCAACATACCAACAAGGCATGCCACCGAACAGTGCGAGATACAACCGTGAGTAACGCGGGCTGGCACGCACTTAACCTTTGATACTTCCATAACGAATGTCGCTTTTTACACCATGTTGTGCCCAATTGGTGTATTTGGCGACAAAATTTTGGCTCTAGAAGGGGTTCGGTGTCGCTTTTTACACCAATTGGACACAAGATGGTGTTTTCGGCGACAAAACCCAGGTAACCAATTGTACGCAATTTAACCCAGCAGGAAGGTGCGCACGCCAGCAACCCTAAAGCTGCAGGCAGTAATGGGCGCGGCGCCGACAAGCGCCACGCCCTACGTTAATTGCACACAACCTACCTGAAGCGAGGCGGCATCACCCCAGATAACGCCTCACATCCCCGAACGCCCGGGTGAGCTATACCGAGAACCCAAGTGCGCGGAGTTGTTCGCGCCCGTCCTCGGTAATCATGTGTGGTCCCCATGGCGGAAGCCACACCCAGTTGAGCGTGAGTTTAGTGGCAATAGCATTGCCGACCACGGCGGATTGCGCTTGGTCTTCAAGCACGTCAGTGAGCGGGCACGCGGGCGACGTGAGCGTCATATCAACGACTGCTTCGGTCCCGTTTTCGATCCAAATGTCGTAGATGAGCCCGAGGTCAACAACGTTGATACCGAGTTCCGGGTCGATCACATCACGGAGATACTCTTCAACATCGGAGGCGAGCGCTAAGTCAGCTTCGCTTTGCTCGGGGCGAACGTTCAGCGCGTCCGTTTCCGCGGTTGTTTCGGGTGCGGGGGTCGCCTCAGGTGTTGTGGTTTCTTCTGGGTTTGTCATTCTTTCTCCAGGGCTTCGGCGGTTGCGGCTTGAAATGCTTTCCAGCCAAGGAGGGCGCACTTGACCCTGGCTGGATATTTGGAAACTCCGGCGAACGCAATTCCATCTCCGATGATATCTTCATCGCCTTCAATTTTTCCGCGGCTGGTGACCATTGTTTCAAACTCTTTGAGCTTGGCAAGCGCTTCTTCAACGCTGCAGCCAATCAGCTCTTCAGCCATCACGGAGGTCGATGCTTGACTGATAGAACAACCTACCGCATTGTAGGAAACATCGTCGACGGTGGAACCGTCCTCGGAAAGTTTGATACGGAGTGTGAGTTCATCGCCGCACGAGGTGTTTACATGGTGCACTTCGGCGTCGTAGGGTTCACGCAGACCACTGTGTTGCGGGTGCCGATAGTGATCCAGGATCACTTCTTGGTACATTTGCTCGAGTTTCACTTACACTCCAAAGAACTTCTGAGCTGCATGGATTGCGGTGACCAAACGATCGATTTCTTCCTTGGTGTTGTAGAGGTAGAAGGATGCACGGGCTGTCGATTGTACGTGCATACTGCGGTGGATGGGCCACGCACAATGATGACCTACTCGGATGGCGACGCCGTGCTCGTCAAGGACTTGCCCTAGATCATGAGGGTGAATGCCCTCAACGACAAAACTTACTGCCGATCCTCGCTGGTCAGCGGTGGCGGGTCCAACAATTCGCAATCCAGGAATTGTGCCGAGTTGTTTGAGCGCATACGCGGTGAGCTCGTGTTCATGGGCCGCAATATTGTCCATGCCAATCTCGCCAAGGAACTTGACGGCGGCGCCAAGGCCCACCACTTGACTGGTCATCTGGGTGCCAGCTTCGTAACGTTGCGGCGGTGGCGCATAGGTCGAATGTTCCATGGTGACGATTTCGATCATAGATCCGCCTGTTAGGAACGGCGGGAGTTTTTCCAACAATTCCGCTCGGCCATACAATGCACCGACACCAGTTGGGCCGAGCATTTTATGCCCGGAAAACGCGGCGAAATCCACACCAAGGTCATGGAAATTCACCGGCATATGCGGCACGGATTGGCACGCGTCGAGGACCGTCAATGCACCGACGGCGTTGGCGCGGCGGACTATTTCTGCCACATCAGTAATTGCGCCGGTCACATTGGATTGGTGGGTAAACGCAACGACCTTGACAGACGCATCGAGTTCCAAAGAGTCAAGGTCAAGACGGCCATCGTGGGTGGCCTTGTACCAACGGAGATTCGCTCCAACCCTGCGGCATAGTTCCTGCCACGGCACCAAGTTTGCGTGGTGCTCCAGCTCGGTAACAACCACCGTATCGCCCGCACGCACAATGTTGGCGCGGTCGTCGCCAAGCACATGCGCAACGAGATTCAACGCCTCCGTAGCATTCTTTGTGAACACCAGTTCGTCCGCATCGGCACCGATAAAATGTGCGATTGCCGCGCGCGCGTCTTCGTAGGCGTCCGTTGCTTCCTCGGCAAGCGAATACGCGCCGCGATGCACCGGGGCGAACGTGCCCAGCACAAACTCCTCCTCGGCGCGCCACACCCGCCGGGGGCGTTGCGACGTCGCGCCTGAGTCCAGGTAGGTCAGGGGCACATCACCGCGCACACGGCGAGAAAGAATTGGAAACTCAGAGCGAATTGCATCGCTATTGAGCGTTCCATCGGCGTGGACAAAGTTGGTCATCACAGGAAGCGATCGTATCCGTGTGCTTCGAGTTCATCGGCGAGCTCCGGGCCACCGGAGGTGACAATCTTGCCGTCGGCAAACACGTGAACGAAGTCAGGCTTGACGTATTCAAGAATGCGCTTATAGTGCGTAATCATCAAAATGCCGCCATTTTCGCGCTCACGATAGGCGTTGATGCCTTTGGATACCACCCGGAGTGCGTCAACATCGAGACCAGAGTCAGTTTCGTCCAACACCGCGAACTTAGGGCGAAGCAAGCCCAGCTGCAACACCTCGTGGCGCTTCTTTTCACCGCCGGAGAAGCCTTCATTCACGCTACGCTCGGAAAACGCCTTATCAATTGCAAGCTCTTCCTGCGCGGCACGAACTTCCTTGACCCACTCGCGGAGTTTCGGAGCTTCGCCGCGAATCGCGGTTGCTGCGGTACGCAGGAAGTTGGACATGGATACACCAGGTACTTCAACCGGATACTGCATAGCGAGAAACAGGCCAGCACGTGCGCGTTCGTCAACGTCCATTTCCAGGAGGTTTTCACCGTCGAGGAGGACTTCCCCGCCTGTGACCTCATACTTTGGGTGGCCAGCGAGGGTGTATGACAGCGTGGATTTGCCGGATCCATTGGGGCCCATAATGGCGTGGGTTTCGCCTGAGTTGATGGTCAGGTTTACGCCTTTGAGAATTTCTTTTGGTTCAGCGGATTCGTCAGTTGGGCGAACCTGGGCAGAAAGATTGCGGATTTCCAGAGTGCTCATGAAGTTATTCCTTGTGATTAGAGTTCGATATTGTCCAGCTCTTCGGCGATACGGCCTTCGAGCTCTTCGCGTACTGCGGGGACCGGGATGCGGTTAATGACTTCGGAGAAGAACCCGCGCACGATCAAACGACGCGCTTGGTCACGGGTGATCCCCCGAGAAAGTAGATAGAACACTTGTTCATCATCGAAGCGGCCGACCGTTGCGGCATGGCCTGCACCAGCGATTTCACCAGTTTCAATCTCAAGGTTCGGCACAGCATCAGCGCGTGCACCCTCAGTGAGCACGAGGTTTCGGTTCGCCTCGTAGGTATCGGTCCCCTGAGCATTCGAACGAATCAGCACATCACCCACCCAGGAGGTCCGGGCATCCGGCAGATCGCTCGTTGGATCGCCCTGCAACGCACCCTTATACAGCACATTCGAGCGACAATTCGGAACAGCATGAT
This sequence comes from Corynebacterium sp., assembly GCA_030528295.1. Taxonomy (GTDB): domain Bacteria; phylum Actinomycetota; class Actinomycetes; order Mycobacteriales; family Mycobacteriaceae; genus Corynebacterium. The sequence continues at coordinate 17,028 of JAUMZC010000023.1, forward strand.
CCACAAGTAGACGCTGTTCAAAGAATTGGCCATCATCAGCGAAATACACACCCAAAAGTTCCGCATCGCCCCCAGGAGCGGTGAACTTTACTTGTGGAACGAGCCGAATAACTCCACCACCAAAACATGCAACATTGTGACGGAATACGGAGTCACGCCCCAGCAAGGCGCGCTCGTTGGCGAGATGCACGGCGTCGTTATTCCAGTCCTCATGGACGATCACGGTCAACCGCGCGTTATCGCCAATAAGATACTCGTGGTTATCTGCATGCGTTCCGGAACCAACGAAGTGCAGGTTGACCAGCGCTTCCGCACCTTCTTCGACTTCGACGACCAGCGCACCAAAGGATGTCACATCAGCACCACGACCCGTGACCGTAACGGTCACAGGATCGGTGTTGACGGTGCCTTTGGCAAACTTCAACACGTAACCGCCCTGCATGGAAGTCCATGCCTGAGCTGCAACACGGTCAACTGGGGCACCTGCGCGACCCAAGCGAGCGTCGTCACGCGCAACCTTATCTACGGTGACGCCTTGAGCTGACGGTGGAATATCAAAGTGAACGTCAGGAGTCACAGCGGGTGCGAACGTGCCGTCGTGAAGCCCGCGGAGCCGGCGCAGTGGTACAAAACGCCACACCTCATCACGGCCTTTTGGAACGTCAAAGTCAGCGACGTCGAAGGAGGTAAACAGGTCACCCTTGTTGTTGTGATAGGTAGCGTTTTTCACAGGGGCAGTCATCTAGCCGACCGATCCTTCCATCTGCAATTCAATGAGGCGGTTGAGTTCAAGCGCGTATTCCATTGGCAATTCCTTGGCAATGGGCTCCACAAAGCCACGCACGATCATCGCCATCGCTTCATCTTCAGCAACGCCGCGGCTCATGAGATAGAACAATTGATCCTCGGAAACCTGGGACACCGTAGCCTCATGGCCAAGTGACACATGATCGTTTCGAATATCGTTGTACGGATACGTGTCCGAACGGGAAATATTGTCCACGAGCAGGGCGTCGCATTCCACGTTCGATGTGGAGTGATGCGCATTCGCATTAATCTGCACCAGGCCACGGTATGCTGCGCGGCCACCGCCACGAGCCACAGACTTGGACACAATATTCGAAGAAGTATATGGAGCAAGATGCACCATTTTCGCACCAGTGTCTTGGAACTGGCCTTCACCGGCGAACGCCACAGACAGCACTTCACCCTTCGCATGTGGACCCGTCATCCACACGGCCGGGTACTTCATGGTGACCTTGGAGCCGATGTTGCCATCGACCCATTCCATGGTGGCACCCTCTTCGCACTTTGTGCGCTTGGTGACCAAGTTATACACATTGTTTGACCAGTTTTGGATGGTGGTATAGCGGCACCGGCCACCCTTTTTCACAATAATCTCCACGACCGCGGAGTGCAGTGAATCAGACTTGTAAATCGGTGCAGTACAACCCTCGACGTAGTGCACGTACGCGTCTTCGTCAACGATAATGAGCGTACGTTCAAACTGGCCCATATTTTCCGTATTAATACGGAAGTATGCCTGCAATGGAATGTCTACATGCACACCTTTGGGCACATAAATAAAGGAGCCACCGGACCATACTGCGGTATTGAGCGCGGAGAACTTATTATCACCGGCCGGGATCACCGTGCCAAAGTACTCACGGAACAGCTCTTCGTGCTCTTTAAGCGCGGTATCGGTGTCCAGGAAGATCACGCCTTTGGCTTCCAGGTCTTCCCGAATCTGGTGGTATACAACCTCAGATTCATACTGGGCGGCAACGCCCGCAACGAGGCGTTGCTTTTCAGCCTCTGGAATGCCCAGTTTGTCGTAGGTATTTTTAATATCTTCTGGGAGTTCTTCCCACGTTGTTGCTTGCCGTTCGGTGGACCGAACGAAGTACTTAATATTGTCAAAATCAATGCCGGTCAGATCTGCACCCCAAGTGGGCAGCGGCTTTTTATCAAAAATTTCCAGGGCTTTCAGCCTGGTTTCCAGCATCCATGCTGGCTCATTTTTCTTCGCGGAAATATCTGCTACTACTGCTTTGCTCAGTCCACGTTTTGCGGCTGCACCTGCTGCATCGGAATCATGCCAACCGTAGCTATATGCACCAATGGATTCGATGATTTCTTCATCGGTACGAGGAACAACTGGTTGAGTTGCCTGTGTCATCTACCGCTCCTTTCATCAGGAGTGTGTTGTATGGGGGTCAAAGGAATATTGGTTGTGCAAATGCCGTGGCCTCCGGGGATGGAAGCCAGCGGTTGCACGTGTTGGCCCAAGAGCTCTGCAATCACTTGGCGTTCCGCTTCACACAGTTCCGGGAAAGCGGAAGCCACATGCGAAATTGGGCAGTGATGTTGGCAGATTTGCACACCACCTGCCGCGCTATGCACGGTTGCGGTGTATCCATTCGCGGCAAATGCTTCCACAAGGGCGCGGGCTGTAGCCTCTATGGATTCTTCACTCACGCCAGCGGGGCTAATGCCCTCAACGATGGCTGATATGCGTTTGCGCGCAAACTCTCGAACAGCGTCGTCGCCTCCGGTTTCCCTTAACGCTTCCAAAGCTAATGTTGCGAGAGCATCGTAACCATGCCCAAATTGTGCACGGCCTTTATCAGTAAGTCGAAAGGCTTTTGCGGGCCTTCCCCTACCTCGCTGTTGTTTTCCGCGGGCGGGGGCGATCTCCACAATTCCTTCCTCGACCAGAATATCGAGATGTCGCCTGACACCCGCAGCTGAAATGCCAAGCTGATCACCAAGATCCGAAGCACACTCAGGACCACGCTCTAGCAGGGAAAGCAGGATCTGCCGACGCGTATCGCCATCAGTTGATCGGATTGCATCCGCCACAGTGCGCACCTCCTTCAGTGTCCACGGTCATTTGGCCGATTCAGTATTTGACAACACTTATGTTCCCTAATTCATTCCAATGGTGCAAGTTGCCTTGCGTAGGATGTCTTATGTGTTTGGAATCTTTAAGACGCTTGTCGCCGAATTACCCCGCCTCGGCACCGCTGGTTCCAGGTCAGCATCGCTGCATGAAGGGCAAGCTCCCCAAGATGTAGAACTCACCCGCTCCCGGGTCATCACCATGGCCAGCGGCATGGATTTATTACCGGTGAGCCGCAAAGATTCACTCACGTTCGCGGAAATTAGCCGATTCGCGGCCCTCCGGTGGCTTGGCACCATAGGCTCGTTGATGTTGGGGCTGGGTGCCCTCGGCGCTGGCGCTCTTCCCGTAATTGATAATCCTTACACTGAATTTCCCGGCGGTTCCATTATGGGGCGAATGCTGCAAACGTCGTCAGTAGTCGTCTTGGTTGGTGTTGGGTTTTTCGTTGTGGCATGGGTACTCATGGCCCCATTTGTGGGAATCGGTTCTTCAAAAAGTGTGTCCGTATCCATGTTACGCCGCACTTTTATTGCCTGGACAGCACCACTGCTGTTTACCGCCCCACTGTTTACTCAGGATATTTACTCCTACCTTGCGCAGGGCTCCATTGCTACACAAGGCATGGATCCGTATTCTGCGGGACCGATCGACCTCCTGGGCCCCAATAATGTGCTCGCACGTTCGGTTCCTTATATTTGGTCGCACTCACCTTCGCCTTATGGCCCAGTCGCTTTGGGGCTTGCCGCTGCGGTGAGCTGGCTGACCCAAGATTCCATCGTCTGGGGCGTTTTAGCGCACCGCGCATTATCGATCATGGGTTTGATTGCAGTGGGTTGGTCGCTGGTGAAACTCGCCCGACGATGCGACGTCAATGTGCAGGCCGCTCTGTGGCTGGGGCTACTGAATCCCCTCACCCTGTTGCACCTTGTTGGCGGCATCCATAATGAAGCCATCATGTTGGGTTTTATCATGGTTGGCCTCGAATTCGGCTTGCGTGCCGTGGACTGGATCTCCATTCTCGGTTATTCTCGGCGCGCCACGTTATACCTGGTCAGTAGCGGGGTGTGTATTTCGTGCGCGGGTTTAGTCAAAGTAACAGGGTTTTTGGCACTGGGGTTTATTGGCATGGCTCTGGCACGCGGCTTGCATTATCGGCGCTGGCCCCGCATCCGCGCGCTCGCTACATCGGTGGCCATTCAGGCAGCGGTATTAGTATCGACGGTCGCGGTGGTCACCATGGTCACAGGCATCGGCTTGGGCTGGATCACCGGCCAAGGAGGAGCTGCGAAAATTCGCAGTTGGATGTCCATTACTACCGATATTGGTGTTGCCAGTGGCGCGCTGGGAATGTATTTGGGCCTGGGCGACCATACAGACGCAATTTTACTGGTCACACGAGGTATTGGAATGTTAGTGGCTGGTAGCTTTTTGCTTCGAATGCTGTTTGCTACATTCCGCGGCACCATTCACCCAGTTGGCGGTTTAGGCGTTGCCACACTGGTCCTTGTGATTCTGTTTCCGGTGGTTCATCCATGGTATGTGCTATGGGCGATTGTCCCCCTTGCAGCGTGGGCGAATCGTCAGCTTTTTCGCACGCCAGCCATTGTGTATTGCTCGTTTATGAGCTTTTTTGTATTGCCACGAGGGCTTGCGTTGCAACCAGGAACTGTCTTCTCAATTTATTTAGCTTCGCTTCTGTGTTTCATTGCTGCATTAGCCGTATTGTGGCTGTTTTTGCGTCGCCGCGTACACTTATAAGCCGTGACTAACCCTTCCCTTTCACTCGTTGATGTGGTCAAAACATTCGGCCAGAATACTGCCGTTGATAGGATTTCACTTCAAGTGCCTCCAGCTTCGGTATTTGCCCTTTTAGGCCCGAATGGAGCGGGTAAAACAACGACCATCGAAATGTGTGAGGGTTTTCAAAAACCTACCTCTGGCGCGATTCGCGTACTTGGCCTCGACCCCACCCAAAATCCTGTTGAGGTACGTCGTCGAATTGGCATAATGCTGCAGGGTGGTGGCGCATATCCTGGTATTCGGGTGCGGGAAATGTTAGAACTTGTCGCCTCATATAGCGATCACCCGATGGATGTGGATTGGCTGCTCGATTTAGTAGGTTTACAGCGGCATTTGCGCACTTCATATCGCAGGCTTTCGGGCGGGCAACAACAACGGCTTTCGCTTGCCTGTGCACTCGTCGGACGCCCAGAGCTGATATTCCTGGACGAACCAACCGCCGGGCTTGACGCACAGTCACGGCTTGCTGTCTGGGATCTCATTCGCAGCATGCGCAGAGACGGCGTGACCGTGGTATTAACCACCCACGTCATGGATGAAGCGGAGGCTCTCGCCGACCATGTAATGATTATTGATCAAGGTCGGACAGTAGCCCAGGGCACCCCGGAGGAACTGACGTCGCGAGTGGGGCGGGCGTCGATAACTGTCGAAACCAATAGCGAACTGGACCTTGCATGTGTCGACGCCGCGCTCGCACCGTTTGATACAACCGTGCAGCAAATCCGGCCGCTCGCCTATCGCATTGACACCACCGCCACCCCGGAAGTAATTCATATTGTCACCCGCTGCGCATATGAACAAAACGTTCTTATTCATTCATTAAATGTGGATCGCCGCAGTTTAGAAGATGTTTTTCTTGATATTACCGGCCGTGAAATGAGGAATTAACATGGATTTCCCAACAGGAACCTTTACCCCAAATACCGGCCGCGCTCCGATACGCCGCATGGTGTTATCACAAGCCCGTATTGAATCTCTGCTGTTTTTGCGCCATGGTGAACAACAATTATTGAGCCTCATTATCCCCCTCACAATGCTCATTGCATTATCGTTAATTCCGCTCATTGATGATGCAATTACCAAAGTGTTTCCATTGACCCTCGCAATCGCAATTATGAGCGCAGGTTTTACCGGTCAGGCCATTGGCGTTGCGTTCGACCGGCGCTATGGAGCGTTGAAGCGTATTGGTGCGTCGGGGGTACCGCCGTGGACGATCATATGGGGGAAAATCATCGCCGTCCTTGCTGTAGTGACACTTCAAACAGCGTTACTCACCGTCACTGCTCTGGTTCTTGGTTGGTCCATGCCCGCAGCTGGCCTCATCCCAGCAGCTATCACGATGTTTATTGGAGTTGCAGCTTTCGCCTCGTTGGGACTGCTGTGCGGCGGAACCCTTGGCTCCGAGTTGGTGTTAGCGTTAGCCAATCTTATTTGGTTCGCACTCCTTGGCACCGCAAGTTACATCATGTTGCGCGGCGGCAGCGGCCTCGAATGGGTGCCTTCCGTCGCACTGGCCAAAGGCCTCTCCATATCGTTTACTGGCGCATTTCCTGCCTTCGAAATCGGGGTATTGTGCGTGTGGTTAGTCCTTGGCGTACTGGGCGCGTCGCGTTTTTTCAGGTTCACCGCCTAGAATGTCCATTGTGAAATCACCCAAGCAGCCGAAGTTTCCACTGCTGCGTACACAGTGGATATTGGCACTCTTGCTCCTTATTGCCCAAGCAGGCATTACCGTCACCGGATCCATTGTTCGAGTCACGGGCTCAGGCCTTGGTTGCCCCACATGGCCGACCTGTAATGAGGGCTCGCTGGTGCCCGTCGCAGGCGCTGCCCCATGGATCCACCAAGCAATCGAATTTGGTAACCGATTGCTTACCTTTGTGCTCGTAGCGTTAGCACTCGCGTTGTTTCTTTCTGTGCTTGCCGCCAAGCGACGCAAAGAAATCATCCTTCATTCCTTCGCGCAGGGCATAGGCATTATTGTGCAAGCAATTATCGGCGGTATTTCCGTGCTGCTCGATTTGCAATGGTGGGCGGTGGCGCTGCACTTCCTTCCGTCAATGCTGCTGGTGTGGCTCGCTGCAATCCTCCTGGTTCGCATCAAAGAACCTGATGAAGGCGTCGTTGTTCCCCTGTATCCCGCGCCATTGAAGTGGCTTGCGGCTGGATCTGGGGCAACACTGGCAATTGTGCTGATGACTGGCACGATGGTCACCGGCGCGGGCCCACACTCCGGTGATGAGGGCGTTGGTATGCAGGGACGCCTTGAAGTTGATATCGCAGAGATCGCCCATTTGCACGCACATTCGATGTACTTGTATTTGGGATTGACCATCGGACTTGTGGTGGCACTCCTGACTGTTCGCGCTAGCGTGACCGCCCGGAAACTCGGCTGGACCCTCATCGGTTTTATTGTGCTGCAGGCAGCCATTGGAATTATCCAATACAACTGGGGCGTTCCACGGTGGACTGTTCCAGTTCACGTCGGCCTTTCGGGCGTCGTTTGTGCTTTTACCGGCATGCTGTATGCGCAACATCAGACCCGATCAGCGGTGGAAACACTCACCGGTTCTGCGCGCGGTGATGCGAAAATCGCAACGACAACGCGCACATAACGGTTACCATGGGCAAGTATGCGAGCCATACATGTAGCCCACACTGGCGGACCCGAAGTTCTTGAACTTGTTGAGGTCCCCGCTCCCGCACCAACAGAAGACGAAGTGTTGGTGTCCGTCGATGTGGCTGGCGTGAACTTTATTGATACGTACTATCGAGAAGGTATTTATCACGCTGCCACTCCGTTTATCCCTGGCCTTGAAGGCACCGGGCGAATACTCCACGACCCCAAAGGTGAAATCGCCGCCGGCACACTCGTTGCTTGGTGCGACGGTTTCGGCTCCTATGCAGAACAAGTGTGCGTTCCGCGTGATCGCGTCGTGGCGGTACCTCAAGGCATCAATCCGCATGAGGCGGCCTCCATGCTGCTCCAAGGAATCACCGCCCACTACCTCACTGATGGCGTGGCGGAGTTACAAGCTGGCGATTCATGCCTGATTACCGCCGGTGCAGGCGGCGTGGGGTTGATGGCCACACAAATGGCTGCGGCAAAGGGGGCTCGGGTGTATAGCGTTGTATCTTCTGACGAAAAAGAAGCTGCAGCACGAGCCGCTGGCGCATTCGAAGTGTTCCGTTATTCCGAAAACCTTGCGGAACAGGTGCGCCGTTTCAACGGTGGGGTTGGCGTCGACGTAGTCTACGACGGCGTCGGCAAGGCAACGTTTATGGAATCTCTCGAAGCCGTCCGCCCCCGCGGAATCGTATGTTTATTCGGCGCCGCGTCCGGCCCAGTTGAACCGTTCGATCCCCAACTTTTGAATACCCACGGTTCCATCTTCCTCACCCGCCCATCCATCGGCGCCTGGACCGCACAGGAAGGCGAATTTGCCAAGCGCGCACAGGCCGTCACCCAAGCAGTGCTCGACGGCACCCTCAGCATCACCATCGGCGGCGCCTACCCGTTTGCCGACGTCGCGAAAGCCCACCGCGACCTGGAAGCTCGGCGCACGATGGGCTCAATTGTATTGGAAATTTAGAGCATTTCCATGATGGTTTGTAGCCCCAGCACCGCATCAACAGACAGGGCTACAAACACCAGGGACAAATAGTTATTCGAAAGGAAAAACAGTCGCATCGGTTTCACTTCGGCACCGTTTTTCACCGCAATATGCAAATGAATTGCAGCCGCAAGGAACCAAATTCCCGCAGCCACAGAAGCCACCAAATACACCCACCCAGCGGCCGGTACCAGCGCTAATGTTGCCGCAACGGTGGCAACTGTGTACCACACAATCTGAGCCGTTACTTGTACTGGTTTCCGCACCACCGGCATCATCGGCACACCAGCTGCCTCGTAATCCTCCCGGTAACGCATGGCCAGTGCCCAAGTGTGCGGTGGCGTCCAAAAGAAAATCACCAGAAACAGCACAATGGCCTGCCACCAATGCGATGGCACTGCAGCATTATCCGAAATAACGGCCCAACCAACCATCACCGGCATACATCCCGCTGCGCCACCCCAAACAACATTCTGCGGTGTGCTGCGCTTCAACCACTTCGTATATACGAAAATATAAAACGCGATGGTCGCCATGACGAAAACTGCTGCCAACAAGGAATGGCACAACAACCAAAGCCACAGAAAACTCACCACGGTGAGCGTCCATGCAAAGACCGTGGCCTGCCCGTCGGAGACGATCTTTTTGGCCAGTGGGCGCCGCTCGGTACGCTTCATCACTTTGTCAATGTCAGAATCCGCAATCATATTGAACGTGTTTGCGGCAGCGGCACCCATCCAACCACCAATAAGGGTGAGCAGGATCAAACCAATGTGGTTTTCACCGCGATCGGCCTGAAGCATCGCCGGAATAGTGGCCACCAATAACAACTCGATGACCCTTGGTTTCGTCAGCGCGATGTAGGCCTTGATCGTCTCCAAGGGATTTTCCTCCAGCACAGATTTCATTTAAGGGAATACGTAGTAAGAATACGTAACTGAATCATGGTATCCCCCAGGCGTTAGTTAACCCAATCCGGCGCCGATTACATAATCACACTAGAATTGTGTTCGACGTAAGCTGCAGCCTGGCAGCACATCGAACACATTCTTTATCCACAGCAAGGATGACCACCGTGACCCTGTCGCCTGAACTCCAAGCCTTAACCACCCGCACCTACCCTGCAGACTGGGATGAGCTCGACACGCTCGCTGTTGACACGGCCCGAGTGCTCGCAGCAGATGCAGTACAGAACTGCGGTTCGGGGCACCCTGGCACCGCAATGAGCTTGGCCCCCTTGGCCTACACATTATTCCAACGCGTCATGAACCTCGACCCTGAGGATCCAACGTGGGCCGGCCGCGATCGGTTCGTATTGTCTTGCGGACACACCTCGCTCACCCAGTACATTCAGCTGTACTACGGCGGTTTTGGCCTGGAGATGGAAGACCTTAAGGCTCTGCGCACCTGGGGTGCAAAAACACCCGGACACCCCGAATACGGCCACACCGACGGGGTAGAAATCACCACCGGTCCGCTCGGCCAAGGTTTAGCTTCCGCAGTAGGCATGGCCATGGCGGCACGCAAAGAACGCGGCCTATTTGACCCCGAAGCTCCTGCTGGCGAATCCCCCTTTGATCACCACATCTATGTGATCTGTTCCGATGGCGATGTACAAGAGGGCGTCACTTCAGAAGCTTGTTCCCTTGCTGGAACACAGCAACTAGGCAACCTGATTGTGTTCTGGGACGATAACCGAATCTCGATCGAAGAAGACACCGCAATCGCATTCACAGAAGACGTGTGTGCCCGCTATCGCGCCTACGGCTGGCAGGTCCTTGAAATTGAAGGCGGCGAAAACGTTCAAGCTTTCGAGGACGCAGTAGCAGCTGCGAAAGCAGATCCACGTCCAACATTTATTCGAGTTCGCACAATCATCGGCTACCCAGCGCCAACCATGATGAACACCGGCAGTGTCCATGGTGCCGCCCTTGGTGAAGCCGAAGTTGCCGCCACCAAGCAGGAATTAGGGTTCGACCCCAACGTGCACTTCCCCATGAGCGATGAGCTCATTGCACACACCCGCAAACTCATTGACCGCGGTGCAGCAAAGCATGCCGAATGGCAACAGAAGTTCGATCAGTGGGCAGCCAAGAACCCAGAGCGTAAAGCACTGTTTGATCGCATTAGCGCACGTGAACTCCCGGCTGATTTCGCCGATGGTCTCCCACAATGGGATGCTGGTGAATCCGTGGCCACCCGGAAAGCCTCCGAAGCAACACTCCAAGCTCTGGGTGCCGCGATGCCTGAACTTTGGGGTGGTTCTGCTGACCTCGCGGGCTCAAACAACACAGTAATCAAGGGTGCCGCGTCCTTTGGCCCAGAAGATATCACCACAGCAACTTGGACTGCGGAACCTTACGGCCGCAATGTCCACTTCGGTATTCGCGAACACGCTATGGCCGCGATCATGAATGGCATTTCGTTGCACGGCGGCACTCGCCCCTATGGCGGCACGTTCTTGATTTTCTCGGACTATATGCGTCCTGCTGTCCGTCTCGCGGCACTCATGGGTACCGACGCCTACTATGTGTGGACCCACGATTCAATTGGCCTTGGCGAGGACGGCCCAACCCACCAGCCGATCGAACAACTGGCCACCCTCCGCGCGATTCCAGAAATGTCCATGCTGCGCCCTGCAGACGCCAATGAAACAGCCGCCGCGTGGAAAGCCGCATTGGAATACAAGGCCAGCCCGAAAGGCATCGCCCTGACTCGCCAAAATGTTCCAGTGTTGGAAGGCACAAAAGAAAAAGCCACTGAGGGTGTTGCCCGTGGCGGCTACGTGCTGATTGAAGGCGGCGGCCGCCCCGATGTGATTTTGATGGGCACAGGCTCTGAGGTGCAGCTCGCTGTAGAGGCAGCCCATCAGCTTGCGGATGCCGGTATTGCAGCGCGCGTGGTTTCGATGCCATGTTTGGATTGGTTCCTCCAGCAAGACGCTGACTACATCGAATCTGTGCTGCCCTCGGATGTGACCGCCAGGGTTTCTGTTGAGGCAGGCATTGCGATGCCGTGGTACCAGCTGCTCGGCACCGCTGGTCGTGCGGTATCGTTGGAGCATTTTGGGGCGTCTGCACCGTATCAGAAGCTCTTTGATGAATTCGGCATTACGGTGGATGCTGTTGTCGCTGCCGCAAACGATTCGATTGCAGCAGCCTAAGTCCCGCAACCGGAAGGGTAAAACTATGAATCACATCGAAGAATTGCTTGACATCGGAACTTCGTGTTGGCTGGACGATCTTTCCCGTGAGCGTTTGGACTCCGGCAATTTGGAGGAGCTGATTCGCACCAAAGGCGTGGTGGGGGTAACCACCAACCCCGCTATTTTCGCGGCAGCCATGACGAAGAGCACGGCGTACGACGCCCAGCTCGCCAAACTGCGTAGTGAAGGCGCCAAGGCTGAGCGCGCCGTCTATG
>JAUMZC010000024.1 GCA_030528295.1 Corynebacterium sp.
ATCATTGTGCCGGAGGTACCGCGCCCAGAAACCAATGCGGAAGCATATGCGCACGATCCCACGGGTGCTACTGCTTCACTGATTGCGGGATTGTCCAAGTTGGCGCGTTATGTTGTTGACCACACCGGTGTCACGGTGATCGGAGTCACGGGTTCGGCGGGGAAAACTTCTACAAAGGACTTGCTTGCGTCGCTGTTGGATGATGCGATTGCCCCGCCGGGAAGTTTCAATAATGAAATCGGGTTGCCGTATACAGCACTGCGCTGCACGGAGGATACGAAATTCCTGGTTGCAGAAATGTCGGCCCGTGGGGTCGGTCATATTCGGCACTTAACGGAGGTGACTCCACCACAGATTGGGGTGGTGCTGAATGTGGGGACCGCTCATCTCGGGGAATTTGGGTCGCGGGAAGTGATCGCGAAGGCCAAAGGTGAGTTGGTCGCCGCACTTCCGAACACTGGTGTGGCGGTATTGAACGCCGATGATCCGGCGGTGATGCAGATGGCGGTTGGTGCGGCTGCACGAGTTGTCCGGTTCTCCACCGAACAGGAAGTGGAATACTACGCAACTGATATTGCTTTGGATTCGTTCGTTCGTCCATCATTTGTGCTGCATACGCCGCAAGGCGTTGCCGAGGTGCAATTACAGGTCCATGGTGCTCACCAGGTTTCCAATGCGCTCGCGGCGGTTGCGGCAGCGATGGAAGCAGGCGTTGAACTGGGCGCGGTCGTCGCAAAGCTGAGTGCGCATACGGCGGCTTCTGCACATCGCATGGATGTGCAAACCCGTCCCGATGGGGTGGTAGTTATAAATGACGCCTATAATGCGAACCCAGATTCTATGCGCGCCGGGTTGGCGGCTTTGGTGCGCACTGCGAAAGGGCGAAGTTGGGCGGTGCTGGGACAGATGGGTGAGTTAGGTGCTGATGCTGCTGACGAGCATCGGCGGTTAGCACAAGTGATCGCTGACCTTGGTGTTGATAGGCTCGTCGCGGTGGGGGTGGACGTCAATATTCACGCCTTGGCGGAAACCGCAACCACCCTCGGAGTACCCACCCTGATAGCGGATAGTTCAGATGCAGCTATTAACTTAGTTGCGGAAGAACTTCAGCCGAGTGATGCAGTGCTAGTCAAGGCTTCTTTCGCTGAAAGCCTGTGGAAGGTTGCCACAGGTTTGTTGGAAGCATGCCCAAACGAAAAGTGAGCAAACAGTGACCCAGATCCTTATCAGTGCCGGGATTAGTTTCCTTGTGGCGATCTTTTTTACGCCAGTGTTGATCCGTTGGTTTAGTGCGGAGGGAATCGGGCAGGAGATCCGCGAAGAGGGCCCGAAGTCCCATTTGCGGAAGCGCGGAACCCCAACCATGGGTGGCATCGCAATTCTTGCGGGTATTTTGGTCGCCTACATTGTGTCGGGCATTATGGGCCTGCTCATGGGATACGGTGGGTTTACGGTGTCAGGGTTGCTCGTGCTTGGGCTAACGTTGGTGCTTGGCGGCCTGGGTTTTGCTGATGATTACATTAAGCTCGCCATGGGCCGTAACCTCGGCTTAAATAAAAAAGCGAAGCTTATTGGTCAGGCTGTGGCCTCATTGTTGTTTGGCTTCCTGATCACCCAATTTGCAAATGAAAAGGGCCTTACACCAGGCTCAACGCATCTTTCGTTTATTCGCGATATTGATATTTTAGATATTAGTTTTGGCGGCAGCATTCTCGGCATGGTCGTCTTTTTGCTGTTTATCTATATTTTGATTAGCGCCTGGTCGAACGCGGTGAACCTTACTGACGGCCTGGATGGTTTAGCGGCGGGCGCTACCGCCATGGTCATGGGTGCGTACACCATGATTGCGTTTTGGCAGTTCCGCAATTCTTGTGAATTGGCGGTGAAGGCGGGTTGTTATTCGGTGCGTGATCCACTGGATTTGGCGATTTTGGCCGCCGCCGGATTGGGTGGTTGTCTCGGTTTTCTGTGGTGGAATGCGGCGCCTGCAAAGATTTTTATGGGTGATACCGGCTCGTTGGCGCTGGGTGGTTTGGTTGCCGGGCTGTCGGTGGCTTCCCGCACAGAGTTGCTGATGATTGTGATTGGTGCGCTCTTTGTGATCGAGGCGGCGTCCGTGGTGATTCAGGTTGTGGTGTTCCGTACGCGGGGAACGAGGTTTTTCCGTATGGCCCCGTTCCATCACCATTTTGAAAACGGCGGCTGGGCCGAAACTACGGTGGTGATTCGGTTCTGGCTCATGACTGCGATGGCGTGTATCGGTGGCATGGCGTTGTTCTATACCGAATGGTTGAATGTGGCGGGAGTGTAAATGATTATCGATGGCCACGTGCTCATTGCGGGTGCTGGGGTTTCCGGCGCGGGTTGCGCTCGGATGTTGGTAGACCTTGGCGTGCAGGCCACTGTTGTTGACGATGATGAGACCGCCCGCTTCCGCGTGAGCGAAGTGACAGGTGCTAGCAATATTTCCCCCGCTGAGGTGCGTTGGGAGGACTACACCTGTGTGGTTACCTCCCCCGGGTGGCGCCCCAGCACACCATTGCTTGTCGACGCCGCGGCCCATCACCTTCCAGTCATCGGCGACGTTGAGCTAGCGTGGCGGCTCGATCAAGATGGAGTGTTTGGTGAACCGCATACGTGGATGGTGGTGACGGGAACGAACGGTAAAACCACAACCACGGCCATGCTCGCGGAAATGATGAAGCGCGGTCCTCGAACGGCTGCAGCTGTCGGCAATATTGGCGTGGCTGTCGGAGATGCGCTCACAGCGTCTCCACGTATTGATGTGCTGGTAGCGGAATTATCTAGCTTCCAATTGCATTGGTCCGAACAACTGACCCCAGCGGTCGGTTGTGTACTGAATCTTGCGCACGATCACATTGATTGGCATGGCAGTTTTGATGCTTATGCGGAAGCGAAGATGAAGGCGTTGCGGGGAGGCGTTGCGATTATTGGCGCCGACGACCCGGAGGTTGTTCAACGGGCGGGCGACGCGGTTGGTTTTACCCTTGGTGAACCCGCTGCGAACCAAGTCGGTGTAGTTGATGGGCATATTTATGACCGTGCCTTTGGCGGTGGCGTGATCGCTCCTGTGGAAGGGATTTCGCCCCCAGGACCAGCGGGAATTCTTGATGCCCTCGCGGCGACGGCAATGGCGCGTTCCAAAGGCATTACCCCGGAGTCTATTGCGGCAGCCCTGGCAAATTTTCAGGTGTCTGGGCACCGTGGCCAAGTGGTGTTCCAGGCGAACGGGGTTTCCTATATTGATAATTCCAAGGCAACGAATCCACATGCGGCGGATGCTGCACTAGAGGGGCATGACTCAGTCATTTGGATCGCGGGCGGACAGCTGAAGGGTGCGGATATTCGGCCGTTGTTACGCAAACATGCGCATCGGCTGAAAGCAGCGTTACTTCTCGGCGTGGATAGACACAGTATTGCACATGAGTTGGCTACAATTGACCCCACGATTCCCGTGGTGATGACTGATTCTGTCTCCCCGGTGGAAGCGATGGAAGAGCTCGTGGCAGCTGCTCGAAACCTAGCGACACCGGGAGATGTAGTGTTGCTAGCGCCAGCTGCAGCCTCGCTGGACATGTTCTCAGGTATGAGTCAGCGCGGTAACCTCTTCACTCAAGCTGCCGCCCGGAGCAGTGTATGACGACCCTTGCGGATAAAGTTCAAGATGTTTCAAGAGACGTCAATGCCCGCCCATTGACAGATTATTACATCATCACCATTGTTGTTGGTGCGTTGAGTGGCCTTGGCGTGGTGATGGTCACCTCCAGTTCGATGACATGGTCGGTGCTTGATGGCGATAACGTGTGGGGTGCGGCAGCAAAACAAGCAGCCATGGTTGTCGTTGGTTGGTTGGCGTTTTGGGGTGCGTTGCGATTGCGACCCGCGACCGTTAAACGTTGGGCGGGCGCACTCCTGGTTGCCGCTTTTATCCTGTTGATTCTGGTGCTGATTCCTGGAATTGGTACTGGCCGGGAGGAAGTAGGTTCGCAGTCTTGGATTGTGTTGGGCCCGCTGCGGTTGCAGCCATCTGAGTTCGCCAAAATTGTGATTGCGATTTGGGGCGCGGCGTTTCTTTCGGATAGGCCGAAACTCGCAAAGAGTTGGGATCCTGCCCATACCCGCTTCGCTGGCGTTTCACTGCTGATGGTGTGTCTTATCCTGCTGCAGGGTGACGTTGGTATGGCCCTTGCGTTCACGATCGTGGTGGGTTTTGTGTTGTATTTCGCTGGCGTGCATCCAAAGTTCATTCTCGGTGCCGTGGGCGTGGTGGGCGTTGGCTTGCTCTTGCTCAGCACACGAGGTGGCTTCCGTTCAGACCGTTTCACCGTGTATTTCGACGCTTTGTTCGGTTCGTTTGATGATACGCGCGGCAAGGCATTCCAGTCCTACCAAGGGTTTCTTTCGCTCGCGGACGGCAGCTTAACCGGCGTTGGCCTGGGGCAGTCCCGAGCAAAGTGGTTCTATCTGCCTGAAGCGAAAAACGACTTCATCTTTGCCATCATTGGGGAGGAATTAGGCCTCTGGGGTGGCGCGGTAGTGATTGGTTTGTTTGGTGTTTTAGCGTGGTTTGGTTTACGTACCGCTCAGCGAAGCACCAACCGTTTTCAATGCTTACTTGCTGCCTCATTAACAGCAGGTGTGGTAGCCCAAGCATTTATTAACATTGGTTATGTTGTGGGATTAGTTCCTGTCACAGGTATCCAATTACCTATGATTTCCGCTGGTGGTACCTCCGCAATTATGACCCTCGGTGCCATGGGCATCCTTGCCAATTGTGCGCGACATGAGCCTGAGGCAATTTCCGCTATGCAAAATTACGGGCGCGGAATTTGGGATCGTGTATTACGAATTCCAGAACCAATGGTGCCAAATGCAAAACGACCGAAGCCAAAACAGCAGCCAAGGTTCGGCCGACCAGTGACTTCCCGTGGTGGTAGCGTCGTTGAAAGGACGCCAGCGAATCGACGAAGGAGAAGGTAGTTGTGGTGAATATCGTTGTGGCGGGTGGCGGTACCGCAGGGCACATTGAACCGGCACTAGCCGTAGCGGATGCACTACGGGAACAGGGGGCTGTGGTGTCAGC
Source organism: Corynebacterium sp. (assembly GCA_030528295.1). Taxonomy (GTDB): domain Bacteria; phylum Actinomycetota; class Actinomycetes; order Mycobacteriales; family Mycobacteriaceae; genus Corynebacterium. The sequence continues at coordinate 5,105 of JAUMZC010000024.1, forward strand.
CCTAGGCACCGAGCGCGGATTAGAAACGGATCTTATTCCAAAGCGTGGTTATGAGCTGGATCTTATACAGCCAGTGCCGGTTCCCCGAACGTTCAATCTTGGTTTGTTGATGTTGCCTTTACGGGTGCTGAAGGCAGTGCATCAAACGCGCAAGATTTTACGTAAACGTAAGGCTGATGCCTTGATTGGTTTTGGTGGGTATGTGTCTGCACCTGCGTATGTTGCGGCACGTTCGTTGGGTATTCCGTACTTTGTGCACGAGGCGAATGCGCGCGCAGGTATGGCAAATAAGCTCGGCGTGTGGATCGGGGGCACGGGCTTAAACGCTGTTGAAGGCTCAGGTATGCGTGGCGACGTCGTGGGCGTACCTATTCGTGCGACACTTTCCGGCGCCCAGTCCGAAGAAACCCGAGCCGAAGGTTATGCCAATTGGGGGTTGGATCCGAACAAACAAACTTTGCTGGTCACCGGTGGTTCACAAGGCGCTCGTTCCTTAAACCAGGCGTTGGCTGGTGCGTGCGAATCTATCACTGATGCGGGAATCCAGATTCTGCATGCGTACGGCCGGAAAAATGAAGCCCCGGCGACGCATCCTGGCTATGTTGCGGTTCCATATATTGATCGCATGGATTTGGCGTATGGTATTGCCGATCTTGTGGTGTGCCGCGCGGGCGCGATGACGGTCGCGGAAGTGACTGCTGCGGCTATTCCGGCAATCTATGTCCCGCTGCCACACGGAAATGGGGAGCAGGCACTCAATGCTCAACCAGTTATTAGTGCTGGTGGCGCCACATTAATTTATGATTCAGACCTCACGGCGCAAGGATTGGCTACGCAAGTCAAGGCGATCCTTGGTGATCCGGAGATTCACGATCACATGGTTGATGCTGCTCGTAAGAGCGGTCTTGGCCACGCGGCGGAAGAAATCGCACGCCGCATTCTCAACTCTCAGAAAAGTTAAGGGAATATGACTGACCTGTCTCGAGTCCACCTGGTTGGTATTGGTGGTGCCGGCATGTCCGGTTTAGCTTCGATCCTGTTGTCCCGCGGGGCAGTAGTAAGCGGATCAGATGTGAAAGATTCACGCGTTATCCTGACATTGCGCTCGGCAGGCGCAACCATTGCCATTGGGCATCGCAGTGAAAATCTGACGTTGTCTGGGGAGCTTCCTACCGTCGTGGTTACTTCATTTGCGGCGATCCCGAAGGATAATCCCGAGCTGGTTGCGGCTGATCAGGCAGGCATTCCTGTGATCCGGCGAAGCGACTTGCTTGCTGAACTCATGGAGGGCTATCAGCAAGTGCTTGTTGCTGGCACGCACGGCAAAACGTCGACAACTTCCATGACCGTTGTGGCGATGCAGGCCGCACACCTTGATCCGAGTTTTGCGATTGGTGGGCAACTCAGCAAGGCGGGTATTAACGCCCATCATGGCACCGGTGATGCGTTCGTTGCGGAGGCCGACGAATCGGATGCGTCATTGCTGCGTTACCGTCCGACAGTCGCTGTTGTCACCAATATCGAACCGGATCACCTCGATTTTTTCCACAGCGCAGAAGCATACTTCCAAGTATTTGATGATTTCGTTGATCGCCTAGAACCTAACGGAACACTCATCGTCTGTGATGAAGACCCCCATGCTGCTGCGCTTGGCGAACGCAGCAAAGCCAAGGGTGTTCGTGTCCTTTCATATGGCATGGCTGATCACTGTGATGCCCGCATCACGGATTTCGAAGCAACTAAATGTGGTTCTAATTTCAAGGTGGCGGTCGACGGCACCACAGTTGTAGTGGATCTCCGCGTACCAGGACGCCACATGGCGCTCAATGGGGCTGCAGCGTTGCTGGCGGGATCATTGGTTGGTGGCGATCTTGAAACGCTTGCCCACGGGCTCAGTGGTTTCACAGGCGTGCGGCGCCGTTTCGAACATCGCGGTTCGATTTCCAGTGGTCGTTACCTTGGCGTGCGTGTCTTCGATGACTATGCGCATCACCCAACGGAGGTCACCGCGGTATTGAAGGCTGCACGTGACAAAGTGAATTCGGAAGGCGTTGGCCGTATTGTCGTTGTATTCCAGCCGCATTTATATTCCCGGACCATTGAATTCCAGCAGGAATTCGCCGATGCGTTATCGTTGGCAGATGAAGTCATCGTAATGGATATATACGGTGCTCGCGAGCAGCCGGTACCTGGAGTTGATGGCCGAATTATCGCAGATAAAATCGGAGCGCACTATGTACCGAAATTTATTGAAGTTCCGCAACGTGTCGCGGGCGTCGCAAAGCCAGGGGATCTTGTGCTTACAATGGGCGCCGGAAGTGTAACAATGCTCGCGGAAGAAATTTTGAACGAATTAGCGTGAATCGACGAATTCTGTACGTACTCACCGCAGTGATCCTGATCGTCGCTGCGGTTGTTGTGGTGTTTTTTACCCCGTTATTTAGCGTGAAAGAAATTGACGTGCAGGGGGAGAAAGTTACCACGCCTGAAGAGATTATTGAGGCGTCGAATATTCGCCAGGGTGACATACTTGCGAATATCGACGCCCACCGTGCAGCGAATGACATCGCAGCGTTGCCGCGGGTGGCAAAAGCGACGGTTTCACGATCCTGGCCGAGCACCGTGGTGGTGGAAATTACTGAACGCGAAGCCGTGATGTTTGTGAAACGTCAAGATGGCGATCATTTGGTAGACACCACTGGAATCGCATTTTTGATCGATACTCCACCGGAGGGCGCGGTGGAAATTCGCGGAACGAAAGAAGACAACGCCGAGTTGTTCGGAAAACTCAGCGACGTTTTGGAATCGTTGGGGGATACACGCGACCAAGTGCAAGCAATGGAAGTGCCTGACCCATACAACGTCACACTTGTGTTTGAAGATGGCCGTACCGTGGAGTGGGGAGCGCCCGAAAACAATCACGATAAGGCTGTGGCCACGGGAATTGTGCTGAACCGTGAAGGTCAACACTGGAATGTGAGTGACCCTATTCAGGTAACTGTGAAGTAGCGTTTTCGCAGTTCAAGAAGTTTAAAGTAAAGGTTGAAAGTGTCGACACGCCCCGAAATGTCCGACAATTTTAAGGTAATTTCACTCATGATAAGTAGGACCCTACACGCTGGTAGGCATGGTTAGCATTCATCATCGTTAAAGAAAGGCGAGTCAACCTCATATGACCTCTCCGAACAATTACCTCGCCGTTATCAAGGTTGTCGGTGTCGGCGGTGGCGGGGCAAACGCTGTAAACCGCATGATCGAAGAGGGGTTGAAGGGCGTCGAATTTATCGCCGTCAATACGGACTCCCAGGCGCTGATGTTTTCCGATGCCGAAGTGAAACTCGACATTGGACGCGAGGCAACCCGCGGGCTAGGAGCTGGGGCGAACCCCGAAGTTGGACGCACCTCAGCAGAAGACCACAAGAGCGAAATTGAAGAAACCCTTCGCGGTGCCGACATGGTATTCGTAACTGCTGGCGAAGGCGGCGGCACCGGAACAGGCGCTGCACCAGTGGTGGCGAATATTGCCAAAAAGCTGGGCGCGCTTACCGTTGGTGTTGTAACCCGACCATTTAGCTTCGAAGGTAACCGGCGTGCCCGCCAAGCTGAAGAAGGTATCGAAGCTTTGCGCGAAGTGTGCGATACCCTCATCGTTATTCCGAATGACCGTTTGATGCAGCTTGGTGAGCCGAGCATGTCGCTTGTCGACGCCTTCCGCAACGCCGACCAGGTATTGCACGACGGTGTGCAAGGCATTACCAACCTCATTACGACGCCGGGCGTGATCAACGTGGACTTTGCGGACGTTCGGTCCGTGATGCAAGACGCAGGTTCTGCGCTTATGGGTATTGGTTCGGCACGTGGTGAAAACCGTGCTCGCGCTGCCGCTGAACAGGCCGTGAATTCACCATTGCTGGAATCCACCATGGCAGGTGCAAAGGGTGTGCTTCTTTCCTTTGCTGGTGGTTCGGACCTTGGCCTCCAAGAAGTGAATGAAGCCGCACACTGCGTGAAAGAACTGGCTGATGATGATGTCAACCTGATTTTCGGCACGATTATCGACGATAACCTTGGCGATGAAATCCGCGTGACTGTTATCGCTGCTGGATTCGATCCGGCAACAAACAAAGCGGGTACGGTCACGTCGCTGAATAAAAAAGCCGAGCAGCGCGCCGTCGAAAAGGAACCGGAAAACCCAACGCCAGCTCCCCGTGAATCACTGTTTGCTGATGTTGAAGAGGAACCACCAACACCTGCCCCCGCGCCGCGTGCATATGAAGCCCGTGCTGGTGAAGCCCGTAACCGTCTCCAACATGGTGGTATGTTCACCGGAAACGATTCCCGCAACCACAATGACGAAGATGATCTTGGCGTGCCGAGTTTCCTACGGTAACCATATAGTATGGGCACCTTAGAAGAACGCCCCGTCCGCAAGGTTTTTACAAACCGTGCCGGCGGGGTTTCCCGTTTTCCATATCATTCGTTCAACCTTGGCGATCACGTTGGCGATGATCCAGAAGCCGTTGCCGCAAACCGACGTCGTCTAGCAAACGTGATCGGTTTACCTGAGGAACGCATTGTCTGGATGGAACAACTCCACACCAATAATGTCTCCGTTGTAACGGAACCTCAATCCCACCCGATGGAAGCTACAGACGCGCTAGTAACCACCGAACCGCAACTTGCACTCGCTGTGCTGACTGCTGATTGCGTGCCGGTCCTGCTCTCTGACACAGAAGCCGGAGTGGTGGCAGCAGTACACGCTGGTCGCATTGGTGCCCGCAATGGCATTGTTGCGAAAACAGTTGCAGCCATGGTGGAACTTGGGGCAACACCGGTGCATATCCATGCGCTCCTGGGTGCTGCGGCGTCAGGTGAACACTACGAAGTGCCAAAGGAAATGGCTGCTGATGTGGAGCAGCATTTGCCGGGTTCGCTTGTTGTGACAAAACAAGGGAGTTGTGGGTTGGATATTCGAAAAGGCATCGTCCGCCAACTGTTAAGCCTCGGCGTGGAAGCAATCGATGCTGATCCACGATGCACCATCGAAGATACGACCATGTTTTCGTATCGTCGGGAAGGGACGACCGGCAGACAAGCTGGCCTGGTGTGGCTGCAATGAGCAGAAAAGATGAATTGTCTGCAAATCTTGCTCTTGTATATAAGAGGATTGAAAGAGCCGCATTAGCTGCCGGGAGAGATCCCAAGGAAATTCAGCTGCTTCCTGTGACAAAATATCATCCAATATCAGACATTGAAGCATTGCTGAACTTGGGTATTACGGCAGTGGGGGAGAACCGTGACCAAGAGGCGCGCGAAAAAGCCTCGATGCTGCCGAGTATGCAATTCCATATGATCGGTCAAGTGCAAACTAAAAAAGCGAATTCGGTTGCGCGGTGGGCAAACACTGTACAGTCTGTTGATTCGCTCAAACTTGCCCAAGCGCTCAATAATGGTGCAGCTCGTGCGCTTGATGCTGGCCAACGCGAGGGGCTTTTGAGGTGCATGGTGCAAATGAGTATCGATGGGGATACTGCGCGTGGTGGTGCGCATGGTGCACAAATAGAGAACCTCGCTGAAGCGATTGCCAATGCTGAATTTCTTGAATTGGTCGGACTTATGTGCGTACTGCCGTTAGGCGATCATTCGTTTGAATCTGCTCAGCAAATGTTTTCCAAATTAAGGGCTTGTTATGGGAATTCTCTAGATTTCAGCGCTGGAATGTCCGGTGATTTAGAACAAGCAATTTCCGCGGGTTCAACAATCGTGCGTGTCGGAACCGATATCTTGGGGCGCCGCGTTTTAGGGTGAAACAAGCGAGTTTCGCACAATGGAATGATGCACAACGGAAAAGGACTAGGACGCTATGACGCAACTGCAGAAGATCAAGGAATTTTTCGGTCTTGACGCCCCGATGGATGCTTACTATGAGGACGACTACACCGTGGATCCCCGCAGTGGTGCCGCATACAAGCCCGTAGAAAACTACTCCTACCGCGAGACAGTTTCTCGCTCGTACTCCCCAAATATCGTGTACGTCCGCACTCAAACATTCGATGATTGCACTGCTGTGGCTGAGCCATTCCGCGACGGTGACGCCGTAGTTTTCGATATGGGTGGCGCAGCTAGCGGAATCCCACGCCGAATTGTGGATTTTGCATCCGGCCTGTGCTTCGCCCTTCGTGGCACAATGCGCCAGCTGGATAGCCGTATCTTTGCTATCATCCCGGAAGGTGCATCAGTGAGCACGATCGAACTCGAACGTGCGATCCGATAAATAGTTTTCCCTTTTCCATTCAGGACCACCATGCGGAATGCGTGGTGGTTTTAGTTTTGCGTTAGGCTCGATTGTGTGAACTACGTTTCCTATGTGCTTTTCGAGATCGTTAACCTATTCATCTTCCTTTTAATAGCGCGTATTCTGATCGAGATGATCCAATCTTTTTCGCGGAATTTTCGGCCACCGCGGTGGTTCGTAATGATAGCGGAACCCATTTTCGTCATTACTGACCCTCCCGTAAAAGCCTTGCGGCGGCTCATTCCTCCGGTTCGCATGGGTTCGGTTGCGTTAGACGTTTCAGTATTGGTCCTCTTTTTTGGGCTACAGGTCATACGAGCGATGCTGAGCTGGACTTTTTAAGAAAATCCGGGGGGACTTTGCGGGGGTAAAACGAGGGATTTGAGTGCGTGTCAGCTGCTATCTTGTGCACCATCTTTGTAGGATTCAGTTGTCAATCACGTTCATTCAGGGAACAATGAGCTATGTAATGCAGTGCGCAAGGGTTTCAATTGGGTTACACTTGCGACTATCTGAACAAAAGCGCTTTAGGGTCCCCCCTGAAGCTAAGGGGCCCCCAATTCGGGGCTTTGAAACGACACGCGAAGGGAACCGTCCATGCTGCTGACTCCAGCTGAAGTGCACAACGTGGCTTTCAGCAAGCCGCCGATTGGAAAGCGTGGCTATAACGAGGACGAGGTCGACCAGTTCCTCGATCTGGTGGAAGACACCCTCGGCCAGCTTCATGAAGAGAATCACGATCTGCGTCAGCAGGTTGACGAGCTCCGAGCTGAACTCGCTCAGGGAGGCGGAACCGCTCCTATTGCCACAGTTCCGCAGGTTGATGAGGGTGCTATCCGCCAACGTATTCGTTCCGAACTCGAGGCTGAATTGCGCGCTGAATATGAGGCGAAGCAGGCTAAATGGGTTGAGGAGCATAAGGTTCCCGAGCCGAGTGCTGATACAAACTTGCAGGCTGCCCGTGTCTTGGGTCTTGCTCAGGAAATGGCGGATCGTCTGACCAGTGACGCTCGCGCCGAGTCCCACAATATGCTTGAAACGGCCCGTGCTGAAGCTGAGCGCACAGTGGCTCAAGCTAATGTTGCGTCCGAGCGAACCCTTGCGCGTGCAAATAGCGAAGCTTCTACCAAGGTAGCTGACGCTACTGAAAAGTCTGAAGCAATGCTTGCGAAGGCGAAGCAAGACTCTACAGCAATGATTCTTGAGGCCACGGAACGTGCAGAAGCACAGGTCCGCCAGGCAGAAGACAAGGCAAATGCGCTGCAGGCTGATGCCGAGCGTAAGCACACGGAAATTATGGCTACAGTAAAGAAGCAGCAGTCTGCGTTGGAGGGACGTATCGCCGAACTACGGACCTTCGAACGTGAGTACCGTACACGGCTGAAGACTTACCTAGAAAGTCAATTGGAAGAGCTTTCTACCCGAGGAACTGCAGCTCCACACGGCGCTGACGATAATTAGTCGCTAGCGTGAGGGCCCTTCAGCTTGTGCTGTGGGGCCTTTTCATCTGAAGGGAGATAGCTAGTGCTTATAGTCGCAGTTCTCTGTGCGCTCATCGCGCTTGTGTTGTTGGTGTTGGCAGTGCAATCAGAGTCAGATATTTGGTCGTATCTGCTGATCGTGGTTGCGGCAGCAGGGCTTATCCTGTGGATTTGGGATGTTATTCGTACAAAGCGTTAAGCTATAGTACGCACAGGCATTGATCCGGCAATCACCGGGGAGCTTCCGGAAGAACAGCCTCATGGCCCAGTAGAACCGGACGAGTGGTTTCGTACAAACCTTGAATGAAGTGGAATGTGTAGCACATTCAAGCCGGGTGGTACCGCGCGCCATTGTTGGTGCGTCCCAGCAAGAAGTTATTTCAAAACTTATTGCAAGGAGACTCCAAAATGGCAGTTGGCGGTGTGTACCCTCGTGTTGATCTCACTGGGGGTTCAAACCGATTTCCAGATATGGAACGAGAAGTCCTGAATTTCTGGAAGAAGGATCAAACATTTCAGGCTTCTGTGTCTCAACGAGAAGGCGCAGAGGAATTTGTGTTTTACGATGGCCCTCCGTTTGCAAATGGTCTCCCGCACTATGGGCATTTGCTGACGGGCTATGTGAAAGACATCATCCCTCGGTATCAGACCATGCGGGGTAAAAAAGTTGCGCGAGTGTTTGGTTGGGACTGCCATGGGTTACCTGCAGAATTAGAAGCTGAAAAGCAGCTTGGCATCAAAGATAAAGGCGAAATCGAAGCCATGGGCTTGGAAAAGTTCAATGAGTTTTGTGCTAAGTCTGTGCTCGAATACACCGAAGAGTGGAAGAACTACGTTACCCGCCAGGCACGCTGGGTTGATTTTGATAATGGCTATAAAACGATGGACCTCGGCTTTATGGAGTCCGTCATGTGGGCGTTTAAGACCCTTTACGATAAAGGCCTAATCTACCAGGGATTTCGGGTGCTGCCGTATTCGTGGGCAGAGCACACGCCGCTGTCGAACCAGGAAACTCGTCTTGATGATTCGTACAAGATGCGTCAGGATCCAACACTGACAGTTACGTTGCCAATCGTTGAAGGCGACGAGCAATTTTTAGGCGCTAACGCGCTTGCCTGGACCACGACGCCGTGGACGCTGCCATCTAACCTGGCGCTCGCCGTGCACCCTGAGGTTTCCTATGCATTGGTGAAAGCTGGAAGTGGTGAATTCGCTGGTGAACGCTTCCTTCTGGCTGAAAACTTGGTGCCCGTCTATGCCAAGGAACTCGGTGACTATGAAGTGATCTCCACCCATGCTGGTGCCGAACTTGTGGGTCTGCGGTATCAGCCAGTGTTTGATTACTTCAAGGACCATCCAAATGCGTTCCAGATTATCGCTGCGGATTATGTGACCACCGAAGACGGTACGGGTATTGTTCACCAAGCTCCGGCATTTGGTGAAGACGATATGATCGCCTGCGAAACAGTAGGAATCGACGTGGTGATTCCGGTGGATATGGATGGTAAATTCACCGAGCTCGTCCCTGACTATCAGGGCAAACTCGTGTTCGATGCTAATAAAGATATCATTCGTGATCTCAAAGCCGCGAAGCGCGTCCTGCGTCATCAAACAATCGAACACTCGTACCCGCATTCGTGGCGTTCTGGTGAACCGCTGATCTACATGGCACTGCCTTCGTGGTTCGTTGCGGTGACAAAGTTCCGTGACCGCATGGTTGAACTCAATCATGAACAAATTGAGTGGATGCCTGCCCATATGCGCGATGGTCAGTTTGGTAAATGGCTTGAAGGCGCCCGCGACTGGAACATTTCCCGTAACCGTTATTGGGGTTCGCCGATTCCAGTGTGGGTTTCTGATTCTGAGGAATACCCGCGTGTTGATGTCTACGGATCCCTCGATGAATTGGAACGTGATTTCGGTGTCCGTCCGACGTCGCTGCATCGCCCGTATATTGACGAGCTCACTCGCCCGAACCCGGACGATCCTACTGGTAAATCCACAATGCGTCGTGTTCCCGAGGTGCTTGACTGCTGGTTCGAGTCTGGCTCCATGCCGTTTGCCCAGAAGCATTACCCGTTCGAAAACAAGGATTGGTTTGATACCCATAATCAAGCTGATTTCATTGTTGAATATTCGGGTCAATCCCGTGGTTGGTTCTATACGATGCATGTTCTTGCAACGGCATTGTTTGATTGCCCGTCCTATAAGAAGGTCGTAGCACACGGCATTGTCCTTGGTGATGATGGGCTGAAAATGTCCAAGTCAAAGGGCAATTATCCGAATGTCAATGAGGTGTTTGATCGCGACGGCTCGGATGCGATGCGCTGGTTTTTGATGAGTTCCCCGATTCTGCGTGGCGGCAACCTTATTGTCACCGAACAGGGTATTCGTGAGGGCGTGCGCCAAGCGCTGTTGCCGATGTGGAATGCGTATGCCTTCTTGCAGTTGTATTCGTCGAAGCCTGCACAGTGGTCTACGGATTCCACGAATGTGCTGGACCGCTATATTCTTGCGAAGCTTCATCATTTGGTGGCGGCGTGTCAGGAGGCGCTTGATCGCTCCGATATTGCTCGTGCGTGTGATGAAGTCCGTTGGTTCTGTGATGCGTTAACAAATTGGTATGTTCGACGCTCTCGGGACCGTTTCTGGGCTGGTGATGAGCAATTCCCTGAGGCATTTAACACGCTGTACACGGTATTGGAAACCTTGACTCGTGTTGCGGCGCCATTGTTGCCAATGGCAACGGAGGTGATTTGGCGCGGACTGACCGGTGAACGTTCTGTCCATTTGACGGAGTATCCTCGCCCAGAGGACATCCCCGCAGATGATGAACTTGTTCGAACAATGGACCAAGTGCGGAACGTGTGTTCGGCGGCATCGTCAGTGCGTAAAGCTCACAAGTTGCGTAATCGTTTGCCGTTACCGAAGCTCACGGTGGCGCTTCCGAAGTCACAGCGGTTGGAGCCGTTTGCATATATCGTCAAGGATGAGGTCAATGTCAAAGAGGTTGTCCTCACGGATGACGTTGATTCGATTGGCCATTTTGAAGTCGTTGTGAATGCTCGTGTTGCTGGCCCACGTCTCGGCAAGGATGTTCAGCGCGCAATTCGTGCAGTGAAGGCTGGCAATTATGAGCGTCTCGACGCCACGGTTGTCGCCGACGGCATCGTGCTTCAGGAAGGCGAATTCACCGAACGCCTTGTCGTCGCCGATCCTGAATGTACTGCTCAGATCGAAGGCGTTGACGGTTTGGTCCTGGTGGATCGTAGCGTTACGGAAGTCCTGGAAGCTGAGGGCTGGGCTGCAGACGTGATTCGTGGCCTCCAGGATGCACGGAAAAACTCTGGCTTCGAAGTTTCGGATCGCATCCATGTGGTGCTGGGTGTTCCTGCTGATAAGCATGAGTGGGCGCAACGCCACAAGGATTTGATTGCTGGTGAGGTGTTAGCTACTGCTTTTGAAATTCAGACTGAACCAGTTGCAGGTTTTGATGTTCTTGAAGGTGTGAGCGCTTCGTTGACTAAAGCCTAGCCGGGGGTAGGGCATTCGAACATCTATCTTAAAATTCCCGCTGCTTACCGAGAGGTAGGTATCGGGAATTTTTTCGATTGTAAAAAACCCAGCACACCCGGTGTTGCACCGAGCCTGTACCTTGGGGCCGGGGGAAGCAATGTTGGTAATTATAGATTGGAATTTTGATGTCCCATTTTGAAATGACTGGCGAGACCTGCGAATACCGTGGCCGAACACTTCGCCGCATTCGAGCATTGAAATTTCTTCGTCATTGTGGGGTGCTTCCTGGTGTGCTGGGCGGCTGGGTGGAACGTAAGGAAAATCTCCGAGATCATGCTTGGGTTGCTGATAATGCGAAAGTATATGGGGATGCATTGGTGAGTGATGAGGCGTTAGTGTCTGACTTCGCTGAAGTGTATGAGAGCGCTGAAGTGGGTTCGCGTGCCCGCATCTCTGGTAAGGCGAAAGTGTATGGCAATGCTGTTGTGGCGGCGAATGTCACCGATACTGCTCATGTTTTCGGTAATGCTGTGACGCTTGAATGCACGATTGCGGGTAGTGGAAAGATTTTTGAAAATGCGCGTGTTACGGGCGCATCGTGGGTTGGTGACCAGGCCCGTCTTTTCGGGTGTGCAACAGCACAACAGAAGGCGCGAATCGGTGGGTTTGCTTCGGTATTTGAGAATGCTTCGGTGGTGGATCAGGCATGGGTCTCCGGTATGGCCCAGGTGTTCGGCAATGCGCAGGTTGCGGGTCAGGCGTGGTTGTTGGATCATGCTCAAGTATTCGAGAATTCTCGGGTGTTCGATTTCGCCCAGGTTGGTTCGTGTGCTCGAACCTATGGCCATGCGTGGGTGTTTGGTAATTCGGTGATTGATTGTGGCGCCCAGGTGTTTGGTTATGCGCAGGTGTGTGGGGATTCGCGGATTGAAGAGTTCTGCCGGGTGAGCGGCTCGACGAGGATGGGCGAATGTGCTGATGTGGTTATTCCTGAGTTCCTTTCTCAAGAGATGTTGGATAATCGCGCAGCTCGTGAATTCGCAAAGGGAACTTTTTCGTTTGACGTTAATACCCAGTGTTTTTCGGGCGGCTATGAATCCACGTTGTATTTCGATCATGTTGGTCCAAATACGTATCGTGAGGTGCTGCGTTATTGTGATGGTGAGGAAATAGAACCTGAGTCGGGTGCGGAGATGTATTTCACTGGTTCGCCGCGTCAGTTGAAGGCTGCAGTTCTTGCACATCATTCTCATGCTGGTGGCTTTATGGGTTATCCGGTGGAATTTGATAAGAGTTTTATTACGTTGTTTGTTGGGGATTTAGAAGTGCCGTAGTTTGGTGTTTTATGGTTCAACGTTTTGCTGCTCCGCTGCTTATGGTGGTTTCTGGTTTATCACTGTATGCGGGGGCTGCGCTTGCCGTCGGGTTGTTCGATGTACTTCCGGCGGCGGTGGTGGCGTGGCTGCGGATCGCTGCGGCGGGTTTGTTGCTCCTTGCGTTGCGACGTCCTGCCCCTGCGGATTTCGTCGGCCGCGCGGGGTTGATTGCCGCGGTGTTTGGTTTTGTGACGTTGTGTATGAATGTCTCGTTTTATGAGGCTATTGCGCATTTGCCGTTGGGTACTGCGGTTGCGATTGAATTCTTGGGCCCGATTGTTGTGGCTGCGTGGGGGAGTCGTAGTGTTCGTGACTGGTTGGCCTTGTTGTTGGCTGGTGGCGGTGTGCTGGTGATGTCGGGAGCCCAGTGGTCGTCAAGTGCATATGGTGTGATTGCGGCGTTGTTGGCTGCGGTGTTTTGGGCAATGTACATTGTGCTTGGGGATCGGGTGGCTCATTCGTTTTCGAAGAATAGTTTGGCGGTGGGATTTTTCTGGGCGGGGCTGGTTTCATCGCCGTTTGCGTTGTTGTTGTGGCCTTCGGGTGGGTGGGGGTTTGCGGCTGAGGTTGTGTTGTTGGCTGGGGCGCTTGGTTTGTTGAGTGCGGTGATTCCGTATTCGTTGGACCAGGTGATTTTGCGGATGACGGGGGCGTCGTATTTTGCGATTTTGTTGGCGTTGCTTCCGTTGACGGCTGCGTTGCTGGGTGCTGTGATGTTGGGCCAGTCGTTGACTTGGGCGGAAATGGCGGGCATTGTGGCGGTGGTTGTTGCGGTGGTAGTGCGTCAGCGATGACGGCATGCCTGCGGGCCCCAACCTTTTGGTGGTTGGGGTTTGCAGTTACATTCTTTTGGGTAGTGGCGGCTCTGGTTCTGGTGGTGGCCGGTTTTGGTCACGGCGTTTCCGAATGCGGTTTCGTTTTTGGAAGATCGTGTAGCCCCAGCGCCCGAGGCCGTTGTTGGTTGGTGGGTTTGTGTTGTCGTCGGCTGGGGTTTTCCCGGAGTGGCGCGTGGTGATTCCGCGTTCGAGTCCTTCGATTTCGGCGAGGGGCCCGGTGGGAATTGTGGTGGCTATGAGGGTGCCGTTCGCGGTGTACCAGGTGACGTGTCCGTTTTTCGTCATGGTTGCGCGCACGCGGCGGTCGGTTTTGGCGTTGTGATGATTCCGACAGAGGCATTGCAGATTCGAAAGTGTGGTCCAGCCACCGGCTTCCCAGTTGATTACGTGGTCGATGTCGCACTGGCTGGCGGGGTGGTTGCAGCCAGGGAATCGGCAGGTTCCATCGCGTAGGATTACGAGCATTCGTAGGTTGAGGCTGGGATCGTGTTTTTCCGAAAGTTCTTTCGCTATCTCGTACGCATCGCGATAGTCGCAATGTTGATTGCTAATTGTTTCGCGTTGTTGTTTTGTGAGTGGACCAACCCCATTGAGCCAGGTTGCTTCTAGTTTATGGTCTGGTTTTTGTTCCCCGAGGCCGAACAGTACGAATTTATGCGCGTGTTGGATCCCGCTGCCGTTATTGCATATGAGTTCGACGAGCGCTTGGGTCGGTGTGATGTCGTTGGCTTTGGCGTGCGCCTGCACGGTGTCGTAGATGGCAGCGACGTCGATACTGTCAAGCTCGGCGGTGAGGATCGCCATTCCGGGCGCGGAACTGGTACAACATTCGACATTAGGTTCGACTGGCGTAGGTGCTTCTTCGGTTTCGATGCGCCAGGATTTCAGGAGTTCCTTGAGCCAACGCTTTACATCGCTGACGGTGGGGACCTGCTGGTTGGCAATGGTTGGCGTGAACCGTTTGACCAAGGCGGAGTCGAGCTTGTTGGTGAGGTTTCGGTCTGGTGGATCCGGGAGTTCTTGCAACAAACGTTCCATTGCGATGATGTGGTTACTGCTGACCACACCAGTTTGTATTGCATGGTGGCGGAATAATGGAAGTGTTGTGTGAAGTCGCTGACAAAAACCGAGGAGGTATTCAATATGGTAGGCGCTTAAAAGACCGCCATAATGCACGGAAAGTTTCGCGGATAAAGAATGCAAATCGGCGGTGTCAAAATTAATATTGACGCATTCTCCGAGAAACATTTGCAGGGTTACTTTATTTGTATACACTGCGTGCGCGCCCAAATGATTACCGCGCGCGTGGACCTGAAATGACGGTTTCGCTTTTGCCATTTGAATTTCACCTCCCCAATATTTCCCGGTTGCTGATACTTCAAATTCTATCAATGCTGTAGCTATATTGCTAGGGAAAACATTGTGCAAAGTAGAGTAGTGTCATTCTTATCTTATCGACGCCGTGTATGGCGCGACGTGGCATTTTGCTGCAGTCCTGCGCTCGTAATTGCTTATATTATTTTCGATAAGAAAGCGAGTGTTGATATTTGAATGGTTCTAATGTTGCTAATTTTAAGCACTCTGGCCACAAACATGTCGACCCGTAGGTGATTTGATACCACAAGGCGAAATACGGAAAATTTAAATTGTGGACATTTTTAAAAATTACCCTAAAACGGGGTGAGTCCCATGGCTAAAGGCTGTCTCGAACGTGTAATCGCAATGAGCGTTCTTCATTGAATCTTCATATTTGCCTCAATCTGGACGGGTTATCCACGATCCGAAGGTGTTGTCGGACGGGGAGGGGGACGGCGCTCAAGCGAGATAATCCCTGTTGTGGGACGCGACGTCGATACGCAATGTGGGCATATTGACCCCAATTGGTAGTGGCTAAGAAGCAAAATTTCTTAATTAATTTACGTCTATTACCTGGTGTTTTAATTTTTTAATCAGGGCCGCATTATGAAACGTTGTTATCCGTATCAGTTTTGCTATGTACGATTGCGCGCAAGTTGAGGCGAGGTGAACATTACGAAAGGAAACGATGCGAGTCTTACATGTGACGGAATGCTTGGCCGGCGGAGTACAAACAGCACTCGAGGGGTATGTGAAAGCCACGCCGGAAATTGAGCATTTCGTGTTGGCAAATGCGCGACGTGGAGAAAACCTCGTATCACGGGACATCGAAGGTGCAATTGCATGTTTGGAACTTCCTGAAAATCATTTCGCGGCAATTCGGCGAATTATTGCCGCAGTGAATGTCGTGAAACCTGATGTTATTCATGCGCATTCCAGTTATGCCGGAGCATATAGCCGAATTGCGTGGCTGCGCACCCGGATTCCGGTTGTGTATACGCCGCATGCGCTAGCGTTTGGGCGCCCTGATTTCTCACCAAAGAAACGAAAAGTATTTAAAGTACTTGAAACGCTATTTTCATTGAATACGAGAGTATTCGCAGGTTGCTCAGCGCATGAAGCGTTGTTGTTGCGAAATATGAATCCCAAGGTACCGGTGGTAACAATTCCGAATGCGCTACCGCCAGATCATCCCTCGCAGCACATGAAATGGACTGCGCCGCAACGCCCGATCGTGGGTATGGTGGGCCGAATCAATGAATACCGCGACCCGGAGAAATTCATCGAAATTGCCAGATTAGTTTGGGAAACGAGACCTGATGTTCAGTTTATCTGGATCGGTGATGGCGATAATACGCAGCGGAAATTGTTGCAAGAATCCGGAATTGAGGTCACAGGTTGGTTGAATGATATTGCATTGCAGCGCAGCATCACTGAGCTTTCGGTATTGCTATACACGTCTCAATGGGATGGTTTCCCGATGGTGATATTGGAGGCTACTGCGTCTCGGGTGCCCACAATAGTGTCTGATATTCCGCCATTGGCGGAATGCCCCGTGCAGGCTCGATTTGGGAGCGCAGATGAAGCGAAACATAAAGTGCTTCAAGTGTTGGAAGAGCACCAGCCGTTGTCAGGATATTGGGATGAGTTAATCACTGCGCACAGTTTTGAGAATCAAAAAAAGGCGCTTGCGCAGGCATATCAACTTGCAACTAGGTAAAGAGAATTTTTGATTTTATGACCTATGGTTGGAGACTTGTTACGTTACGTTTAGTGATTTGGCTATTGATGCCTGGCTTTATATTCCTTGGCTGGCAAGCTGGTGCGCAATACAACCAGACGTTAGAAACTTCTTATGTGGTGGATTCAAAGATCATGGTGGTCAATCCGCACATTGAAAGCCCGGAAGAAGAAAAACGGATGATTGCCTTGGGGAAAACCAGGGACGATACCTTGTTGCTCGGTGAAGCGGTGAATTCCGACGAGTTTCGGCAAAAACTGGCAACGAATGCCCAGGTTGAGAAGGAGTCTTTTGAAGTAACAGGTACGGCCACACGTTCGACGCGTGTGATCACAATTCGCGTGGCCTCTGAAAAACCGGAAATAAGCTCCGTCGTGGCGGTGAAGGTATTCGACACAATGTACCAATACATTGAGGAGAATCGTGGCTTGTTGTACTTCGATACTGGAGTGCTGCCAACGCGACCGGAAGGCATTTCGGTGTTCCGTGCCGGTGCTGGCGTGGATTGGCCGGTGGCCGGGGCGTCGTTAGGCTTTCTTCTTGGGTTGACGGTTGTGGCGCTGAGCTCGCGGTGGACGTATCCGGTGAGGGCGCGGTGATGGACAACAATCATCCAAGTGCCACTACACGACTCCACGATATTGTCCGTTTTCCCTGGTGGACGAGCCCTAACCTCCTGATGCTGCTCAGCTTGGCTGTGGTGCTGTACGTCATTGTGGCTGTCGACGACGCGCAATACAAACGGTGGGGTACGCCGCGGTATGTCACCACCGTGGAAGCAGTTGAAATTGGTGCGGTGATTATTGCCGTGCTGCTGGGAATTGTTGTGGGTATGGTGCTTGGCAGGCGAACGAAGCAGTCCTATTTCCAAGAAACAGAACTGTTTTTGCGTACCCGCATATTAACGGTGTTGTTTTATTTCTTTGTTCTGCTCACATTGGCGGGATACGTTATTTGGATTGTCAAAGCGTCCCAAAATGGCGCGACGATTACTGCGGTGATGGCAACGTTGCGGGGTGATCCAGGCGCAGTTTCGGAATTGAAAGAAGTGGCACAACCGCAAGCCGGGCTCACAACATTGACTCAATTTGGCGTGCTAGTTGTTGTGCTTGGAATTGTGCGGGCCCGGGTGACGGGCAAAAGCGCAACGATTCTCGTGTGGCTGGTTATTATGCTTTCGTTATTGCGCTTCTTTTTGTATGCAGAACGAATAGCGTTTCTTGAGGTTGCGGTGCCGGCAATGATGGTGCTGGTGTCGCTGTGGCCACCTAATTCGCGGTATCCGCGGACCCGAAAATTCATGATTGCAATTGCCCCAGTGTTATTAGCGGCCTTGGCGTTTGGATTATTTGCACTCGGCGAATATTTCCGTTCATGGGCGTTTGTGCGTGAGGAATCAGAGCAGTCATTTACGGAGTTTATTGTGAGCCGATTCCTTTCGTATTATGCCACAGCAACAAATAATGGTGTGCTATACGGCAGGTTGGCCGATGAGCATAATTTGAATCAAACGGCATTTTATATTTTGTATAATTTGCCTGGTTCACCGCTAGGTAATGGCGATGTCGCCGGTACTGAATTTAACCGTTGGTGGGGGTTGCAGTTGGAACTTTTTGCCAATCCAAGCCTCACTAATATTGGGACTGTATTTCCGTTGATTGGCGAAATTTCCCTGGTGACAGTGCTCTTTCTGTTTTTTATTCAGGCGTTAGTGTTTGCCCTTCTCTATAGCAAAGCAAAAAATGGACATTTCATTTCCATGCTGGTCATTCCGGTGTTTTGTTTTGCTTCATTAGAGCTGCCGAGGATTTCGTATTTGCTGTTGGGGCGTAGTGCGCCGATTTTCCTCGGGGTGATTGTCGTGTGGTTCGTTTTTGATATTTGGCGTGCGTGCGGTTGTGGTAGAGCGCCGGAGGAAAGCGTTTCGACGTCCCGACCGCCGCGCCACCGAAAAGCTTCAGGTGAGGATGTGGCACCTGATGTTCCGGATCGGTATCAAGCGGTGTTTCGAGAATAGTAGTTGTTAAAGGAAAGATATGAAGAAAGTATATTATCCTGGTCGGATACTTGAGCGTAATGTTGGCGGAAACACAACGTACACACGTGCGATAGCAGAGGGAATGCGCGGATACGGGTGGGATGTGGAAGCACTGCCATATCATTCTCGTGCCACAGTGACCGCGGTGTTGGAGCAGGGGAGTGCGCTGCAAAAACCAGTGAATGGCGAGGTCGTTCACTATAGCGCGGACACGGGTCCGTTGCTTCCGGTGCGTCGCCCTTCAGTGGTGACGGTACATGGTGTGGCGAGTGCTGTTGCTGAAGGTGTTCGAAATCCAGTGCAAGAATTTGTGTGGCGGAGTAGGGTTCGTGCAGCGATGCGGTTCACTGATGCGCTGATTACGGTCTCGAATTCTAGTAGCGAAACATTGCAAGATGTATTTGGAATTGAAAGCTCCAAAATTACAGTGATTCCCCATGGTATCGACGGTGAGTTATTTGCGAGTAAAGCGTCAGTGTCTCCTGAGGTGCAAGCACAATTGCCAAAGGAATATTTACTGTACTTGGGAAATATTGAGCCTCGGAAAAATTTAATCGAATTGGTTGAGGCGGTAGACCAACTTCGGTTGCCATTGGTGATTGCTGGCCGAGCAGCTTGGAATGCGGAAGAAATTGAGGCTCGAATTGCTGCGAGCCCGAACACCATTCGGTTAGGATTTGTGTCCAACCAGGACCGGGTGTATTTACTGCAACATTGTTTAGCGTTCGTGTTTCCAAGTTTGTATGAGGGCTTTGGTTTTCCAGTGTTGGAGGCTATGGCTGCGGGGGCGCCGGTGTTGGCTACACGTCGCGGTTCGTTGCGTGATGTTGCAGGTCCCGCCGGACTTATTGAGGATGTTTCTGCGGAGGCGATTGAGGAGGCTCTTGCCAAATACGTTTTTGATAGTGCATGGCGTGAGCACGTTATTCCATTGTCGCGGGAGTGGGCTTCCAAATTTGATTGGGAACGGAGTGTGGCCGCGCACCGTAAATTGTATGAGGAGTTAGTTGTCTAATGCCAAAGAAAATTATGGTTTTGCAAGCATATAGTGCGCATAATCGCGGTGATGGCCTTCTAGTGGATGAGACCATTGCGCTGTTGCGTCACGTATTTGGTCGCGATGTCCAGATTGAAATGTGCGCTTCTGATCCGCAGAGTTTTGAGTATTTAGGTATTCGTGTGTATCGGTCGAAACCAACTATGTTTGGTTGGTCTCGAGCGTATGTGAAAAAGCTTTTCCGGCTGCACGAATTTGATCTTATTGTTGGTGTAGGTGGTGGCTATTTACGGGCCGGCCACCCGGTGGAATTCCTGAAGTGTTTGTTGGTGATGGTGCCGCAATTACTTGCAGCGGGAATGTCGTCAACGCCGAGTGTGTATCTTCCGCAAAGTATTGGGCCATTTCGATGTGGTACACGGTATTTGTTCCGTAGTTTAGTGCGGCGTATTTCGTGCTTTATGCTTCGTGATGATCGTTCAATGGGCGAGTCTGCATTGGAGAATTGTCAACGTTTTCCTGATTTGGCGCTGACGTCGCCGGAATTCCGTGAATCGTTGCAACACGAGGATTCGATTGACGTGGATCAGGGTGTTGTATTGACTGCCCGTGCGGTGCATGGATCACTTCCGAAAGGTGTTAAGCAATTCAGCGAGTTGCTTAGTGAGCGTGAAATTCCACTTGTTGGATATATTCAAAGCTCAGTAGGTGGGAATAATGATACTGAGGTGCAACAACAATTAACGGGGTTGAATAATATATCGCCTGCTGAGTTTCTGCGGCACAATAATTGTCCACCACGTGTGGTGGTGGCGGTGCGGTTACATGCTGCGTTAATGGCGTTAAAGGCTGGTCATTTTGTGATTCATCTTGCGTACGAACGGAAAGGTTTTTCGGCATTTGCTGATGCTGGTTTACAAGATTGGGTGCACAACGTAAATACATTCGATCCGCATGCAGTGATCATGCAGGTTGAGAGTTTGCTTTTCGACGCCGTGACCCGCACCGAATATAGGCAGGCAGTTCAACGGCAGCTTCCGCTTCTGGAAGCAAAATATGTGGAAATGGCGGAGGTTTTACAAGCGAGTGTGAATAACTAGCAGCCATGGCAAAACTCTTCGGTGTTAGTGGCACTATTGCGGCGTTTCTTGCACAGGTATGTAGCAGCCTCAATAGTTTTGCGATCATTATTCTTTCTGGTTGGTACCTTGGATTAGCTGATCACGGTTATTTCGTCTTTGGTGTCGCATTGTGCCAAGTTGTGTTGAGTTTAGTTCGTGCATTATGCGGTGAAACGTTTATCGTGTTGGCAACACGGGGAACCGATTTGCAAGCAGTGCTTAATTCTGCGGTGACCGCAGCCATGTACTGCGCGGTGATTGGTGGTGTTGCGTGTTTGGGATTCGGTCTGGTGTGGCCGGAATATCGAGATGCCCTCGTTGCTTCCGCAGTGGTGGTATTGGCAGTGTGTTTTATGGATGCTGTTCGATATGGCGCGATTGCTTTGAAGCGAAGCTACCTGTTGTTTGTTGGGGACCTCGTTGGCTTGGTTGGAACTGTCATCGGGTTTATTGTGGCGGGACGTTTTTCCACGTCACCGGTCGTATTTTTAGCTGTGTGGGGTGCAATGTGCTGCGTGGTTGGTGTCATACTTGCACTCGCGTTGGGTTACCGGCCAGTTTCAATCCGGGTGGCAGGAGCTTGGTTGAAGCGTAATTTCGCCCGCAGCTCCGCGTTTTTTGCGGAGGCGGCTCTTGGCGCTACTGCTGGAACTGCGATTCTCGCAGTGATGGCGATCGTGACATCGAGTGAAGAGATTTCTATTTTCCGCACCGCATTAACGGTGATGGGGATCACTGGCTTGATGAATAATTTCCTCCGGAGCACCGTGTTGCGTGAACTTTCTCCTGAGCGGATAGCGGATCGCAGGTACCTTCTTGGCGCGTTTTGCGCCATGGTCGCGGCGGTTTCAGTGGTGGTTGTAGTCTTCGGCGGGATGATCTGGCTGCTTCCTACGAATATCAGCGTTGCTGTGTTTGGTGCGAATTTCTTGGCGGTACTTCCGGTATTACTGCCTGCGATAATTCATAGACTATGTTCGAGTTGTTCGACGATTCCGACGATTTTTTTGCGTGCTCAAGGGGTTACTTGGAGCGCAACAAAAATTCGAATTGCTGTGATTGTTGTGGGGATTATTATCGGTCCTTTGGGGGCGTATATAGCGGGCGCGCAGGGTGCGATTCTTGGGGATATGGTGACGTATCTTGCGCTGTTTATTGGTTTAACTCTGCTGATGTTTCGCACAGCAGCACGAACGTGAGGTGAATGAATATTGGAAACATATGGTGTTGCTATTCCAGTGCGGGAACCTACCGATGATCTGGAGAAAGTCTTAGAATCGCTAGCAGAATTGGAAGTGCCGCCGATCGCTGTTGCTGTGAATGATCAATCGGAAGGTACCGAAATCGCGGAGCTGTGTGAGCGTTTCCAAAACCGTTTTCCCACGTTTGTTCGC
The DNA here is from genome assembly GCA_030528295.1 of Corynebacterium sp. Lineage (GTDB taxonomy): Bacteria > Actinomycetota > Actinomycetes > Mycobacteriales > Mycobacteriaceae > Corynebacterium. Next base: position 27,256 of record JAUMZC010000024.1, read on the forward strand.
ACTACGAAAACGGTTCCTGGAGGAGTTTCTTCGGCACGAAATGGTGCGATCACTGCGATTATGGATCTTGTTGATTGGGTGTGCGTGCTTGACGATGATTCAAAAATCGTAAATCCACCGGTACTTAGGAGTAATGAGTTTCCGGATGCAAGCGCCGTTGCTGGTCATTGTATGTCCCCGCGGGTGCCAGCGTCTTCGAAGGAGCGGTTTATTGTTGATCGCCGCACAGTGTGGACGCATGTTATCGAATCGGGATTGTTTTTCCGGGCTGAGCACCTCCGTGATGGTTTGTTATTTGATGAAGCACTCGGTACCGGCTGTCCTACCCCATGGCAGTCGGCAGAAGGGACTGATTTGCTGATTCGGTGTATGCAGCGCGGACCAGTGGTGTATGACCCCGAATACAAAGTGTTGATGGTATCGAATGCCTCGGAGGTTTTTCCGATAGCGAAGCATCGTCGGTATGCGCGCGGAACTGGCCGAGTGTTACGTCGATGGTGTTCACCTTCACAATGCCTTCGGGGTTCTGCCGGACCACTGATTCGCGTTGTACGCCATGCGCTAAAGCGTGATTGGTACGGCGTGCGGCTTCAAAGCGCTATTTTCATCGGTCGCATTGAGGGGCTTTTAGGCCGTACATTTTCCCAAAAACCACTGTGAGGGTTCCTGTGCCTTTGTTCAGTAGGCGTCGTTAGTAGGCGCCTTCTGATTTCAGTACGGCTTTTAATGTTGCGCAGATTATGCGGATATCGAGTAGGAAACTCCAATTGTCCACGTAGTAAAGGTCAAGCGCCTGGGCCAGCTGGGGGCTGAGATTTGAGCGCCCGTTGACTTGCCAAAGGCCCGTGATTCCTGGTGGAACTTCAAGCCGCATGTACATGTCAGAATCGTATTCGTCGACTTCGCGTTGTACTTGTGGCCTGGGTCCTACCACACTCATTGTGCCTTGGAGGGTATTGAAAAATTGGGGTAGCTCATCGATGCTGTATTTGCGGATGAATTTCCCAACCCGGGTCACGCGAGGATCATCTTTCATTTTAAACAGCAACGATTGGCCACCGTTTGCTTCGATTAGATCCTTGATTTTATCCTCTGCGTCGAGGCACATACTGCGGAATTTCCACACATAGTAGGGTTCGCCTTTTTTCCCGATGCGTTCACTCTTGTAGAACACGGGGCCGCCATCTTCAAGTTTGATGGCGAGTGCTGTTGCAATCATGATTGGGCTCACCAGCATTAAGGTGATGGTGGAGAACACGACGTCAAACGTGCGTTTGAGATGCCCGTTCGCGGCATGAATTCGGGGCCGTTCAATAGACAGTACTGTTCGAGGACCAATCGGGGTGGGGGAAAGGCGGTCTTCGGCTACACCTTCAAGCATTGGTTCGAGGTA